>NZ_CP054839.1:7327908-7633237 GCF_018141105.1 Saccharopolyspora erythraea | reverse complement strand
GAGCTGGGCCGCCGGGCCGGAGCGGTGGAGTCCTACCAGCGGCTGGCCACCCTCCTCAAAGACCAGACGCACCGCGCCGCCGAGGTCCTGACCGGCGCGGGTGACGAACTGCGCCAGGTCGTGGATTTCCACACCGGCGGCGACGACGACAACGCCCGCGACATCGCCCGGAAGCAGGAGTGGTGACGATGCTGAGCGCACGGCGAATCGCCGCCGAGGTCTCGCAGCACCTCGAGTACCTGACGAGGGTCGCGGCCGAGCTCGACGCGCCGGAACCGGTGCGCGAGCGCTTCGAGGACGCGGTCGGGCGCGTCGACGCCCTGCGCGAGGCGGCGCTGGTCTGGCGCCGGACCGCCGACCTCGTGGAGAAGTCCGCGCAGGGCGTGGCGGGAAAGCTCGGCGGCATCGACAAGTCGTGGCAGGGCGCCGATGCCGACGCCTTCCTCGCGCACATGCGGGAAACGGGGCTGGCGGGCAACGACGTCGTGGACGCGATGCGGGCGCTGGCCGAGGCCCTCGACCACACCGCCGACGCCGTCGATGCGCTCGTCGAGGACATCGGGCAGACCGTCACCGACACCGCCGACGCGGTGTCGCAGGCGCTCGTCGTCCCGGTCGACGGTGACCAGCGGGCCCGCAAGCACCTGGAGGACCTGGAAGGGCCGGCGGGTGAGCTGTTCTCGGCGGTCGAGGACGTCTTCGGTGCCTTCGCCCGGTTCTGCGACGAGCTCCAGTCCGGCCGCGAGATCGGCGAGCTGCAGTTCGACAAGCGGATGCCCGCCCAGAACTGGCAGCCCTCCGTTCCCGAGCCGCCCGCACCGCCGGCGGCTGCGCCGGCGCCTCCCGTGCCTCCCGCCCCGGCCGCGCCCGAGGGCGCGGGCGCTGGTGGGGGCACTGGCGGCGGCGGTGGCGGCGGAGCGAGCGCCGCAGGGCGGCGGCCCGCCGCCGGGGGGGGGTACCGGGGGCGGAGCCCCCGACCTGTAGCCGGGCGGCAGCTCCGGCGCGGCGGAGCCGTCGGCGACGCCGCCCGCCGTCGCGGCGAGCGGCGGGGCCGCCGCAGGCGGGGCCGCGGCCGCCGCGGGCGGCGGGATGGCCGGCGGCATGATGCCGATGGGCATGATGGGCGGCGCGATGGGCCCGCAGGGTGGCGGCCAGGAGCGCCAGAACAAGTCGAGGCTCAAGAGCAGTTCGGAGGAGCTGTTCGGCGCCCCACCGTCTGCCCCGCCCGCGGTGTTCGGCGAGGACCCCAACAACGCCAAGGAGTCCGAGAAGCAGCCCGCGAAGCCGAAGCCGCTGCCCAAGCCCCCGATGCCGCCCAAGCGCGGCTCGGCAGGCGTCGGCGACGCCCCGCCCCCGAAGATCTGAGACGAAGAGAAGGCCCGGGACCCTCCACAGCGGAGAGTCCCGGGCCTTCCTCGTTCCAGGCCGATGTGAGAAGGCCCGGTGCCGGTCCCACGTGGACAGACACCGGGCCTTCTTCGCATGTGGCGCTACTCGCGCCGCGACTTGGTCTTGGCCGCTGCCTCGGCCTGCCGCAGGCGGACGTTGCGCACCGCGTTCACCAGGAACGCCGTGAAGATCACCGCGGCGACGCCACCGACGGAGCCGCCGAGGGCGACCAGCAGGGCGGGGTAGTCCTTCTGCGGGATCACGTCCGCGCTGAGGCGCGTCGGCTTCATCGGCGCGGGCAGCTTGCCGTGCTCGGGCGGCACGATGTCATTCAGCGCCGCCATGAAGTCGATCATGCCGTAGCCGACGATGTCGTTGCGCCCGTTGTTGCCGCCCGGGTGCATCGCGGTCGCCTTGATCCGGTCCATGATCTGACGGGCGTTGAGCGGGTTGCCCGCCTTCTCGTACTTCTCCTTGATCAGGGTGACGAGACCGGAGACGTATGGTGCGGCGAAGCTGGTGCCCTGGATCGGCTGCATCTGCCCGTCCGCGCCCGCCGCGATCTGGCTGGCGAGGCCGCTGCCGCCGCTGCCCGGGTCGAGTGAGATCAGGTTCTCGCCCGGCGCCGCGACGTCCACCCACGGGCCGGGAACGGTGAACTCTGACGGCTGGCCCTGCTGTCCGACGGAGCCGACGGTCAGCACGTAGTCGTCGAACCAGGCGGGCAGCACCGCAGTGGTCGGGCTGCCCGACGGGTTCTTCTGGCAGGTGCCGTCCGCGTTGCCAGCCGCGGCCACCACGACGATGTTCTTCCGGTAGGCGTTGGCAACCGCCTGGTGCAGCTCGTTGTTGAACCGGTCGGCCGGGTTGCTGGCCTGGGCGATCGTCTGGCACGACGACTGCGAGATGTTGATGACGTCGACGTTCTGGTTCACCGCGAACTGGATCGCCTGCGCCATCGTCTCGGTGTCGCCGATGGTCTTCTTCTCCTGCCGGTACTGGTAGAGCTTCGAAGACTGCCGGATGGACATGATCTGGGCATCAGGGGCCACGCCGACGAAGCCGGTGTTCTCGTCGGAATGTGCGGCGATGATCCCCGCGACGATCGTGCCGTGCCCGTCGCAGTCGGTGTTGGCCCCGCCACCTGGCACCGCACTACCGCCGCCTCCGTTCAGGTTCAGCCGGTGGTGGGGGTTCACGCCGGTGTCGATCACGGCGATCGTCTTGCCCGCGCCCGTCAGGTTCTGCTCGTGAGCCTGCTCGAAGCCGAGCGCGAGCTGGCTCCACGGCTTCTCCTCGATCGTGGAGTCGCCGCTGTTGGCCTGCATGCACCCCTGGGTCTGCTCAGGGGCTCCCTTCACGCCCAGAGGGCTCCCGTTGACCCCCGTCTCGCGCAGTTCCGGCGGGCCGACGAACGGCTGCGCGGTGGCGGCGGGCATCGCGGGTCCGAAGACCGCGATGCCCACCACCGCCGACAGCGCCATGGTGCGCCGCACGCTCCCGCGGCGCGTCAAGCTGGAGCGCATCACGCAGCCCCTCAGAAGAAGTTCAGGTTGAGGTCGCGAACCGCCATGTAGAGGTCCATCACGCCGAAGGCCAGCGGCAGCACCAGCGCGATCAGCACCGCTTCCAGGATGTCCACCATGCGGCGCTGGACCGGCGAGAACCTGCGGTTCGGGAACACCACGCCGAAGACCAGCGCGAGCACGCCGAGCAGCAGCAGCGGCGGGAAGACCCACGCGACCCACAGCGGCGACAGCGCCACCTGCACGATCAGGCCGATGCCCACGCCCAGGGCGGCGAGCAGACCGCACAGCAGCAGGGCGATGGCCTGGCTGCCGTTGGCGTAGTTGCGGCCGCGCAGCAGCAGCACCGCCGCGACGACCGCGGACATCAGCGGACCCCAGATCGCCGGGCCGGCGGCCGAGAGGATCGCACCGATGGCGGCGGTCAGGCCGCAGCCGATGATCAGGCCGGTCATGTAGCGGTGCGCCAGACCGGTCTGGCGCTCGATCTGCCGGTAGTCCGGGAAGCCCTGGTCCTCCTTGAGGTCCTCGGCGCTGCCGGGGACGTGCGGGAGCGGGAGCTTGGCCAGCTGGATCGTGATCCGCGGCAGCAGCGAGATGCCGGCGAGACCGACCGCGGCCGCACCGGCGGCGATGCCCGCCGCGTGGTCCTCGGCACCCGGGACCAGCGTCGCTATGACGAAGGCGATGGTGCCGAAGGCCGACACCGTGGCGGCGGCGATGAAGGTGACGATGCCCGCGCCGATCACCATGATCGAGATCGCGGCGAAGATCAGCACCAGCGCACTGGCCAGCAGCAGCCTCGGCGCCAGCGACGAGCCCGGCACGATGTTGAAGCCGCCGACGAAGGCCATCGGCAGACCGCCGGCGGCCGCGATCACGGTGCCGGTCGTGGCCGCCCCGTAGGCACGGGTGACCATCGAGCCGACACCGGTCGCCAGGATCGCCACCGCGACGCCGACGACCGCCGCGATGATCTGGTAGACCATCGCCAGCGTGCTGTCCAGTTCTGGGTGCAGCATTCCCGCGGGCCCGGCGACGCCGATCGCGGCCGCCGCGGCGACCAGGCCCAGCACACCGGAGATGTGGCCGAGCTTCTGCGCGGTCTCCTTGGTCCACGGGCGGTAGCTGCCCGGCTCGGCCTCGGCCAGCGCGTCGACGACGTCGTCGTACAACGGCGGCGGGGGGTTGTCCGACCTGCGACGGAGCTGCAGCATGTCGCCGTCGACGATGCCCAGCGACGCCAGCGTCTGGCTCGGGTCGAGCTCGTCGCCGCTGAGCTTGGCCAGGCACCAGCCGCCGTGCCGCGAACCGCCGTCCGGAGTGGCCTCACGGGCCATTTCCAGCAGCATCGGTAGCAGGTCAGCCACCGAGACGTCTGCGGGCAGCGCCAGGTCGATGCGAGTTGTCGGCGCCACCACTGTCACGCGGCTGAACACCGTGGTCCCGGTCGCCACTTGGGCCCCCTACTCCCTTGGTCCTTGCATTGCAGTATCCGTCCTGTCGGCTCGATCCAGCCGTGGGCCTGCATCAAACCAAGCCCGGGGTTTTCCTCGAAACCCGCCCGCCCGGCCGGAGAGCGCCCCTAGTATGGCCGCACCGACCACGGCCGGGTGATGGGTTTGGTCCAAGAAGTGCCAACTAGTTGGTATCTGATTGGTCACGTCTGAGGTCCGATCTCCGGCGACCCCGCTGCCGTCGGCCTCGCGGGCAGTACAGAATGCTGCCTGCGAGCAAGCATTTCGGGTATGTCGAACACGGAAAGGGTGCTGCGTCCGGTGAGCACGCTGCAGTTCAAGCGCACGCCACGCCTGGCCGCTCCGAGGCCACCGGGCGGAGAGGTGCACCTCGAACCGCCGCCGGAGATCCCGCGGACCATCCCCGGCAACGTCATCCAGAAGGTTCTTCCGGGCGTCATGATCGTCGCGTCGCTCGGGATGATGGTCTTCATGCTCCAGCGGGCAAAAGACAACCCGATGATGATGATGATGCCGATGATGATGCTCATCTCGACATTCGGGATGATGGCGGGCGGGGGCAAGGACGGCGGCCAGAAGAAGGCCGAGATGAACGAGGACCGCAAGGACTACCTGCGGTACCTCGGCCAGATGCGCGACCGCGCGCGGGAGGCCGCCGAGGAGCAGCGGCTGGCCCGCGAGTGGGTGCACCCCGACCCGCAGACGCTGTGGTCGATCGCCGCCGGCAGCCGCCGGATGTGGGAGCGGCGCGGCAACGACAACGACTTCTGCCAGGTCCGGGTCGGCCGCGGCTCGCAGCGGCTGGAGACACGCCTGGTGCCGCCGCAGACCGGGCCCGTCGACGAGCTGGAGCCGATCACCACTCTGGCGCTGCGCCGCTTCGTGCGCGCGCACTCGCTGGTGGCCGGGCTGCCGATCGCGATCTCGATGCGCGGCTTCGCCGCCGTGGGCCTGCAGGGCGACCGGGAGCTGACCCGGAGCCTCGCGCGCGCCATGATCTGCCAGCTCGCGACGTTCCACACCCCTGACGACGTGATCATCGCGGTCGCCAGCAGCGGGCGCGCCCGCCGCGAGTGGGACTGGGTCAAGTGGCTGCCGCACGCGCAGCACCCCACCGAGACCGACGGCATCGGCCCGATGCGGCTGATGGCCGGTTCGCTGCGGGCGATCGAGGAGATGCTCTCCGAGCAGCTCGCCGACCGCCCGCGCTTCCAGCGCAACGCGGCCCCGCCGGACGGCCAGCCGCACGTGGTGATCCTGATCGACGACGCCGAGATCAGCCGCGAGGAGGCGCTGATCGTCGAGGGCGGCATGGCCGGTGTGACCATGATCGACCTGTCCGACGTGCTCGGCCAGATCACCGCGCGCCGCGGCATGCGCATGGTCGTCGAGGAGGACCGCATCGGTGCCCGCGGCGGCAGCGGTGTCGAGTGGTTCGGCGAGCCGGACGCGGTGAGCATGGAGCAGGCCACTTCGCTGGCCCGCTCGCTGTCGCCGTACCGGGTCGCGGGCGGTCCCGCGGTGGAGGCCGACAGCGGCGGCTACGAGCCGCTGACCACGCCGCTGAACTACATCGAGCAGCTCGGTCTGGCCGGCGACGCGGTCACCTTCGACATCCACGAGGCGTGGCGGCCCCGGTCGAGGGACGACCTGTACCGGGTGGCGATCGGCCCCGGCGAGTACGGCGAGATCGTGCACCTGGACATCAAGGAGACCGCCTCCGGCGGCATGGGCCCGCACGGCCTGTGCATCGGTGCGACCGGTTCCGGTAAGTCGGAGTTCCTGCGCACCATCGTGCTCGGCCTGATCGCCACGCACTCGTCGTCGATGCTCAACTTCGTGCTCGTCGACTTCAAGGGTGGTGCGACGTTCAACGGGTTCGACGACGCGCCGCACGTGTCGGCCAACATCTCCAACCTCGGTGACGACTCCACCCTGATCGACCGCATGCAGGACGCCCTGGCCGGTGAGATGAACCGCCGCCAGGAGGTGCTGCAGGCCGCGGGCGCCAAGAACGTCTGGGACTACCGCAAGCAGGGCGAGGCCGGTGACGAGAAGGCGCAGGAACCGCTGCCCGCGCTGTTCGTCGTCATCGACGAGTTCGGTGAGCTGCTGGCCAAGAAGCCGGAGTTCGCCGACCTGTTCAACGAGATCGGCCGGCTGGGTCGTTCGCTGCAGGTCCACCTGCTGCTGGCGTCGCAGCGGCTGGAGGAGGGCAAGCTGCGCGGTCTCGACGCGCACCTGTCCTACCGGATCGGTCTGAAGACCTTCAACGCCGCGGAGTCCCGCGCCGCGATCGGCATCCCCGACGCCGCGGACCTGCCCGCCACGGGTGGTCACGGGTACCTGAAGCACCCCAACGGCATGGACCGCTTCCGCGCCGCGTACGTGTCGGGCTACCTGCACCAGACGACCGGTCGCAAG
Organism: Saccharopolyspora erythraea; assembly: GCF_018141105.1. Lineage (NCBI taxonomy): Bacteria > Bacillati > Actinomycetota > Actinomycetes > Pseudonocardiales > Pseudonocardiaceae > Saccharopolyspora > Saccharopolyspora erythraea. The sequence continues at coordinate 7,626,420 of NZ_CP054839.1, read as the reverse complement.
CCCGCGGGCGCCGCGGCCTCGCCGGTGACCGGTGAGAAGCAGCCGCGCATCTTCATCCCGGACTACATCGAGAAGCCGCCGGAGCCGGAGACGCCGGTGGTCGAGGAGGTCAAGGAGCAGCCGCAGGACGAGCTGGCCCCGACCGACTTCCAGGTCATCATCCGCAAGACCATCAACGCGGGCCCGCCGCCGCACCAGGTGTGGCTGCCGCCGCTGGACGCACCGCCCACCCTCGACACGCTGCTGCCGCCGTTGCAGGCCACCGACGACCGCGGTTACACGGCGGCGGGCTTCGCGGGCAGCGGCCGGTTGCAGGTGCCGGTGGGTCTGGTCGACGTGCCGTTCCACCAGCGGCAGGACTACTACATGCTGGACCTGGGCGGCGCGAACGGGCACGGCGCGGTCGTCGGCCGTCCGCAGTCGGGCAAGTCCAACGTGCTGCGCACGCTGGTCGCGTCCATGGCCCTGACCCACACGCCACAGGAGGTGCAGTTCTACTGCATCGACCTCGGTGGCGGTTCGCTGGCGTCGCTGAAGAACCTGCCGCACGTCGGTGGTTTCGGCGGTCGCCGCGACCCCGACACGGTCCGCCGGACGGTGTCGGAGCTCAAGGGCCTGATGGCCGAGCGGGAAGGCCGCTTCCAGTCCCAGGGCATCGACGGCATCAGCGACTTCCGCAACCGCAAGCGGCGCGGCGACATCAGCGACGACGCCTACGGCGACGTCTTCCTGCTCATCGACGGCTGGGCGGCGTTCCGGCAGGAGTTCGAGACGCTCGAGCAGGACGTGCTGAACCTCGCCTCGCAGGGTCTGGCGTTCGGCATCCACGTGTTCGTCTCGGCCAACCGCTGGGCGGAGATCCGCCCCGCGCTCAAGGACCTGCTGGGCACCCGGATGGAGCTGCGGCTCGGTGACCACACCGAGTCCGAGATCCACCGCAAGATCGCGGCCAACGTGCCCGAGGGCCGCCCTGGCCGCGGTCTGCACCCGTCGGAGCTGCACTTCCTGGCGGCGGTGCCGCGCGTGGACAGCGAGAACATCGGTGACCGCATCAACGTGGAGCTCACCGCCGCCAACGAGGAGCGCAGGCCCGCCCGCGCCGGGTGGGAGCTCTACAACGACGACCTCGCCGACGGCGTCAGCGACCTGGTCAACCGGGTCAAGAGCTCCTGGAAGGGCCGTCCGGCCCCGCAGGTCCGCCTGCTGCCGGACCTGCTGCCCTACGAGCAGCTGCCGACGCCGGAGCAGCAGCCCCGGCCGAAGCTGGTGCCGATCGGCATCAACGAGGAGGGCCTGCACCCGGTCTACCTGGACTTCCAGCAGGAACCGCACTTCTACGCCTTCGGCGAGCGGGAAGCGGGCAAGACGGCGCTGCTGCGCACGATCGTCCGCGGCATCACCACCCGCTACACCCCGAAGGAGGCGCTGATCCTGCTGGTCGACTACCGGCGGACCATGCTGGGCTTCCTCAACAGCCACCTGCTGGAGTACTCGGTGGGTGCCGACCAGCTCAAGAGCAACGTCAAGGACGTCGTCAACGCGCTGAAGAAGCGGTTGCCGGGTCCGGACGTCACGCAGCAGCAGCTGCGCGACCGCTCGTGGTGGTCGGGTCCGGAGCTGTTCGTCGTGGTCGACGACTACGACCTGGTCGCGCCGTCGGGCAACAACCCGCTGGCACCGCTGGCGGACTTCGTCCCGCAGGCGTCCGACGTCGGTCTGCACTTCGTCATCGCCCGCAACTCCGGTGGCGCGAACCGCGCGCTGTTCGAGCCGATCATCGGCAAGATGCGCGAGTCCTCAGCGCCGGGTCTGGCGATGAGCGCGAACAAGGACGACGGCCAGCTCGTCGGCAACATCAAGTCGCGGCAGCTGCCGCCGGGCCGCGGCACGCTGGTCAGCCGCTCGCTCAAGGGCGGTCCGCAGATGATCCAGACGGCCTTCATCAGGCCGGAGTGATCTGACGGCTCCGCTGGAACCCTCCCCTGTCGACTTGGACGGGGGAGGGTTCCGCTTTTTCGGGGTGTCCGTCGGTGTGTTGTTTCTTCGGCGTGTGCCGAAGCATCCGCGTCCTACGGTTCGAGCCCGTGAACACCACTACATCCGGCACAGCGCACACCGGCTCCTCGACCGATCACGTGACCATCACGCCGAGCGTCCTCTACTTCGGAACGCCGGTCGTGCTGGTCTCCACCGAGAACGAGGACGGCACCACCAACCTCGCGCCGATGTCCTCGGCCTGGGCGCTGGGACAGGTGGTCGTCCTCGGCGTCGGCGCCGAGGGGCAGACCGCGCACAACCTCCGCAGCCGGCCCGACCTGGTGGTCAACCTGCCCGCGCCGGCCCAGTGGCCCGCGGTGGAAGAACTCGCGCCCCTCACCGGACGCACTCCGGTACCCGCGCACAAGCGCGGCAAGTTCCGCTTCGAACCGGACAAGTTCGGTGCCGCGGGTCTGCGGGCTGAACCATCGGAGCTGGTCACGGCGCCCAGAGTCGCCGAGTGCCCCTTGCAGTTGGAGGCCCGTGCCGCCCGGGTCCAGCCCGACATCACCGCCGGGTTCCTCATCGTCGAAGCCCACGTGCTCACGGTCCACGCCGACCCGGGCATCGTCGTCCCCGGTACCCAGCACGTCGACCCGGCGGAGTGGAGCCCCCTGATCTACAACTTCCGCCACTACTTCGGGCTCGGCCCCGAGCTCGGCCACAGCTTCCGCTCCGAGACACCCCGCTGACGCAGGAGCAGGAGGCGGGCGTCAGCGGATGTCGCGGTGCCAGGTCAGCGCGATCGGTTCGAGGTCCCTCGGGTCGGCCGGGTCGTAGGGGAGCCAGCGCTCGGGGAACGCGTACTCCGCGCGCCTGACGCTCAGCCACTCGCCGGGGTCCTTCATCTCGCCCGCACTGTTCAGAACCGGGGTCATCCGCTGGAACGAGTAGGCGGGAAGCGTTGTGTCGGGGTCGATGTAGTAGGTGACTTCGACGCCGCTCGCTCCCGCGCCGCCGTTGCTGTAGGGGTAGGTCAGGGGCTCGATACCGGCGGCGATCAGCGCCCACTGGAAGAGCATCATGCCTGTGTACCCGGCGTCTCCGGTGCGAAGCGGCGTCACCTTGACGGGCAGGCGAACGTAGGATTCGCCGTCGTGCTCGAACAGCGTCGGCCTGCCGACCGAGACCGGGTCGCCGAACTCCCCGCGCAGGTACCGGAGGTAGCGGTCGGCCTGCTGCGCGCTGAGACCGCCGGGCGCGATCCCGTCGCCTGAGCCCACCTTGATGAGTTCCGGCGTGCAGGAGTCCTGCGGCCGTTTGCTCCATGTCCCGGTGTACTCGCTCCACCGGTGGCTTCCCCCGTCGACGCAGCGGCTTTGCGCATGGAGCACCTGGGTTCCGTCCACCACCTCGTAGTCGGCATCGGCCTCGGTTACGCGGTAGTGCTCGTAGTCGACACGGGTTTGCCGGACGGTGTGGCCGAGACGTTCGGAGTCCTCGAACCACTGGGGATTCGAGTAGTGCTCCATGGTGACCTGATGAACCGGCCGCATGAGCTGGTTGCGCAACATCGCTTCGTAGAGCGCGTCCGCGTCTGTTTCGGCCAGCACTGCCTCGTTGATCTCCATGCCCGGCTTGAAACCTGCCTTCTCGTCGAACGCCGCGGTGCTCCGGCGCGCGGTGCTGATCCATGCGACCGATGCGGCGCTGATCGCGAGCACGATCAGCACGAGAACCAACGCGACGACCAGTGCCGCCGCCCTGCGACGACGCGGTTGCCGCACGGCGTAAGGCGGCGGCACATGTGGAAATGACACTCGAACCCCAGTGGTGACTTCCCCGACGTTTCTGTGTTGGGTCGGTGGCCGGGTTCGGGTCGGGGAAGCCGAGCCCGGCCACCGTTCGGTTCGGCGCTGGGGGAGGGGCGGCGCCGAACCGGGTCTCACTCCCTCGCGGAGAGGGCCCGCCAGCAGGCAGCGCAGGTCGTTTCGCAGATCCAGTCGATCTCGCTGCGGTCGTGGAGCTGAGCGGCGTCGGTCTCGGCCCTGCAGTAGGCGGTGGCCTTCGCGTCGCCGGCGAGCTTCAGCGCTGCCACGGGAAACGCGTGCCGACCCGCGCCGGGTATGGGCCGCCAGACGAAGGTCAGTGTCACGGTGTCTCCTCGGGTTGGCGATGTGGCAATTTTTGCCAACTTTTAACAAGTTGCCAATTCCACGATCGAGGGAGATCAGCCGGATGCACGCATCCGTAAGCTGATCGCATGTCGGACACGCCCAGGGCGCGCGCATTGGCCAAGGAGCTTCGGGCTGCTCGCAAGGCCGCTGGTCTGACCCTGCGGGAACTGAGTGAGCGTGTCGGCTGGTCGGAGTCGAAGCTCAGCCGGCTTGAGACCGCGCAGCGCGGCCTCAAGCCGGCCGCGATGACCGTAGTTCTGGACGCACTTGGGGTGACGGGCTCCGAGCGCGATCACTTGCTGAAGATGGCGCGTGAGATCAAACAGCCGACGTGGTGGGAGTTCGGCGGCGGACTGCCTACCCAGCTCACCGAACTGGCTGACGCGGAAAGCCGTGCCGTCCGCATCACCGAAGTCTCCGAAGTGCTCGTTCCAGGGCTGCTTCAGACTCGAGAGCACTCGCGAGCCCTGTTCGCGGCGACCGGCGTCGAACCGGAGCGTATCGAGCAACGGACAGCGGTTCGTCAAGTCCGGCAGGGCATTCTCACCAAGGCGGAACCGGTCGAGTACCTGGTCATCCTCGACGAAGCAGTCCTGTGTCGCGCCGTTGGCGGGCCGAAGGTGATGGCCGACCAGCTGCGCGCCATGCTCAAGGCGGCAGAGCGGCCGAACATCACCATCCAGGTCGTGCCGTTCTCCGCTGGCGCCCACACAGGTCTCGACGGTTCGTTTCTCATCTTGGAGTTCGTGCGCGACCGGCCGATCGTTCATCTGGAACAGCGTCGCTCCGGTGCGTTCCTGAATGACCCGGACGACGTAGCCCCGTTCTTCGTCGCGCGGTCTAACCTGCAACAGGCCGCGATGAGCCCCGACGAGACGGGTGACCTCATCGTGGCGTATGCGCAGAGGTACGACCGCGAGGAGTGACCAGTGGTGGACTTGGCGAACTGGCGGAAGTCGAGCTACAGCGGAAGTCAGTCCGCATGTGTCGAGGTCGGCTCCGCTCCTGGTCTCGTCGGGGTCCGGGATACCAAGGACCGCGACGGCGGGACGCTGGTCTTCCAGCGCCGCAAGTGGGCTTCGTTCGTGGCCGCGTTACGGGATCGGCGCTGGTGACTGCGCCGCCTGGGTGATTTGAGTGAGATGTTCGGGATCGAGGTCCGTCCAGCCCATGCCCCCGGTAATCTCCACGCCGGTGATCTACGGAGGGGTTGATCACCGCCGATCACGGCCGTGGAGGGGGCTCCGTTGACAACGGGGATGGAGGGCTTCGCCCAGCAGGCAGGCGCGCTGGCAGGTCAAGCGCAGGGTCTGCGGGCAGCGGTGGACTCAGGCCACCTGGTCATGGACCCGGAAGCCGCGGAGCGCGTGGCCAAGGTCTACGACGACAAGGCGGACAAGGTACAGACGAAGGTAGCCCGTGCCCAAGAGCTGATCGTCAACGGTGCGTACGGTGACTGCTTCATCGGACGTTCGATGGAGAAGAAGTTCAACGAGAAAGTCCGCGGTACTGAGGGCGATCCAGATGCAGGCTTGATCCGGATTCTCCGAAAGATGGAGACGATCTTGCGGAATATGGCTCAAGCCTATCGGGACTCCGCCAAGGACATGCAGAACACGGACGACGAGAGCGCCCGGAATCTGGGACGGAACATTTGATCTGATGGTGAGTATGCGTACAACACGAACCACGGTCGCCGCCGTGCTCGCTTCTGCGGGTCTTCTGCTCGCTGGGTGCGGTGGACCAAGCGCCGGGCCGACTCCTACCAGTGACGGGCCGCAAGAGTCCGGATTGGCGAACTTCGACCCGTGCACGGCCTTGAGCGCTGAGCAGTTGCAGGCGCAAGGTATCGAAGCGCCGGGTGAGCCGGTGGACCAGGGAATCGGGGAAGTCGGTTGCGACTTCGACGGTCAGGAAATGGTTCTCACTCTCCTCAAGGCCGATGGGCGGAACCTGTCCTACTGGGAAGAACGTCGGAGCAACTTCGACAAGTTCGACAAGAACCAGGTGGCGTCCAGGCAAGGGATCAGCGGGATCGCTGCTGGTGGTATGGGGCAGGGAGTGTGTCGTCAGATCCTCGAAGCTGGCGGTGGCTCCATTATCGCCCAGGTCACCTACAGCTCCGACGCGGTCCAGGGCAACGACCCGTGCGCGAAGGCTCTTGAGATCGCGCAGCAGATCGAGCCGAAGCTGCCGAAGTAATCAACGCCGGAGTGGGGGAGGAAGGCGTGGACAATCCGTTCAAAGCTGTCGCCGGTGGCGCCTACGACATGTACCAGTCGTTCACCGGCGGCAACACCCGGGCGCAGCAGGCGGACATCGTCGCGCACAAGGCGGCACTCGCTGCCGCCGAGAAGGCGCGCGCGGATCTGGCTGCGCAGCAGCGGGGCTTGGAAATCTCGGGTACGGACCCGGCGTCGATCCAGCAGCACGACAACTGGAACGACTGGGATCACCACCGGTTGGTGAACCAGTTGCAGGCGTCGCTGAGGCCCGGCGATATCCAGAGTTCCGGCCGCGCCTGGGAGAAGTTGGGCGCCGACATCGCCAAGATCTTCGCCGATCTGGACAAGCAGGCCCGTGACGCCGCTGGCGACGGGATGCGGGGCCAGGCGGCGGATGCCGGGCTGAACGCCGCGCAGCCCTTGCAGCAGTGGGGGCAGTCCTTCGGCGACTCGGTTCGGATGACCGGGCTGAAGGTGCAGGAAGCCGGGCTCGCCGCCGAGCAGACCAAGGCGTCGATCCAGCCGCCGAACGAGGGCGGGACCGCGCGGTCGCTGCTGGCCGGCGGCATGGGGGGTATGACCGGCGGCGGCTTCGCCATGATGGACGCGGCGATGCAGATGAAGGAGCGCTCCGAGGACGAGAAGCGCGCCCGCGCCATCGCGGAGAACGTCTACAGCCCCGGCTACACCACTGTGGACGGCAGCACTCCGTCGCTGCCTCCACCGGTCGATCCGCTGAACCCGCCGCCTCCTCCACCCCCGCCGCCGGGCCAGTCGAACATCCCGGCGGGGCAGGACCCGTCGGTGTCCGGGCAGACGCCTGGCCGGTCGTTCAACCCGTCGGGCACCACGCCGGGTGGCTCGAATCCTGGAGGGATCGGGTCGGGCGGTGGCGCGCCGAACCTGCCTTCAGTCGATAGCCCCGCCGGTTCCGGATCGCAGTGGGCGGACCAGCCACGCAACCCCTCTTTCCCGCCGAACGGCCCCTTGCCCGGTAACCCCGGCGTCCCGCCAGGGGCCCAACCGCCTGGCGGCCTCGTCACCGGCCCCGGCCCCGGAACGGGCCCCAAGGCCGGTGGTGGCGGTGCGGGTGCCGGTCGCGGCGGTATGGGTTCCGGTGTCGGCGCTCGCGCCGGTGGCCCCGGTGTCGGTGCGGGCGGTCGCGCTGGAGCCGGCGGTTTCGGCGCCGGAGCCGGTGCTGCCGGCGGCGTCGGAGCGAAGGGCGCGGGTGGCGCCGGTGGCCGGGGCGCCGGCGGCGCGATGGGTGGTGCCGGTGCAGGGCGCGGCGGTGAGGGCGGCGAGGACCTGGAACACGAGCGTCCGAGCTGGCTCATCGAAGACCAGGACGTCTGGACCGACGGGATGCCCAGGACCGCACCGCCGGTCTTCGGCGAGTGAGCCGTGGTCCTCACCAGCCACATCGGTCGGTGAGGACCACGCTTTCCATTGCTACAAGGGGGAAATGTGTCCGAGCGATGGCGGCTGCCACCGCTTTGGTTCGACCTGTGCTGGGAGATCGGCGGCTTCGACGAGCAGCCGTTCCCGATCGCGGTCCGCTCGCACGGTCAGACGCTGGAAGAGCGGGCCGTGCTCAAGCAGCGCACGCTGCCCGAGCTGGAAGCGGCGGGACTGATGTCGGGGACCGCCCTGGTTCCCCGCTTCGCCGGCGTGCTGGCGCGGATCGCCAAACCCGGCCTGTGGGTGGAGGGGTTGTGGATGCCCGATGACACCAACCCCTCACCCGTGCGGCTGCTGTCGGTAGTGGCCGAAGCCGCGTCGATCCTGTTGGTGCAGGCTCCCGGCGAAGCCGAGTCCCACGGCGGTGACCTCCACATCTCGGTCCTCCAGCGCACGTCGGTCGCTGCCGCCGTGGTGCAGGGAATGCCGGCCACGCCGCCCGGGCACCGCCCGCCCGTGGCGGTGCCGGTCAGCGCGTTCGCGCCACGTCAGGACGAGAGCTACGAGAACGTCGACCTGATGGACTCCAGCACCCCGGCGCGGCAGCAGCCCGGGGAGCGGGTGCTGCGCGAGATGGTCGACGCCCAGCACTTCCGCGACGGCCAGTTCACCGCCAACCTGCGCGACCGGATGGGGCGCACGCACCGCTCCCGGCCGTTGAAGTGGTTCGACGCCTTCGAGCCGCTCGGCCGGTACGGGTTCACCCAGCGGCATCGGAGTGGCAGCGAGCCCGAGCTCGTCGTCGCGCCGCTTGGCCCGGCGGAGGTCGTCACCGGGCTCGAGAACCGGGTCGCCGAAGTTCGCGGCGCCGCCCGCTGACCGGCCGGGAAGACGACTCGCCCACGGCGGAGTGGTCCGCGGTGATCGTCGTCTGAGAGCCTGTCGGTCCCTGGATCACCGCCGACATGGGCGGTTTGGTGCGATTCGCTCACCGCGCCAACCTTTCGCGCACCGGCGCAGGGAGCCCCGGACTTCGCAAGATGCTCGCGAAGGTCACCCGATCCGGGGCAGACTGTTGTAGCGCTCGCACCCGCAACATCTAGGGTGCGCGGGGGAACCGGCCGGGCCGCGTACCGCGGTGGCCGGACGACATACGCCGGGGGAGCTCACGAGCCGCCGGCGGTGAAGGAGTTCTGGGTGTCCCTGCACGTCTCGATCGACTTCGGCACGTCGAGCACCTGCACCGTGGTGTCGGTCGGTGGCGGAGAACCGCATGTCGTCGTGATCGACGGCCAGCCGCTGGTGCCGTCCGCGGTGTTCGCGGCCCCGGACGGCACGCTGTTCGTCGGGCACGAGGCCGAACGGCAGGCCGCCGTCGACCCCTCGCGCTTCGAACCCCACCCCAAGCGCCGCATCGACGAGGGCGAGCTGCTGCTGGGCAGCACCGTCATGAAGGTCGGCGACGTGGTGCGCTCGGTGCTGCAGCGCGCGGTCGGCGAGGCCCGCCGCTACGCGGGCGGCGCGGTGGTCGACCTGCTGGTGCTGACGCATCCGGCGGACTGGGGCGCGGTGCGCGCCACCGAGCTGCGCAACGCCGCGACCGGGCTCGCCAAGGAACTCGTGCTGGTGCCCGAACCGGTGGCCGCGGCGGTGTTCCACTCCGCGGGCTACGGCCTGCCCGACGGCGGCGCGCTGGCCGTGCTCGACCTGGGCGGCGGCACGGTCGACGCGAGCGTGGTGGCCAAGCAGGGCCGCGCGTTCCAGGTGCTGGCCACCCGCGGCGAACCGAACTTCGGCGGCGCCGACATCGACCAGGCGCTGCTGGACCACATCGGCCGCACCGTCTCCGGCACCGACCCGCAGGCGTGGCGGCAGCTGGTCGAGGGCCGCGAGATGGCCGACCGCAGGCGGCGGCGGGTGCTGCGCCAGGACGTGCGCGGCGCGAAGGAGACGCTGTCGCGCCACACCTACACCGACGTCCCGATGCCGCCGCCGTTCTCCGACGCGCACGTCACCCGTGCCGACCTGGAGGCGCTGATCGCCGAGCCGCTGGGCAAGGCCGCCGACCTGGTGCCGACCGTGCTGCGCGAGGGCGGTGTGTCCCGGCAGCGGCTCGCCGGGGTCTTCCTGGTCGGCGGTTCGAGCCGGATCCCGATGGTGTCGCGGCTGATCCACGAGCGCACCGGCGTCGTGCCGACCACGCTGGACCAGCCCGAGACCGTGGTCGCCAGGGGCGCACTGCGGGCGGTGCGGCTCGACCCGGAGCGCTCCGGAGGTCTGGCGCCGTCCGGGGGCTGGAGCGGTGGCCAGCAGCGCACGGTCCGCAACTACCCGATGAGCGGACCTCCCTCCGGTGGCCACCCCGCGCCGGTCGCCGGGCCGGGCACCACTTCGGGCGACTCGCTGAGCCGCGCCTCGACGATCGTCATCGGCGGCAGCGACCAGACCCGGCCGGTGAGCACCCAGGTGCGCCGCAGCGGGGGACGTAGGCCGAAGACGTCGTGGATGGCCGTTGCCGCGGCGGCCGTCGTCGTCGCGGCGGGGGTCGCCACGGCGATCGCCCTCGCGCCCGAACCGGCACCGTCGGAGCCGGCCGACGGCGACCGCCGGATGGCGCTGTACCAGTACGAGTTCAACTACCCCGCCGACTGGCACCAGACCGGCGGCGACCCGCAGAACTGGCAGACGATCATCTCGCCGCAGAGCGGTCAGGGCAGCATCCTCGTGCAGCAGGGCGAGCTCGGCTACGACACCCAGGCGGGCCGGACCCGGGCGATGCAGGAGGTGCGGTCGCTGTACCAGGACGGGATCAACAAGGGTGCGCAGTTCACCGGCCTGGACGAGAACGCCAGTTTCGCCGGCCGCAACGTGGTGTACTACCGGGAGCACCTCTCGGATTCGACGGTGGAGTGGTACGTCATCCACGAAAAGCAGTACCGGGTCAGCATCGGGTGCCAGTGGACCCAGCAGAGCAGGCAGCAGGTTCTCGCGGCCTGTTCCGACGTCGTCGGTTCCCTCTTGGTCCGCTGAGACAATTCCCGCGGCGCCGTCGCGGTTTTCGAAATGGGGCATTTCCATGGGTGAGCTGGACGATTCCGTGCGGCGGTTGCGGGACGCGCTGGGAACCGCGGTGAGCAGGGGCAGGCGCGCCCGTTCCGAGGTTCTCCAGCGTTCGGAGTCTTTCCGGGCCCGCACGGCCGAACTCGGTGACGGCGTGCGCCGCGGAGAGCTGCGCGCTTCCGCGGACTCGGAGCGGGCCCGTGCCGCCGCGGAGTTCCGGCACGACGCGGGGCTGCCCGCGGAGGACCTCCGGGTCGTCGCGGAGTCCGATGTGGATGGACCGGGCAAAGCCGCGAAATCTCCGGAATCGCAAGAGCAAACGCCGTCCGACGGCAGCGATCTCGACTTTTCCCAAGCGCAAATCCTGCGTTGACCAGCGGGTTTCCGTTCCAGCGTTTACCTCCGCAACGGCTTGCGGGTAAATCCGAGACAAGCGGGAACCAGACGTGGCAATGTCTGCGTCGTAGGTTCATCAGAACTTCGAGTGACCACACGCCGACGAAGGGGGTCAACCCGCAATGAGCGGTTTCGCAGGTGACGTTGAGATCATCGACAAGGCTTCGGGGCAGATCGACGAGGTCCGCGGCAACATCGAGCAGGCCGTGAACACCCTGCAGGGCCAGATGGAGCCGGTCCTGGCGAACTGGAAGGGTGGCGCCTCCGACGTCTTCCGGAAGCTGATGGACGCCTTCCAGGAGAACGCGAAGAAGATCAACGACAAGCTGAACGAGCTCAGCGAGAACGTCAAGAGCTCCGGTCAGGACTACGCGCAGCGCGAAGAGGAGCAGGCGCAGGAGATCTCCAAGATCGAGGGCCTGCTGGGCTGACGCCCGCCGCGCGCGAACGGTTTTCGAGCGACTTCTTCTTTGATCCACATCACTTCTTGAGGGGAAAGCAGCAATGGAAATCAAGGTTGACTTCGGCCAGCTGAGCCAGGCCGCCGACGACCTCGGCCAGGCCGCCACCAAGATCCAGGGCGAGCTGGACGAGCTGGAGCAGATGCTCAAGCCGCTGGTCTCCACCTGGGAGGGTGAGGCCCAGGAGGCCTACCGCCAGGCGCAGGAGGAGTGGGACAAGGCCGCGGCCAACATGCAGGAGATCGCCGCCAAGATGGGCATGGCCGTCTCCACCGCGAACGACGCCTACCAGCAGGGTGAGTCGCGCAACGCCGCCCGCTTCGGCGGCTGATCGCACTTCGGCAGGAAGCCGGCCCCGGGTCTCCGGGGCCGGCTTTTTCGCAGCCGGGGCGGGCTCGCCGGGCGCGGAGCTCGCGCAACCGGGGCCGATGCGGGGCGACCCGAGCCACCGGCTATCCTGATCCGGTCGATGACGCAGGTCAGGGACGACGTTCCGGTAATCATCGGACCCGTTTTGACCCCGCTGTCGGCCACCAAGTACCCTCATTATTTGTTGTGCGGTGCGCGACTGCGATGCCCGATCACCTGCCTAGCGGCGATGGTCCGAAGGCATTGAAGGCGGCGCCGGTTTCTCCGGAGCGGAACAGCTTCGCCCGAGAGGAACCGACCCGGCGCGATTCCGACGGGATCCCCCGTGGGATACACGGGGTCCGCACCGAGATTCCGACGCGAACGACGACGAGGTAGACCCGTGCGCACGTACAGCCCGAAGGCCGGCGAGGTGACCCGCGCCTGGCATGTGATCGACGCCGAGGACGTGGTGCTCGGCCGGCTGGCTACCCAGGCCGCGCTGCTGCTGCGCGGCAAGCACAAGCCGACCTACGCTCCGCACGTCGACACCGGCGACTTCGTCGTCGTCGTCAACGCCGAGAAGGTGGCCCTCACCGGTAACAAGCGGGACCAGGAGTTCCACTACCGGCACAGCGGCTACCCCGGCGGTCTGCGGAAGCAGTCCTTCGGCCAGGTGCTGGACAAGCACCCCGAGCGGCTGCTCGAGAAGGCGATCAAGGGCATGCTGCCGAAGAACAAGCTCGGCCGGGCCATGGGCAAGAAGCTCAAGGTCTACGCCGGTCCCGAGCACCCGCACCAGGCCCAGAACCCGCAGCCGTTCGAGATCAACGCGAAGGTTCAGAAGTGACTGACGAACTGCACGAAGAGCAAGTGACCGCTCCGGCCGACGAAGCCCCGGCCGTCGACGAAGCCCCGGCCGCCGAGGACGCCCCCGTCGCCGAGGACGCCCCCGTCGCCGAGGACATCGCGCCGGTGCCCGCCGGTCGTCCGGTGCAGACGGTCGGTCGCCGCAAGGAGGCCGTGGTCCGCGTCCGGCTGGTGCCGGGCAACGGTGGCTTCAAGCTCAACGGCAAGAGCCTGGAGCAGTACTTCCCGAACAAGGTCCACCAGCAGCTCATCAAGGAGCCCCTGGTGACCGTCGAGCGGGGCGAGAGCTTCGACGTGGCGGCCACCCTGCGCGGCGGCGGCCCCTCCGGTCAGGCCGGCGCGCTGCGCATGGCCATCGCCCGCGCGCTCGTCGAGCTGGACGCCGACGACCGCCCGGCGCTGAAGAAGGCCGGCATGCTCACCCGTGACTCGCGGGAGAAGGAGCGCAAGAAGTACGGCCTCAAGAAGGCCCGCAAGGCTCCGCAGTACAGCAAGCGCTGACCTGGAGAGCACCACACAATCTGCGGGAGCAGTCGTTCGTCCCTGGGGGCGAGGGACTGCTCCCGCAGTTGTATGCACAGGTGTCCACTCCGGTGCGACCCGGCCCCGACGCTTCGCCTCACCGCTTCTGACAGGAGGATCTGCTGCACATGTCCCGGTTGTTCGGCACTGACGGAGTACGAGGGCTGGCCAACGCCGATCTCACGCCCGAGCTGGCGCTGTCGGTGGCATCGGCGGCGGCGCGGGTGCTCTACGAACGCGACGACTCCCGTCGCAGGGTGGCGCTGGTCGGCCGGGACCCGCGGGCGAGCGGTGAGATGCTGGAGGCCGCGGTGACCGCGGGCCTGACCTCGGCGGGCGCCGACGTGCTGCGGGTGGGCGTGCTGCCCACGCCTGCGGTCGCGCACCTGGTCTCGGCGACGGGGGCGGACCTCGGCGTGATGATCTCCGCCTCGCACAACCCGATGCCCGACAACGGGATCAAGCTGTTCGCGGCGGGCGGGCACAAGCTGCCGGACGCGGTCGAGGACGAGATCGCCGACCGGCTCGACGAGCGCGTCGACCGGCCTACCGGGTCCGCCGTGGGCCGCGCGCGCGACGTCCCCGAGGCGGGCAACCGCTACGTCGACCACCTGCTCGAAGCCACCCCGCAGCCGCTGGACGGCCTGCGCGTCGTGGTCGACTGCGCCAACGGCGCCGCCGCCGCTGTCGCGCCCTCGGCGTACCGGCTGGCCGGGGCCGAGGTGATCGCACTCAACGCCGAACCCGACGGGCTCAACATCAACGAAGGCGTCGGCTCCACCCACCTCGACGGGCTGCGGGCCGCGGTCGTCGAGCACGGCGCCGACCTCGGCGTCGCGCACGACGGCGACGCCGACCGCTGCCTGGCGGTGGACGCCACCGGCTCGGTCGTCGACGGCGACCAGATCATGGCGATCCTGGCGGTGGCGATGAAGGAGGCCGGCGAGCTCGCCGACGACACCCTGGTCACCACCGTGATGAGCAACCTCGGCCTGCACCTGGCGATGCGTGAGCACGGGGTCAAGCTGCGCACCACCGCCGTCGGCGACCGCTACGTGCTCGCCGAGCTGCGCGAGGGCGGCTTCTCGCTGGGCGGGGAGCAGTCCGGGCACGTGGTGCTGCCGGACCACGCCACCACCGGCGACGGCCTGCTCACGGCGCTGCGGCTGATGGGCCGGGTGGTGGAGACCGGGCGGCCGCTGGCGGAGCTGGCGGCGACGATGACCCGGCTCCCGCAGGTGCTGGTCAACGTCCGGGTCGCGGACAAGGCGACCGCGTGCGGCGCGCCCGAGGTGGCGAAGGCCGTGGCCGAGGCCGAGGCCGAGCTGGGCGACGAGGGCCGCGTGCTGCTGCGGCCGTCGGGCACCGAGCAGCTCGTGCGCGTGATGGTCGAGGCTCGCAGCGAGGGGACCGCGCAGCGGGTGGCCGGGCGTTTGGCCGAACTTGTTGCCGCGATTCGGTGATCTTTGTGATCTAGGTCTCCGCTCGCCCGCAATATGTGAGAGCCTGCTCACATGGGTGCCATCGTTGTCGCCATCACAGTCGGGCTCGTCGCGGTCGGGCTGGTCGCCGCCATGATCATTCTCTCGGCTCTGGTGCTGGTCGGGCTCAAAGCCGCGAACGTGGCCCACGTGGGTGGCTCGTGGATGTCCACCCGGCTGCGCCGCCGCCGCTCAGAGGAGGCGTGATGCGCGGCGAGTTCTTCGGCGGCGTGCTGGCCCTGCTGGTCCTGCCGCTGGCGGCCATGGCGCTGACCTTCCTGGTCGTCCTCGCCCTCACCCAGCTCTCCTGAGCCTCCCGCCGTCCTCCCCAGAGCGCGCCGGTCTCAGATACCTTCGGGACCAGTCGACCGAAGGGGAGATTCGCCGTGGGCTTCCAGCTCGTGCTCGCAGTATTGGTGGGCGCCGTCGGCGGTGCGGGCGGGGGCGCGCTCGTCGCCATGCTGATGACCAAGAACCAGTCCGGAGCTGCCCCGCCCCCGCAGGGCTTCGCGTCCCAGCAGGGCTTCGGCCAGCAGTACCCGCCTCAGCAGCAGCCGCAGCAGTTCGGCCAGCAGCAGTTCCCGCCGTCGCAGGGTTTCCAGCAGCCGACGCAGCAGGTGTATCCGCAGTCTTCCGCGCAGGGTTTCGAGCAGCCCACTCAGCACGTGTACCCGCCCTCTTCGCCTCAGGGCTCCCAGCAGCCTCCGCAGGGCCCACCGTCGCAGTGACCGCGCGTGGGGCGGCCTCGTCGACGGCCGTGTGCGTTCGGTAGCTTGGGGTTGCCCGACCAGGGAGGTTGTCATGGGGTTCTTGTTCAGCATCGTGCTGCCGCTGATCATCGGCGGCGGAGCGGGGGCGCTCGCCGCGTTCCTCATCGTCAAGAGCAAGTCTGGTCCGGCGCAGCCCCAGGGTGGCTTCACGCCGCAGCAGGGCTTCGGTCAGCAGTACCCGCCGCAGCAGCAGCCGCAGCAGTTCGGCCAGCAGCAGTTCCCGCCGTCCCAGGGTTTCCAGCAGCCGACGCAGCAGGTGTACCCGGCGTCTCCCGCGCAGGGCTTCCAGCAGCCCACGCAGCACGTGTACCCGCCGTCTTCCGCACAGGGTTTCGAGCAGCCCACCCAGCAGGTGCAACCGCCGTCCCCGTCGCAGGGCTTCCCGCAGCCGCCGCAGCAGGGCTACCAGCAGCCCCCGCAGGGCCCCTACCCGCCGCAGTAGCGTCTGTCGCCGCCCTCCGGGCAGGCGTCCCACCCCCGTCTGGTGGCGCAACCCTTCGCTAGTGCAAGTAGATGCGCCGAACCGCGCGGATTCGTGCGTGCGATCTGACAGGATCGGGAACGGAACACGACTTGGGGCCGTCTGAACGCCAGGAACGGCCGCGCGCGACGCGGGCCGTTGGGCGACGGTGAGGGGAGATTCGCGGTGACTGGGATCGGTGCCAACACCGGTGAACTCGCATCCGCCGCGACATCCATCAAAGGATGCTCGGATGCGATCGGTGAGCTGAAGAAGGGGATCGAAGCCTCGAAGCTGGGGGCGGGTGATTTCGGGCGCGAGCACAAGGGTGCCGCGCAGCCCTATTTCGACGGGCTCAAGAAGCTCGGCAAGGCGATCGAGAAGAACGCCCAGGTCACCGATGACTACGCGAACAAGCTGAATTCCGCGGCCCGCGGCTACGAATGGGATGACGCGGCCAACGCCGACACCATCAATCAGTCGGGCGGTGGGCAGTGAGCGACAACTACCCCGACCACCCGTCGTGGGCCGAGGTCAAGAAGGTCCTCGACGACCCCAACGTTCCGGTAGCCCAGAAGCAGGACCTCATCCGAAATCTCAAGGATGAGTCCCACATCATGCCGCACAAGGAATATCGCCGGGTTCAGGACTCTGATTCCGACGATAATCCGATGGACGCCAGCGACAAGGTCCGTGACGAGCTCGCCGAGTACGAGAAGAAGTACCCCGTCGATTACGACAAGACTTCTTCGGCGTCCGACAGCACCGACCTCAAGGGCTCCTACGACGCGGCCAAGAAGAGCGCCGACACCGAGGGCGGCTACGACAAGGCGGTCAAGGACGGCAAGGGCGCGCTGGAGGACATCAAGCGCAAGTCCTCCGACGGCAGCGCCGGGGTGAGCAACTCCAACGAGCTGCTGGACAAGGGCAAGCCGGCGCTGGAGTACTTCAGCAACTTCTCGCCGATCTACAAGGACGTCCCCGGCCACCTGAAGCAGCCGCCGAAGGGCGACACCTCCAGGGAGGGCGTCGAGAAGCGCTACAACGAGCAGCGCGACATCAACTTCGCGAACTTCCAGGCCGACATCGAAGAGCTGAAGAACGCCGCCAAGACCCAGCGCGACCAGAGCAAGGCCATGGCCGACCGGATGACCGGGGTATGGAACGGCTGGAGCGGCGGCGCGTCGCAGGCGTCGCAGAAGGCGTTCGCCGACATGAACGCCGGGGCCTCGAAGGTCGGCGACTACCTGAGTGACACCGGGGAGATCGCAGGTCAGGCGATCCACCAGGTGTCCGACCACGTCAACTCCAAGGCGTCGAAGGTCCTCGACTGCATCAAGGACGTCAGCACGGTCGACGGCAAGGGCAAGGACCAAGTCCGCAAGATCGTCGACGTCGCGACCAACAACTTCGACGACGACAAGCTCAAAGAGGTCTGCGGCTACTTCAACATCGAGGTCGACGACGGCTGCCTCGACGACGAGAACTTCAAGACCAAGGTCGCGAACAAGGCCCAGGAATGGATCGGGAGCGTCTTCTCCCCGAACTTCCAGGAGAAGTACAACGGCGTCATCGGTATCTGCGATGAAGCCAAGAAGGCCGTCGACGACGCGTGGAAGGTGCTGACCGACCACCTCGGCAAGGTCGAGGAGGACCCGTTCAAGAACCCCGGCGGCAGCGACAAGCCGGGGCAGCAGGGCGGCGGTCAGGGCGGTGGCCAGCAGGGCGGCGGCTCCGGCGGTGGCGGCGGCACCGGAGGAGGTTCCGGTGGCGGCGGTACCGGCGGCGGTGGAGCCGGTGCGGGTGCTGGCGGTGGCGCGGGCGCCGGTGGTGGTGGCGGTACGGGTGACATGCCCAAGCCCCCGGAGATGCCGAAGCCGCCGGAGATGCCCGAGGTGCCGCAGCCAGGCAGACCCGGTGGCGCTGCCGGAGGTGCCGGGGGCGGTGCGGGCGAGCAGCCCGAGAAGGTCACCCTCGGCGAGGGCAAGGACGCGGTCAGCATCTCCGAGCCCGGCAAGGACGGCACCGTGCCGGTCCAGGTGATCGGCGAGGACGGCAAGCCCAAGACCTACGACGTGCAGTTCCCGCCCGAAGGCGGCGGCGCTCCCGGCCAGCCGATGCCCGGTGTCACGACCATGCCCGGACAGGGCGGCGCCGTGCCCGGCGGAGTCGGGACGCCGGTGGGCGGTATGCCCGGATCTGCTCCGGGAATGCCTGGTCAGGGACCCGGGATGCCGGGCGGCGGAATGCCCGGCGGCGTTGCGGGCTCGCCCGGCGTGCCTCCGCAGGTCGGAGGCATGCCCGCCGACGGCGGCCAAGCCGGGATTCCCGTGCAGCCTGGTCCCGACGGCAAGGCCGTCATCCACGAGGGTGACCGGACGATCACGCTGGAGCGCACGCCCGACGGCGAGATCAAGGTCAACATCGACAACGGCGGTGGTCAGCCGCCGCTGAACCAGACCGTCGACTTCGGTGACGACGAGCCCGGGGCCGTCCCGCAGTCGCGGATCGGCGAGGTGCCGGAGACCGCGGCCGCGTTCGCGGGCAGCGGGGCGGCGGCGCCGGTCGGCCCGGAGGGCGCCGGTTTCGCGCCGCCGGTCGGTGCCGAGCCGGCCGCGGCTGCCGCGGCGCCCGGCGCGGGCCCGCTGCCTCCGTTCGACGCCGGTAGCGCGGTGCCGGGCTTCGACGGTGGCGCCGTCGGCGCTGCGCCGGGACATGACGGAGGGGCTCCGTCGTTCGGTGGCGGCAGCGCGATGCCCACGTACGACGGTGGCGGCGCCGGTGCGGCGCCCGGCTACGACGGTGGTGCTCCGTCGTTCGGCGGTGGCAGCGCCATGCCGACCTACGACGGCGGTGGCGTCGGCGAACCGCAGCCCGCGGGTGCGGCGGCGGGACCGGCCGCGACGGCTCCCCAGTCGGCCAGCACCAACATGTTCAGCAGCTACGGCGACGGTGGCCAGAACTCCTTCGGCAGCACGTCAGGCCAGCTCTTCGGCGGTCTCGGCCAGGAACCCGGCCAGCCGGGTGGACCGCAGCCCCCGGGCGGCCCCCAGCAGCCGGGCTTCCAGCAGCCCGGTGGCGTGCCCTTCGGGCAGGGGCCGGGTGGCCAGGCCGGAGCGACCGGTCTGGCGTCGATGAGCGACGCCGCGGCGGGAAGTCCGCAGGGCGCGACCGGCCTTGGGTCGATGGGCGACTCCGGCGGCGGGGCCGGTGCGAGCCAGGGCGCCGGTGCGAGCCAGGGCGCGATGGGCGGCGGCATGATGGGCGGCATGGGTGGCATGGGCGGTGGCGGTGCCCAGCAGGGCGGCGACCAGGAGCGGCAGAACTCCAGCCCGTGGCGCACCCAGGGCCAGCTGTTCGACGACGGCGTCGACCCGTCCAACGTGCGGTTCCGTTCGGTTCTCGGCGAAGACAAGGGGCGATGAGCCATGCCGGCAGGTGAGGTCAGCGAGGCGGTGGCCGCTGCTCGACTGAAGTTCGAGGAGATCAGGGCCACGGCGACCGCCCGCATGGAGGTCAACGTCCAGGCCGCCAACGACGCCGATCGCAAAGCGGCGGAGGCGGGCAAGAGCTTCACCGAGAAGGTCCAGAAGATCGAGCAGCGGGTGCGCGAGCGGATCGCCGAGCGCGAGGCCGCCGCGAACCCCAAGCACGGTGCCGAGGAGATCAAGATCGGGGGTGAGGACGACGACCTGGACGAGCCGAAGGACGACATCGCCGACGAGTTCGGCGACGTCATCGACAACTACCCGATCAAGAAGCCCGCTGAAGTGACCCCGGCCGCCGCCGAGCAGGCCCCGCAGCCCACCGGGCCCGCGGGCACCGGCGCCGGCGGTTGGCAGGCGCAGCGGCACGCGGCCGCTGCGGAGCACGCCGCCCCGCAGCCACCGGCACCTGATCGGCGCTGGCAGGTGCAGTCGGGGCGGTTCGGCCGCCGCGACCAGCAGCCGGCACAACCGCCTGCCGCGGCTACGCCGCCACCGCCGAAGCCTGCGCCCAGGCGGGAGCCGCCACCGCGTCAGACGTTCGACGACGATGACGACTACGAGAACCAGAACTGGCTGAGGTGACACCGCGAAGGGGGTCGGGGTCCGGAGCCCCGGCCCCCTTCGGCGTTCACGCCCGGATCACTGCACGCTGCGCTTGAGCTGGGGCAGCAGTCCCAGCACCAGCGCGGCGGCGCCGGCCAGCACGGTGACGATCGAGATCGGCCGGATGATGTCGATGACGTGCTCGAAGCTCATGATCTGCGGCGCGAGCGTCAGGGTGCCGACGATGCTGCCCGCCCAGTCCACCGGGAAGCTGAGCAGAGCCAGCGCACCCCCGAGCCAGGTGAAGCGGACCCCGGCTCGCTTCTTCTGGAACAGCTGCACGGCGCCGAAGCCGAGAACACCGCCCGCGGCGAGCAGGATCAGCGCGGCCAGCGTTGAGAGCAGCTCGCCCGGAACGGACAGGAACTCCGGGTCGGTCCACCCGTCGAGGGACTTGAGACCGAGCAGGACACCCATGACGAGTGCGTAGATCGCGACCGCGATGTCGACGATCGCGGTCGCGAGGACCAGGCCGGGGCTGGGCTTGCCCGGTGGCGGGGCGCCGAACTGCGGCGGCTGCCCGTACTGCTGCGGGGCGCCGTACGGCTGCTGTAGGTAGCCGGGCTGTCCGGGCGGTGGCTGTTGCGGGTATCCGGCCGGCGGTTGCTGCTGGTAGCCGGGGGGAGCCTGCGGGGGCGGACCGGGCGGCGGGGCCTGGGGCGGGTATCCGGGCCCCGGCTGCTGGGGCTGGCCGTAGGGAGGCTGCGGCGTGGTCATGGGGTGGATTCTCTCCGATCTCGCCGGTGCCGAGGCCGGTTCCCGCGACTTGACCGCTTCGCCTCGGCGGTTACCGATAGACCGCCTGACCGGCAGGGGCCGTCGGCTTGAAGGTGTTGCGGACGAACGGCAGCAGCGTGAGGACCATGATGACCGCGGCCGGTACCAGCGTCGCCACGCTGGCCCAGTTGTAGAGGACGTCGGCCACGCTCTGGTCTTCGTCCATGTTCACGACCCGGGTGACCATGATCCTGATCATGTCCGCGGCGAAGAGCGCGGTGGCGGCGATGGTCAGGTAGACCGAGATCCGCTGCCGGAGGATCAGCAGGACACCTGCGGCCATGAGAACCAGGCCACCGGGCACCATGAGGATCATCGTCATCGGGTAGGTGAACGAGATGAAGTCGATGACGACGTAGAGCCCGACGATGATCGCGGCGACACCCACGATGATCGCTCCGACCCTCGAGCCGCCGGATGGCGCCTGCCCGTAGCCGGGGTGTCCGTAGGGCTGCTGCGGGTAGGGCACCTGCTGTTGGCCGGGGTACTGGGGCGGCTGGGGCTGGTAACCAGGCGGGGCCTGCGGCGGGTACCCCGGTCCCGGCTGTTGCGGCAGGTATCCCGGCTGCTGGGGTTGGCCGTACGGCGGGTGCGGCGTGTTCATGGGCGCAGATTGTCGCTGATCTTGCCTGTGCGGAGGCCGGTTTCCGCGATTCGGCCGCTTCGCCTCCCACGCCGTGATCGCTGGCCTATCCTGTCGCGGGCAACCGCGGCGGCCGCGGGCGTTGGGAGGAGAGCGATGACGCAGGGATTCCCGCAGGGAGGGTGGGCGCCGCAGCCGACCGGCTGGCAGGGT
Organism: Saccharopolyspora erythraea; assembly: GCF_018141105.1. NCBI lineage: Bacteria > Bacillati > Actinomycetota > Actinomycetes > Pseudonocardiales > Pseudonocardiaceae > Saccharopolyspora > Saccharopolyspora erythraea. The sequence goes on along the minus strand of NZ_CP054839.1, from coordinate 7,604,611 downwards.
GGGCCGCCGCCGGGGGCCCCGCAGCCGTCGCGGGCTCCCGTGCTGGTCGCCGGTATCGCGGGCGCCGTGCTCGGGCTGGTGCATGTGGTGGCCGGACTGTCGGTCCTGGCCGGGCCGGTGGTCCTCTACCGGTTCTTCCCGCTGGCCTCGCTGGACTTCCTGTCGCCGCTGCTGACGATGTTGTTCGGCCTCGCCGCGATCGCGGGTGGGGTGTTGCTCGTCACGCGCTTCGGCTGGGCCCGCTTCGTCGTGGCCGGTGTGGGCGTGGTGGCGGTCCTGGACTGCGTCGGCGCGCTCGCGATGGGGTTCGCCGGTGGTCCCGCGTTCGTGACGCTGCCGGTCTACATGCTGCTCTGGGTGGCGGTGGCCGTGGTGATGCTGCTTCCGGCGGTGGGCCGCGCGGCGGACGGCCGGGCGCCCGGGCAGCCGGTGCCGCAGGGCTGGCAGCCTCAGCCGCAGGGCTTCCCCGTGCCCGGCCACCCGCAAGGTCCCGTTCCGGGGCAGCAGGGCTTCGCCGGGCCGGGACCGCAGCCAGGTCAGCAGCCGATGGCCCCGGGCTATCCCCAGCAGCCGCCGCCTAGCCAGCCGCAGCAGATGCCTCCGCCGCCCCCTCAGCAGTGGGGCCAGCAGCCACCGCGCTGACCTGGCGCTCCCGCCCCGCCCGTCACGCCGCCTTGCGCCGCCGGCGTGACTTCCGCTTGTCCGCCGGCTCCACCGACACCAGGCCGCCGCGGGTGTGCGCGTGGTCGATCGCCGCGCCGGAGAGGTCGCCCTCCAGCAGGGCGTCCCCGCGCCGGTCGCCGGTCAGGGTCCGCAGCAGGAAGGCCGTGACCATGGCCTTGGCGATGCGTTGCGTGCCCCACTCCGACCTGCCGTGCAGCAGTAGCTCCGTCCAGTGGCGTCCCTCGGCGAAGCCGAGGTGGCTGGCCTTCTTCAGAGTCCGCAGCTGCACCGGCCCGCCCCACGCCTGCGCGATCGGTTCGGCGTTGGAGACCGGCGGCGCGAGCAGGTCGTTGGCTCCCGCGAGGTGCAGGCCGGGCACGTGGGCCGCCTTGGCCGCCTCGAACGCCGAGGGGTGGGTCTCCGACGCGGCCAGGGTCGCCACGGCGCGCACCCGCTCGTCCTCGGCCGCGGCCAGCACGGCGCAGCCGCCGCCCATGGCGTGCCCGGCGAGCGCGAGCCTGCCGCCGTCCACGCTGATCCGCCCCTCGCCGAGCCGGACGTTCACGCAGATGTCCAGGGCCGTGCGCAGGTCGGAGGCGAACAGCCGGTGCGACGGGAACAGGCCGCCCTGCGTGCCGGGGGCGGCGACGACGATGCCCCACGACGCGAGGTGCCGCAGCAGCCCCAGGTAGCGTCGCGGAGGCTGCAGCCACCCGTGTCCGAAGGCCACGGCCGGCAGGCCGAGCCCCTCGCGCGGCGTGCAGACGATCCCCGGCAGGCCGACGACGGCGAGGTCGCCGTGCAGCACCTCGTGCGGGCCCCGCCGGGACAGTTCTTCGAGTGCCTTCTTGGCAGTCCGCGCCATGGTCAGCAACGGTAGCGGACCCGGGTGGTTTCGCGCGGTGTCCACCGGTCCTCGCGAGGTATGGACCAATAGCGGTAGTTACGCTGCCGGGTGTGTGCGGAATCGTGGGTTACGTAGGACATCGCCAGGCGCTGGGCGTGGTGCTCGACGGGCTCAGGAGGCTCGAGTACCGCGGCTACGACTCCGCCGGCGTGGCGCTGCTGGACGGCTCCGGCGGTCTGGCCGTCGAGCGGGCGGCCGGTGCGCTGTCGAACCTCGAGACGCGGCTGGCCGAGTTCGACGGTGACCGCTTCGCGGGCACCGCGGGCATGGGCCACACCAGGTGGGCCACCCACGGCGCGCCCACCGACCGCAACGCCCACCCGCACCGCGACGTCGCGGGCCGGGTCGCGGTGGTGCACAACGGCATCATCGAGAACTTCGCCGAGCTGCGCGCCGAGCTGGAGGCCGCCGGTGTCGAGATGTCCAGCGACACCGACACCGAGACCACGGCGCACCTGATCGCCGCCGCCTACACCAACGGCAGCACCGCGGGCGACCTCACCGCCAGCGTCTCGGCCGTGGTCCGCCGCCTCGATGGCGCGTTCACGCTGGTCGTCACGCACGCCGACGACCCGGACCGGGTGGTGGCCGCGCGCCGCAACTCGCCGCTGGTCGTGGGTGTCGGCGAGGGCGAGACCTTCCTGGCCTCCGATGTGGCGGCCTTCATCGAGCACACCCGCGACGCCGTGGAGCTCGGCCAGGACCAGGTCGTCACCATCACCCGCGACGGCTACGAGGTCACCGACTTCGCGGGCGAGCCGGTCGAGGCCCGGCCGTTCACCGTCGACTGGGACCTGTCGGCCGCCGAGAAGGGCGGCCACGACTACTTCATGCTCAAGGAGATCGAGGAGCAGCCGGGCGCGCTGGAGAACACGCTGCGCGGCCACTTCCACGACGGCGGCATCATCCTCGACGAGCAGCGGCTGACCGAGCAGGACCTGCGCGACATCGACAAGGTCTTCGTGGTCGCCTGCGGTACGGCCTACCACTCCGGCCTGCTGGCCAAGTACGCGATCGAGCACTGGTGCCGGATCCCGGTCGAGGTCGAGCTGGCCAGCGAGTTCCGCTACCGCGACCCGGTGCTCGGCCGCGACACGCTGGTGGTGGCGATCTCGCAGTCCGGTGAGACCGCCGACACCCTCGAGGCCGTCCGGCACGCGCGCACGCAGCGCGCCAGGGTGCTGGCGATCTGCAACACCAACGGCGCGCAGATCCCGCGCGAGTCCGACGCGGTGCTCTACACCCACGCGGGCCCGGAGATCGGGGTCGCGGCGACCAAGACCTTCGTCTCCCAGATCGCGGCGAACTACCTGGTCGGCCTGGCGCTCGCGCAGGCGCGCGGCACCAAGTACGCCGACGAGGTCGCCCGCGAGTTCTCCGCGCTCGCCGCGATGCCCGACGCGGTCCGCCAGACGCTGGGCACCGTCGAGCAGATGCGCGCGCTCGGCCAGAAGCTGGCCGACTCCAAGGCGGTGCTGTTCCTCGGCAGGCACGTCGGCTACCCGATCGCGCTGGAGGGTGCGCTCAAGCTCAAGGAGCTCGCCTACATGCACGCCGAGGGCTTCGCCGCCGGTGAGCTCAAGCACGGCCCGATCGCGCTGATCGAGGACGGCCTGCCGGTGGTCGTGGTGATGCCGTCGGCCAAGGGGCGGGCGCTGCTGCACTCGAAGATGCTGTCCAACATCCGCGAGATCCAGGCCCGCGGGGCGCGCACGATCGTCATCGCCGAGGAGGGCGACGAGACGGTGCGGCCGTTCGCCGACGAGCTCGTCGAGATCCCGGCGGTGCCGACGCTGCTGCAGCCGCTGGTGTCCACGGTGCCGTTGCAGGTGCTGGCCGCCGAGATCGCGCGTGCGCGCGGCTACGACGTCGACAAGCCGCGCAACCTGGCCAAGTCCGTCACGGTGGAGTGAGCGGCGGTTGATCGTCGGCATCGGCACGGACCTGGTCGGCGTCGTCCGCTTCGGCGAGTCGCTGGAGCGCACGCCCGCGCTGGCCGAGCGCGTGTTCACCCCGGCGGAGCGGCGGACCCGCGACGGCGCGGCGCGTTCGGTCACCTCGCTGGCCGCGCGGTTCGCCGCCAAGGAGGCGGCTGCCAAGGCGCTCGGCGTGCCGTCGGGGTGCCGGTTCACCGACTGCGAGGTCTTGCAGGCCGACGACGGCAGGCCGTCGCTGCGGGTGTCGGGCCGGCTGGCGCGTGCCGCCGAGGCCCGGGGTGTCACCGCCTGGCACGTCTCGCTCACCCACGACGCGGAGATGGCGTCGGCGTTCGTGGTGGCCGAAGCCTGACCGCGTGCCGGCGGTGATCCCCCCGGTGCTGAGGCCGGTGGCTCGGCCAGACTGTAGGCCGCACAACCGCCGCGTCCAGGGGAGCACGCCGATGTACGGAGCATGGACACCGGACCAGATCCGCGCCGCTGAGCAGAGGCTGTTCGCGCGGACCCCTGAACCGCAGGTCATGCGCCGTGCCGCGTACGCGGTCGCGGTGCACGCCGCCCGCCTGCTCGACGAGAGCACCGGGGCAGTGACCGGCCGCCACGCGACGCTGCTGGTCGGCGCGGGCAACAACGGCGGCGACGCGTTGTGGGCCGGGGCTTTCCTGCGGCGGCGCGGCGCCGGTGTCACGGCGGTGCTGCTGTCGCCGGACAAGGCGCACCCGGCGGGGCTCGCGGCGCTGCGCAAGGCAGGCGGGCGCGTCGTCGAGGCCGAAGGCCCGAGCGCCGACACGGCGGGGATCGGCGCCGAGGCCGCCGACGCCGTCGAGCGCGCGGACGTGGTGGTCGACGGGATCGTGGGGCTCTCCGCGCGCGGCGGCCTGCGGCCCGTGGCGGCGGAGCTGGTCCGCAGGGTCACCGCGCCCGTCGTCGCGGTCGACCTGCCCAGCGGTGTCGACCCGCTCACAGGCGCGGTCGACGGGCCCGCGGTGAGCGCGGATGTCACGGTCACCTTCGGCGGCTACCGGCCGTGCCACGTGCTGGGCGCCGGTGTCGTGCACTCCGGCCGGGTCGAGGTGGCCGACATCGGCTTGGACGACTTCCTCGCAGACCCGGAGCTCTATCTGCTGGAGGACGCCGAGGTCGGCGCCTGCTGGCCGGTCCCGAGCGCTTCGGACGACAAGTACAGCCAGGGCGTCGTGGGTATCGCCGCCGGTTCGGCCACCTACCCGGGGGCCGCGGTGCTCGCCGGAGGCGCGGCGGTGCAGGCGACGTCCGGGATGGTGCGCTACGCCGGTCCTGCCGCCGACGTCGTGCGTGCGCACTGGCCGGAGGTCGTGGCCACCGGCTCGGTCTCCGACGCCGGACGCGTGCAGGCGTGGGCGGTCGGGCCGGGGATCGGTACGGGCGGCAGCGGGCGCGAGGTGCTCCGGCACGTGCTCGAAGCGGGTGTCCCGGTGTGCGCCGACGCCGACTCGATCACGCTGCTCGCGGAGGACCCGACGCTGTGGGACGCCCGCGACCCCGACACGCCGCTGGTGCTGACCCCGCACGCGGGCGAGTTCGCCAGGCTGGCGGGCGAGGTCGGAGCGGACCGGGTGTCGGCGGTGCGGGAGGTCGCGGCCCGCTACGACGCCGTGGTCCTGCTCAAGGGCAACACCACCGTCGTCGCCGCCCCGGACGGGCGGGTCCTGGTCAACTCGGCCAGGCAGTCCTGGCCCGCGACCGCCGGTTCCGGTGACGTCCTCACCGGCCTGATCGGTGCGCTGCTCGCCGCGGGGATCGACCCGTGGGCCGCGTGCGGCTTCGCCGGCCTCGTGCACTCGCGTGCGGGTCTGCTCGCCGCCACCGGCGGCGCCGGCGCCGATGCGGTGGGGGCGCCGATCGGTGCCTCGGCGCTGCTCGCGTCCGTCCCGGACGCGATCCGCGCCGTTCGCGCCGAGGCCGTGTGACCGCGCGAAGCCGGCCGGCCGGCCGCTCGCGGACGCCGCGCATGTCCGGGGTTCGAGCCTCGCGGCGTGCTCACCCGTCCGGCTCGGGGGCCTCACTCGGCCGTGACGCCCGGCGTGGGCGTGGTGACCGTCCGTCGTCCGGCGCCGCGCGCAGGTGTGGCGCCGGGCTGGGCCTGGCTGGTCGCACAGGCCGTGACGGGTGGTTTGGTGCCGATACCACAATGATCGCGCCCCGTCGATGTGCGACGATGGCAAAGCCATGAGTGACCAGCACGCCTACCGCGCTGACCTGCGCATCGACGTCGACGCGATCCGCCACAACGTCGGGGTGCTCGCGGCCCGCGCCGCAGGCGCCCGCACGATGGTGATCGTCAAGTCCGACGGCTACGGCCACGGCGCGGTGACCGTCGCCAGGGCCGCCCTCGAGGCGGGCGCGGACCAGATCGGCGTCGCGGCGCTCGGCGAGGCGGTCGCCCTGCGCGAAGCCGGGATCACCGCGCCGCTGATGTGCTGGCTGTACTCCCGCGGCGACGACTTCGCCCCCGCACTGCGGCATGGCGTCGAGCTGTCGACGTCGTCGGTGCGCGGGCTGCGCGAGATCGCCGCGACGGCCGCCGAGCTCGGCGTCGCCGCCCGGTTGCACCTGAAGATCGACACCGGGCTGAGCCGCAGCGGCTGCCCGGAGGCCGAGTGGCCGAACCTGGTCGACGAGGCCGCGAAGGCCGAGGCGGATGGGCACGTCGAGGTCGTGGCCGTCTGGTCGCACCTGGCGTGCGCCGACGAGCTCGGCCACCCGTCGATCGACGACCAGGCCCTGCGCTTCCGGCGCGCCTACGAGCGGGCGCGAGCCGCGGGTCTGGCCCCGATCCGCCACATCGCGAACTCCGCCGCGGTGCTGACCCGCCCGGACCTGCACTTCGAGCTGGTGCGGCCGGGCATCGCCGTCTACGGCCTGGACCCGGTTCCCCAGGACGGCGACCACGGGCTGCGGCCCGCGATGACCTTCCGCTCTTCGGTGGCGCTGACCAAGCGCGTCGCCGCGGGCGAGAGCGTGTCCTACGGGCACACCTGGACCGCCGACCGTCCGGTGAACCTGGCGCTGGTGCCGGTCGGCTACGCCGACGGGGTGCCCCGGACGCTGTCCGGCCGGATGTCGGTGTGGCTGGCTGGCAGGCGCAGGCCGGTCGCGGGCCGGGTGTGCATGGACCAGCTCGTCGTGCTCTGCGAGGACGACGTGGTGCAGGAGGGCGACGAGGTGATCCTCTTCGGCCCCGGCGACCGGGGCGAGCCGACCGCCGCCGAGTGGGCGGACGAGCTGGGCACCATCCACTACGAGATCGTCACCGGCATGTACCGGCCCAGGGTGACCCGCACCGTCGTCGGGGAGCGGGCGTGAGGCCCGCCCGAGCGGGCCGTGCCTGCGCAGAGCCCGCACCGCGGCTCGCCGTGCGCGGCCGTGTCGCGAAGGTTCCGGCCGCCCCGTGCGAGGCGGTCCCGCTCGGTGTTGCGGAGGTGTCGTGAGACCGCTGTGGCAGGCGTTGGCGTGGACGACCGGTGTGCTGGGCGCCGCTGTCACCGGCGCGGCCGTCGGTGTCGCGGCACGCAGCTCGCGCATCGCGACGCAGCGCAAGGCCGACGATCCCCTCGCCGACGAGCCGCTGGGCGCGCTCAAGCCCGACCGGCAGTCGACGGTGGCCGCCGACGACGGTGTGCCGCTCGTAGTGGAGGAGATCAAGCCCGCCGACGGCGGCCACGCCGAGCTGACCGTCGTGCTCGTCCACGGCTACACGCTGGACGCCCGCTGCTGGCACTTCCAGCGCCGCGATCTGCCTAAGCTGACCGACCCCAGGGTGCGGCTGGTGCAGTACGACCAGCGCAGCCACGGCCGTTCCGGGCGCTCGTCGAAGAAGCGCAGCACCATCGAGCAGCTCGGCAGGGACCTCGACGCGGTGCTGCGGGCGACCGCGAGCCGCGGACCGGTCGTGCTGGTCGGGCACTCGATGGGCGGCATGGCGATCATGGCGCTGGCCGAGCGCCAGCCGCGGCTGTTCCGCGACCGGGTCTGCGCGGTCGCGCTGATCGGCACCTCGGCCGGTGAGATCGGCGCCTCCGGCCTCCCGCGCCCGTGGCTGTCCAAGAGCAACCCGCTGACCAGGGGGCTGGCGCTGCTCGCGGGCATCCAGCCGGGGCTGGTCGAGCGGGCCAGGCGCACCGGCGGGCAGCTGACCTGGGCCGTCATCCGGGGCCTTGCCTTCGGCGACAACAGCGTGTCCCCGAAGCTGGTCGACCTGATGGCCGACATGATCGGCGCGACCTCGGTCGAGGTCGTCACCGACTTCCTGGACACGATCGGTTCCCACGACCGCAAGGCCGCGCTGGCGGGCCTGCGCCACTGCGAGGTGCTGGTGCTCGGCGGCGACGCCGACCGGCTGACGCCGTACTCGCACGCCGAGGTCATCGCGGCCGAGCTGCCGGAGGCCGAGCTGGTGCGGGTCGAGGGCGCCGGGCACATGGTGATGATGGAGCGCCACGAACTGGTCACCGAGCACCTGGTCGCGCTGGTTCGAAGGTCGGCTCCCGGCAAGGAGGAGGTGACCGGCAGTTGAGGTCGTTGCCGACGGCGGAGCTGGCGACGGAGTCCGCCACGCTGGATCTGGGCGCCCGCTTGGGCGCCGAGCTCCGGGCGGGTGACCTGGTGCTGCTGGACGGGCCGCTGGGCGCGGGCAAGACGGTGCTCGCGCGCGGGGTCGCGGCGGGCATGGGCGTGACGGGACAGGTCACCTCGCCGACGTTCGTGATCGCCAGGGTGCACCACCCGGCGGAGGGCGACGGTCCCGCGCTGGTGCACGTCGACGCCTACCGCCTCGGCGGGCTGGACGAGATCGACGACCTCGACCTGGACACCGACCTCACCGACGCCGCCGTCGTGGTGGAGTGGGGCGAGGGCGTGGCCGAGCACCTGTCGGAGGACTACCTCGTGCTGCGCATCCACCGCCGCGAGGACGACGTCCGCGAGATCACCTTCGAGCCGCACGGCGAGCGCTGGGTGCGGTGGCTGGCCGAGCACCCGGGCTTCGTGTGATCGAACTGCTGTCCGCGGTACCGGCGCAGCTGCTGCTCGCGGTGGTCGCGGTGGAGCTGATGGCCGAGTCCGGTCTGCTGGTCGGGGTCTTCCTGCCCGGCTCGCCGCTGGTGCTCGCGCTCGGTTTCCTGGCAGGGCAGGGCGTGGTGGAGGTGTGGGCGGCGATCGCGACCGTCGCCGCGGCCTCCGCGCTGGGCGGTCAGCACGGTTTCCTGCGCGGCCGCCGCCGCGGCGGACCGCTGGAGCAGCGCGTGACCGCGCGCTTGGGCGAAAGGCGCGCGCGGCGTCTGGAAGCGGCGCTGGAGGGCAGGGCCGGTGTCGCGGTCGCGGTGGCGCAGTGCTTCGGCGTGGTGCGGACGCTGGTACCGAGGCTGGCCGCCCGTTCCGGCCTGTCGCACGCCCGCTTCACCGCGTGCAACGTGCCGATGGCGGTGGTGTGGGCGAGTGCGCTGGTGCTGCTCGGCGCCTGGTCCGGAGCCGCCTACGAGCGCGTGGAGTCGGTGGTGGGACTCATGGGTTTGCCGCTCGTGGCGGCGGTCGCCGTGATTCTGCTGGTGGTCCAGTGGGTCCGGCGCCGGGCTCCTCGAGCCGCGTCCGGCTCGCCCGGCACGGCGCCCGCCTGCGCTAACGGGCGCCCGGGATCGAGCCGGTTTCGGTGATCCGGCGGGCGATGTCGCGGAGCTTGACGTTGTTCTCCTGCGAGGTGTGCTTGAGCACCTTGAACGCCTCGTCCTCGGTGATCTTGTAGCGCTCCATGATGATGCCGAGCGCTTCGCCGATGTCCTGGCGGGTCGCGATGGCCGCGTGCAGCTGCGCGGAGGTGCGGGCGCTGGAGAACGCCACCGCCGCGTGCGAGGCGAGCAGCCAGCCCACCAGCTCGGAGTGCTCGGTGAACGCGTTGGGGCGGGAGGAGTAGAGGTCCAGCGCGCCGAGCTCGTCCTCGTCGGTGTAGAGCAGGAAGCCCATCATGCTGCCGATGCCCATCCGGCGGGCGTGCGGGACGTAGCGCGTCCACCGGTACTCCTCGCGGGTCATGTCGGCGATCCGGTAGACATCCTCCTTGTTCCTGGCCGCGTCCAGGCAGGGGCCTTCACCGAGCTCGCCCTGCAGGCGGTCGGACTCGCGCACCAGGTCGCTGGTGGCGGCGGCGGTGTCGATCTCGCGGCCGGGGTGCACCAGCAGGATCCCGGCGTGCTCGCACCCGTCGACCAGGTCGACCGCGTAGGAGGCGATGTGGTCCAGGGTGCTCTGCACGGTGTTCTGGGCGAGCAGGTCGCGTGCCATCCTCGCCAGCGCCACCGCCAGCCCCTCCTGCGAACCGCCGTTCATGTCCGGACATCCTCCAGGTATCCCAGCCGACCTCTACTGGCACACGCTAGCGCCGCGTGGGGGGATCGACACTCCGCGACCCGGTCCGTAGGGTTGATGGTGGCTGGTTGAGCAAACAGCTGGCACAACGGACCCGAGGTGCCGTGTGTTTGCTCCCAAGCCGTTCGTCGCCGAACCGGCGTTTGGGCGGGCACGGCCCTCGCCTTTGGCTCCCCCTCGTCACAAGCGGGCCATTGGGCAATCGACGACGACAAGGAGCACTCGTGCTTGCCAACACGCCCGGCGCAGCCAAGTCGGAGACGACGCGCGCGCCCACCGGCGGTGTGGGCGGCCCGACCGCGGGACTTCCCCTGCGGCTGCGGCTGGACTTCACCGACCCCGAACTGGCCGTCCTCAGCGCTTCCGGCGAACTGGACGCGCTCACCACGCCCGCCCTGGCCGACCTGCTGTGGCCACGCCTGATGAGCAAGCTCTCGGCGATCGTGGTCGACCTCAGCGGGCTCAGGTTCCTCGGCGTCGCAGGTCTGGAGCTGCTCGTCGCGGCCAACCGCTACGCCCAGCACCGTGGCCTCGCCTTCGGCGTGGTCAGCAACACCCGGACCGTGGACAGGGCGCTGGCCGCCAGCGGACTGGACCGGACGCTGGCCTGCTACGACAGCGCGTCCGAGGCCCGCGCGGCCGTCCTGGCCGACGGGTCCGGCAGCTCGGAAGAGCTCGTGCCGCAGAGCCGGCGCGCTCCCGCGGACTGATCCGCGGGTCACCCGCCGGGCCGGTCGGCTCGGTCGCCGTGGGCGGATGCCGCCGGTCAGCCGCTCGCGGCGAGCCGGGCGAGTCGCCGGGGCGTCGGCCACCGGACGTGGCTGACCCAGCCGAGCTTCTCGAAGACCCAGATCAGCCGCGCCGAGATGTCGATCTGGCCGCGCTGGACGCCGTGCCGGGCGCAGGTCGGGTCGGCGTGGTGCAGGTTGTGCCAGGACTCGCCCATGCTCAGCAGCGCCAGCGGCCAGAAGTTCGCCGCCTTGTCCCGGCTGCGGAACGGCCGCTCGCCGACCAGGTGGCAGATCGAGTTCACCGACCAGGTCACGTGGTGCAGGAAGGCGACCCGCACCAGCCCGGCCCAGAAGAACGCGGTGATTGCGCCCCACCAGGTGCCCGCGATGAGCAGGCCCATCAGCGCGGGCAGCACCAGAGTGGCGATGGTGAGCGGACCGAACAGCCGGTGCACGATCCGGATGTCGCGGTCGGCGAGCAGGTCGGGGACGAACCGCTGCTGGTTGGTCAGGTCGCGCTCGAAGACCCAGCCCATGTGGGCGTGCCAGAAGCCGCGAGCCAGCGCCAGCGGTGTAGAGCCGAACGCCCACGGCGAGTGCGGGTCGCCCTCCCGGTCGGCGAAGGCGTGGTGGCGGCGGTGGTCGGACACCCAGTGCAGGATCGGGCCCTGCACCGCCATGCTGCCCACGACGGCGAGCGTGATCCGCAGCCAGCGCTTGGCGCGGAAGGCGCCGTGGGTGAAGTAGCGGTGGAAACCGATCGTGACGCCGAGGATCGTCACCACGTACCAGCCGGCTGCCAGCGCGAGGTCCCACCAGTGCAGCAGGCCCCAGCCCCACGCCAGCGGCACGGCGGTGACCAGGGCGAGCAGCGGCACGAGGATGAACACGTAGACCGAGACGTGCGGGGCCAGTGGACGCCGGCCGGCCAGCATCGGTTTCGGGACGTCGGGCGTCGGAGCGCTCATGTGGACCTCGCATCGGGGTGGCGGGGCTGGGAGGAACACCTCACGTGCGACGTCCACGAAACCGCCATCCCGCCCGGCGGGCAACGAACCGGCCATCAAGACGTGGTGAACACGGCGGGCCCGGTCGGCAACGCCCCGGGGAGCCGCCGCTCCACTGTGGACGACCGGTCGCGATGCGCGGGGACGTCCGAGCGTGGTGTTCCCTCGCGGCCGCTCACGTCTCGGGCAGGATGCCCGAGTCGGTCAGGCCGAGACGCTCAGCTCGTTCGACAGCTCGCGGGCCAGCCGCTGCATGAGCGGGATGACCTCGTCGGTGGAGATGCGCGTCATCCGGCCCTCGGGGCCGCTGATGGAGATGCCGGCCCCGGCCGGTGCGCCGGGCACGGCCACGGCGTAGCAGCGCACGCCGACCTCCTGCTCGCCGTCGTCCAGGGCGTAGCCGTCCTTGCGGATGCGGTCCAGCTCCGCGTGCATGTCCTCGACGGTGGTGATGGTGCGCTCGGTCTGCGGCCGCATGCCCGCCCTGGTCAGCATCTGCGTGACCGCCTCTGCGGGCATGCCCGCCATGACGGCCTTGCCCACGGCGGTCGCGTGCGCGTCGACCCGGCGCCCGACCTCGGTGAACATCCGCATCGAGTGCTGCGAGGGCACCTGCGCGACGTAGACGATCTGCTCGCCGTCGAGCACCGCCATGTTCGAGGTCTCACCGGTGGCCTCGGTCAGCTCGGCCAGGTACGGCCGCGCCCACGCGCCCAGCGCGCGGCTGGCGGTCTCGCCGAGCCGGATCAGCCGGGGGCCCAGCGCGTAGCGGCGCGACGGCTGCTGGCGGGCGTACCCGGCGCTGACCAGCGTTCGCATGATGCGGTGGATGGTCGGCAACGGCAGCCCGGAGGACTCCGCGAGGTCGGAGAGCGCCACCTCGCCGCCTGCGTCGGCCATCAGTTCCAGCAGGTCGAAGGTGCGCTCGACGGACTGCACACCTCCGCCCTGGTTGGCACGGCGCTGCCCGGTCGTCATCGCACACTCTTCCTCTCCACTCGAACTGCCCGACGAGTTTAGTCCGTCGAAGGTGCGACAGCTCATGTTGCTTCGAACGCTATGCGGAAACTAACATCCACGATGCAGAAAACATAACGGGCGTACCGCTAGCGAGCGAGAGCGAGCGCCGTTCAGGTGCGAGGGCGCGCTCCAAGCGGCAAGGTGAGTTTTCAAGCCACCATCTGCGAACCCGGCACTCAGAAAGAGGTGGACTTTCCATGTCCCAAACCACGGCAGAGGGCGTCCAGGTGCTCGGAGGCACGGTCGAGCGCGGGGACGAGATCCTCACCAAGGAGGCTCTCGAGTTCGTCGCCGGCCTGCAGCGCGCCTTCGGCGCGCGCCGCGATGAGCTGCTGGAACGCCGCAAGCAGCGCCGTGCCGAGGCCGCCAGGGCGGGCCGCCTCGACTTCCTGGAGGAGACCCGCGAGATCCGCGAGGGCGACTGGAAGGTCGCCGAGCCCCCGGCGGGCATCCGCGACCGCCGCGTCGAGATCACCGGCCCGACCGACCGCAAGATGTCGATCAACGCGCTGAACTCGGGCGCGCGCATCTGGCTGGCCGACCTGGAGGACGCCAACACCCCGCACTGGGCCAACGTCGTCGGCGGCCAGGTCAACCTCTACGACGTCATCCGCAAGCAGGTAGAGCTGACCACGCCGGAGGGCAAGCAGTACAAGCTGCGCGACGACGTGCAGCACGCGGTGCCGCTGGTCCGCCCGCGCGGCTGGCACTTCGACGAGAAGCACGTGCTGGTCGACGGCAAGCCGGTCGTGGGCGCGCTGCTGGACTTCGGCCTGTACTTCTTCCACAACGCCAAGGAGTCCATCGAGCGGGGCACCGGGCCGTTCTTCTACCTGCCCAAGATGGAGAGCCACCTCGAGGCCCGGCTGTGGAACGACGTGTTCACCAAGGCCCAGGCCGACCTCGGCGTCCCGCACGGCTCGATCCGCGCCACGGTGCTGATCGAGACCTTCCCGGCCGCGTTCGAGATGGAGGAGATCCTCTACGAGCTGCGCGACCACTCCGCGGGCCTCAACGCGGGCCGCTGGGACTACCTGTTCAGCGTCATCAAGACCTTCCGCGAGTCCGACTCCTACATCCTGCCGGACCGCAACTCGGTCACGATGACCGCGCCGTTCATGCGCGCCTACACCGAGCTGCTGGTGCGCACCTGCCACAAGCGCGGCGCGTTCGCCATCGGCGGCATGGCGGCGTTCATCCCGAACAAGAAGGACCCCGAGGCCAACGAGAAGGCCATGCAGAAGGTCCACGACGACAAGAAGCGCGAAGCCGGTGACGGCTTCGACGGCTCCTGGGTCGCCCACCCGGGCCTGGTCGAGATCTGCTTCGAGGAGTTCGACGCGGTGCTGGGCGACAAGCCCAACCAGATCGACAACGTCCGCGAGGACGTCCAGATCACCGCCGACCAGCTCCTCGACGTGGCCTCCACCCCGGGTGAGAAGACCGTCGAGGGCCTGCGCGCGGCGGTGGACGTCGGCGTCCGCTACATCGTGTCCTGGCTGGGCGGCAACGGTGCCGCGGCGATCCACAACCTGATGGAGGACGCCGCGACCGCCGAGATCTCCCGCTCGCAGATCTGGCAGTGGCTGCACACCGGCGTCGTGCTCGCCGACGGCCGGCAGGTCACCAAGGACCTGGTCAGGGAGGTCCTCGCCGACACCGAGAAGCAGCTGCGCTCGGAGGAAGGTTTCCCGGTCGACGACCTCGGCCGGGCCGTCGAGCTGTTCGAGCAGGTCGCGGTGGCCGACGAGTTCGTCGACTTCCTGACGCTGCCCGCCTACGAGCAGATCGACTGAGCCGTCGCCTGCGGTGGTCCCGAGGCCCGTGCGTCCCGCGTGGACGCACGGGCCGAACCCCGTCGGCGACCCGTGAGATAGGAGCGAAAGTGGCCAGAACCTCGTTGGAAGCCGCGGAAGTCGGCCGTCGTCTCGACCGGCTGTCCGCCGTGGACGACCACATCGCCCGCACCTACCCGGGGGCGCGCGACGCGCGCCAGCCCGTGCACACCTGCTACGTGCCCGCGGGCGGGGTCGACGCCCAGACCGTGCGGCAGTGGGGGTCCGAGGCTCTGGCGGTGCTCGACGAGCACGCGGGCAGCCCCGGCGCGCTCGCCGCGGTCCTGGGCATCGACGGCGAGACCGCCGCCGCGGTGCACCCGCGGGTGCGCGCCAAGCTCCAGCAGGCCCCGGTCGAGGACCTGCGGATCGACTTCGAGGACGGCTACGGCCGTCCAGGTGACGAGGCCGAGGACGCCGACGCCGTCCGCACCGCCGGGATCGTCGCGGACTGGCTGCGCGACGGGGTGGAGCCTGCCAACTACGGGCTGCGGGTGAAGTCCTTCGACACCGCCGAGCTGCGGGCCAGGTCGGTGCGGACCCTCGACGTCTTCCTCACCGCGCTGCTGCAGCAGTGGGGGAGCCTGCCACAGGGCTTCGTGCTCACCTTCCCCAAGGTCGTCGACGTGCGCCAGGTCGAGGTGTTCGTCGAGCTGCTGGAGCTGCTCGAGCAGCAGCTCGGCCTGCCGGAGCGGTCGCTGCGCTTCGAGATCCAGGTCGAGACCACCCAGTCCATCGTGGACTCCGAGGGGCGCTTCGCGCTGCCGCGCTTCGTCGCGGCGGGTGCGGGCCGGGTCACCGGGCTGCACTTCGGCACCTACGACTACACCGCGAGCTGCGGACTGACCGCCGCCCACCAGCACCTCGCGCACCGGGCGTGCGACTTCGCCCGGCACGCGATGCAGGTGTCGGCCGCGGGCACCGGGATCTTCCTGTCCGACGGCTCGACCAACGTGCTGCCGGTCGGCGACCAGGTCGAGCACGGCTGGCGCACCCACTACCAGCTCGTGCGGCGCTCGCTGGAGCACGGCTTCTACCAGAGCTGGGACCTGCACCCCGCGCAGCTGGTGACCCGCTACGCGGCGGTGTTCGCCGCGTTCCGCGAGTCCGCCCCGGCCGAGGCCGCACGGCTCTCGGCGTACGTGTCGGCCACCGGCGGTGCCGTGCTGGACGAACCGGCGACCGCGCGTGCGCTGGCCGCGTCGTTCGTGCGCGCCCTCGACAACGGCGGCACCGACGCCGAAGAGGTGCAGCGGATGACCGGCCTCTCCGAGGCCGAGGTCCGCAAGCTCGGCAGGCTGTAGGCGGCCGCACCGCCGGTTCCCGGCACCGGCGGTCCCCGGCGCGCGCATCGCCCCGGCAGGCACCGGCGCAGGTCGCCGGACGCGGTCAGCGGCGGCGCCGGAAAGCGATCGCGAAGGCGATCGCCACCGCGGCGAAGACGAGCTGCCCGCCGAGCACGATCCGGTTGACGTCGACGGCCGGGTGCCAGGCGACCTTGCCGTCGCTGCTCACGCCGAACGCGCCCGCCGGGCGAGCCATCACTCCGCCGCCGCCATTCAGCTCGCGCTTGGCGCGGCCGAAGCCGGCGCCCGCGCGGACGTCGGCCACCGGCACCAGCGTCGTGTCGCCCTGCTGGACCGGGGTGCCGAGCACCTGGTGCCTTCCCAGCCTCTCGGAGAGGACTTCCAGGACCTGCCGGTCGGTGGTGTTGGCGTCGCCGTCGCTCATGGTCGATCCGTCCTCGCTCGTCCGATACCCGCCGCCGACGTTAGCCGTTCGGCAGGCCCCGCGTCGGGCGATCGTCGATCACGCGTCCGCCTTGTCCTGTTCGGTCCGGGACGGCGTGGTCACGGCGCGGTCTGCGTCGTGCGGGCGTGGGCCGCGGGGTTGTCGTGGCGGCCGGCGCGCCTGATGCCGACCAGCAGCAGGATGTTCGCGAGCAGGAGGATCGGCCAGGGCGTGAGCAGGAGGACCACGGCGCCGGAGAGGGTCCAGATCCCCAGCGTCCACGCGATGAACGGCGGTGGGGTGATGCGTCGGTGGTTCAGCCACAGCACGGTCAGGCCGACCACGATGAGTGGCGGTCCGAAGCTGGCCAGGCTCAGCCAGTAGGCGCTGTTGGCTGCGCTCATGTCGGCGAGGTCGTCCCGCCACAGCGCCCCGCTGAACCACGTGCCGGCATGGAGTGCGGCGCTCTTCACCGTCAGGGCGCCGAGCGTGTGCGCGGCGCCGAACAGCGTGATGAGCCAGCCAGCCCACTTGATCATGTCGACTCTCCGTTCTCGTGGTGGAGGTCGGTGCCGCGCGCGGTTCGACCACGGGCGCCATCCGCAGTTCGGGTCGTTATACGGTGGCGTACAAGATGAAGCTAGACTGGTTGTACGGTTACGTACAACCGAACCGAGAGGTGAGGTGGGACACACGATGGGCGCGTTGCGCACACCGCGCGAGAGGTGGATCGAGGAGGGGTTGCGGGCGCTGGCCGCCGGCGGCGTGGACGCCGTGCGCGTCGAGGCCCTGGCCAAGGCACTCGGGGTGACCAAGGGCGGGTTCTACGGGTACTTCGCCGACCGCGCGGCGCTGCTGGAGGCGATGCTGGACGCCTGGGAGCGGGAGAGCGTGGACGATGTCCTCGAGCGGATCGAGCGGGAGGGCGGCGACGTGCTTGACAAGGTCCGCTTGGCCGGACAGCTCACCTTCTCCGGCGACCGCCTGCTCCCCATCGACCTGGCCGTGCGCGACTGGGCCCGCCGCGACCAGGCCGTCGCCGAACGCCTACGCCGCGTGGACAACCGGCGCATGCAACTGTCCCGCGACGCGTTCAGCACCTTCTGCGAGGACCCCGACGAAGTCGAGGCCCGCAGCCTGCTCGCCTTCTGCGCGGCCATCGGCAACCACTTCCTCGCCGCGGACCACCCCGGTCGCACCCGCAGCCAAGTCCTCGCCCGCGCGGCCGACCTCATCCTCAACCAACCGCCCGGCAACCCACCCCGGTAACCGCCCACCCCAGACCAGCGCGGAGCCGTCGGCCCTGCGTGCGAAGTAGGCCGGGGCGTGCGACCGAGGCTTGCCCCAAGCGCTGGTCCAGAACAGCCAGGACACCGCCCCGTGCCGTCACCGCTCGTGCGGCTTGCGGAAGCCGAACTGCCACACGTCGAGGTATCCCGAGCGGAAGCCGGCCTCGCTGTAGGCGAGGTAGAACTCCCACATCCGCCGGAAGTTGTCGTTGAAGCCGAGAGCCGCGGCCTCCGGCCAGCGGTCCAGGAACCCCGTGCGCCAGCGGCGCAGAGTCTCGGCATAGCTGGGCCCGAAGGAGTGCCGCTGCACGATCTCCATCGAGGTGTACCGCCGGAGGCCGTCCTCGATCGCCGGGACCGACAGCAGCTCGCCGCCGGGGAAGATGTACTTGTGGATCCAGTTGTGCGAGCGGCGGGTCGCCAGCATCCGGTCGTGCGGCATGGTGATCGCCTGCAACGCTGCCCGCCCGCCGGGTAGCAGCAGCTCGTCGAGGGCGCGGAAGTACCGCGGCCAGTACTCGGAGCCGACGGCCTCGACCATCTCCACGCTGACCACCGAGTCGTAGCGGCCGTCCTCCTCGCGGTAGTCGCGCAGGTGTACCTCCACGCGGTCGGCGAGCCCCGCCGCGGCGATCCGCTGCCGGGCGAGCTTGCGCTGCTCGGCCGACAGCGTCAGCGACGTGACGCGCGCACCGCGCTCGGCCGCGCGCAGCGCCAGCGACCCCCAGCCGGTGCCGATCTCCAGCAGCCGGGTTCCGGCGCGAACCCCGGCCACGTCCAGCGCCCGGTCGATCTTGTGCCGCTGCGCGTCGGCGAGGTCGGTGGTGTCCGGGCGGAACAGCGCAGACGAGTAGGTCATCGTCTCGTCCAGGAACAGCGCGAAGAAGTCATTGGACAGGTCGTAGTGCTGCCGGATGTTGCGGAGAGCCCCGGCGCGCGTGTTGCGTTCGAGCTCCGGCCGCCGCGCCTGCGCCCAGCGGCGCAGGGCCTGTAGCGGGCGCGGCACGAGCGCGGGCAGCCGCTGCGCGAACGGGGTCAGCAGGTCGGCGGGTTCGGGACTGCTCCACTCCCCGGCCATGTAGGACTCGCCGAAGCCGACGTTGGCGTGCGCGCCGAGCCGGTGGAAGAACGACCGGGCGTCGAGCACCCGCATCAGCGGCGAGCCTGAGTCCCCGGCGCCGAGCCGGGTGCCGTCGGCGAACACCACCCGGACAGGCAGCCGGGAGGCGGCCCGGCGGAACAGCGCCTCGGCGACGCGGGCGCGCGACGGCGAATTCGGCGCAGCCGCCACCGAATCCCACAGCGGGGTCACGGCGGACGGCGTGGTGGTGATCATCTGATGCCTTCCTGGTGCACGTGCGGACGTCGGGGGACTACTGGGATCCGCCGCAGCCACAGGGCGATGCCGTGCCGCCGGATCAGCACCGACACCCGCTGGGGCACCAGCGGACGCCGGAGCGCCAGACGCAGCCGCTCCCGGCGGTTCGCCGGTCGCCTGCGCCCGGCCAGCACGGCGGTCAGCAGCGGTCGGTCGTCGTCGTCGCGGAGCTGCACCCGGACCCGCACGCGTTGACCGGTCAGGTCGAAGCGCATCGCGTACCGGCCGCGTTCGGGGAGGAACGGGGAGACGTAGAACCGCTTTTCCACGTTCGCGCCGCCGGTGGAGTCGGGACGCAGCAGGTAGCAGTGCCGTTCGCCGTAGGTGTTGTGCACCTCCGCGAGGACGCAGGCGAGTTCGCCGCCGCTGTCGTGGCACCAGTACACGGTGAGGGGGTTGAACACGTGGCCCAGGACGCGGGCGTGGGCCAGCATCAGCACCTTCCCGCCGCGCAGGTCGACGCCGTGCAGCGCGAGCCAGGCGTCGACGTTCTCGCGGATCGAGCGGTGCGGTGAGCCGAGGTGGTCGCGGGCGTGGAACCCGGTGAAGGGCCGCAGCCACCAGCGTTGGCGCGGCAGCGCGTCGAGGTCGACCAGCCACGTGTAGAGCCGGTGGCGGAACGTCGTGGCGCGGTCGACGTGGCGGGTGTGGGTGACGATCACGTCGTAGAGCGCCGGTGCCGTCATGCGCCGTCACCATCCGGCCCCGAAGGCGGCCGCGGCGCGCGCGCCCGCCGCACAGCCGTCCTCGTGGAAGCCCCACCCGTGGTAGGCGCCAGCGAAGCGGATCCGGTCGTCACCGAGCTCCGGGAGCCTGCGCTGGGCGGCGAGCGACTCGGGGGTGTAGACGGGGTGGTGGTAGGTCATCCGCGCCAGGACCCGCCCGGGGTCGACGAGCCCTTCGGCGTTGAGGCTGACGACGTGGTCCCGCGGTTCTTCCAGCCGCATCAGCCGGTTCATGTCGTAGCTGACCAGCACCCGCCCGGAGTCGGCGCCGCACGAGGGTTTCAGGTAGTTCCACGACGCTCGTGCTCCGGCAGAGCGCGGCAGCGGGGACGGGTCGGTGTGCAGCCACGCGTCGTTGCGCGAGTAGCGGAAAGCGCCGAGGACCGTGCGTTCGGCGGGGCTCGGCTCGGCGAGCAGGGCGAGTGCCTGGTCGGCGTGGCAGGCCACGACGACGCGCTCGACCCGGTGCGCCACGTCGGCGTCGTCGCGGACCTCCACCCCGTCGGCCAGCCGCCGCACCGCGCGGACCGGGGTGCCGACGTGGACCGCGGTGAGATGCTTGGCGATCCGGCGGACGTACTCCTGCGAGCCGCCGACGACGGTCCGCCACACCGGCGAGCCGGCTATCGACAGCATCCCGTGGTGGCGCAGGAACTCGAACAGGTAGCGCGCCGGGTACGCCCGGCTCGTGTCCCGGTCCGCCGACCACACCGCCGACACCAGCGGCAGCGCGAAGTGCTCGACGAAGTAGGCCGGGAACCGCCCCGCTGCCAGGAACTCGCCGAAGGTCTGCTCGTCGCCGCCGGCACCGCTCTCCAGCGCGCGGCGCGCCAGCCGGTGGAACCTCGGCACGTGCGCGAGCAGCGAAAGGTAGGGCGGGCGCACCAGGTTGGCCCGCTGCGCGAACAACCCGCCGAGCCGTCTGGCACCCGCGTACTCCAGCCCGCAGCCGAGGCAGCGCACGCTCATCGACATCTCGGTGTCCTGGGTGCTGACCCCGAGTTCGCCGAACAGCCGCAGCAACTTCGGGTAGGTGCGGTCGTTGTGCACGATGAAACCGCTGTCGATCCCCAGCACCCGGCCGTCGGGGGCGGGCACCTCGTGGGTGTGCGCGTGTCCGCCGAGCCGGTCGTCGGCCTCGAACAGCAGCACGTCGTAGCGGCGTTGCAGGAGGTGGGCGGCGGTCAGGCCGGAGACACCGGCGCCGACGACCGCGACCCGCGGCCGGATCATCGCCGTTCCTCCCGGTCCGAGACCAGCGCACCGACGAAGTGCTGGACCAGCCGGTCCCAGCGCCCGTGCCGGCGCAGCATCGCGTGGCCGGAACCGGCCACGACCTCGCTGCGCACCGCCGAGGTCACCGCGCGCGCCCGGCGTGCGAAAGCCGCCGAGGCGGCGGGTGAGGTCACCCGGTCCGCGGTTCCGTGCACGATCAGCACCGACCGGTCGGCGAGCTGCTCGGCCGGTTCGCCGTCCTCGATCCAGGGAGCCAGCGCGCACACCCCGGTCACGCCAGCCGCGTCGGCGACGCGGAGCGCGACGCGGCCGCCCATGGAGTGCCCGACCAGCACGATCTGGGCCAGCGGATGGCGCGCGGTGAGTTCTTCCAGCGCCCAACGGGCGTCGGCTACCGCGTCCAGGACCGGTTCGTTCCAGCCCCGGAAGCGGTTGCGCAACGACCACACCGCGGCGCCCGCCGACGCGTTGTCGCGGTGGATGCCGCGCGCGATGGGGACCATGCGCAGGTAGGCGAGGTGGTGGCCGCGCGCCGGCTCGTGGCTGGCGATCTTGCCGCCGTGCAGCACGAGGACCACCGTGTTCGTGCGTGGGGTACCCGCGGGCAGGACCCGCAGTGCGGGTCGGCGTGCGGGAGTGTTCGAGTCGCCCGTGGGCTCTGCCGAGACATGCATATCCGTTGTCGGATCGGCACTACCGCGGTGGCTCTTGATATGAAGTCGGTCACGATCCCCGGTGTCGGTGACGCACCGGTGAGGGCCCGGCACGTCGGCCGCGGTTCGGCCGGCCGACCGGTGCGCGGCCACGGCCCTACGCCGTCTCGGCCCCGGTTTCGCGTGCGCTACCGGACTGATCGCGGTTCCGGGCGTCTCCGGCCCCGTGCCCGCTTCCGGATTCTGCTTCCGCGGCTACTCCGCGTTGGCCGGATCGACCCCGGACCAGGACTGGAGCACGTCGGCAACCTCCTGGACCGT
The DNA here is from genome assembly GCF_018141105.1 of Saccharopolyspora erythraea. Lineage (NCBI taxonomy): Bacteria > Bacillati > Actinomycetota > Actinomycetes > Pseudonocardiales > Pseudonocardiaceae > Saccharopolyspora > Saccharopolyspora erythraea. The sequence continues at coordinate 7,582,779 of NZ_CP054839.1, read as the reverse complement.
CGGGCGGGAACCCGGGTCCTGGTCGAGGCAGGCGTCGACCGTCCGTGACAGCACGGCAGGCATCCGCCGGTGGGTGCGCAGCGGCGCGGCAGGCGACTCGGTCTGCGGGTAGCGCCTGCTGCCGTCGCCGCGCTTCTCCCGGTGCGAGAACTCCGCCCACGGCGTGGTGCCGGAGAACGCCTCGTAAAGCGTGATGCCGAGTCCCCAGATGTCGGCGGCGGTCGTCATCTCGTCACCGCGCGCCTGCTCCGGTGACAGGTAGTCGAACGTGCCGCCGGAGCTGCGGTCCCCGACCCGGCACACCAGGCTCAGGTCCAGCAGCACCGCCCTGCCGCCCGCCTCGACCACGTTGGACGGCTTGACGTCGAGGTGCACCCAGCCCTGCCGGTGCAGGTAGCCCAGCGCGGAGCAGAGCTGGATGCCCAGCACCGCGACGTCCATCGCGCGCAGCCTGCCGTGCTGCTCGATGAGGAACCCGAGCGTGAAGCCGGGCAGCGTCTCGGTGACGACGGCCGGACGCGCGGGTTCGGCGGTCAGCACGGTCTCGTAGCCGCGCACCAGGTGCGGATGCGTCAGCGTGGTCAGCAACAGTCCTTCGTTGCGCAGCCACCCGGCCGCGGTCTCGTCCTCGGCGCGTTCGGGGCGAAGGGTCTTGCCGACGCAGCGGCAGGACCGCTCCTCGCTCCACAGGTCGTAGACGTCCAGCCGGCTGCCCCGGCGCAGGTGCTCGACGACCCGGTATCCGGGAGCCAGCAGTTCGCCCGGCTCCAGCGGTTCGCCGGGCGGCCCCCAGTCCCGATCCTGTTCGCTGTAGTAGTAACTCAGCGACTCGACGAGCACCGGCTCCCCTTCTGCTCGGCCGTCAACTGTGGCTGCGCCTGCGGTAGGAGCGGTGGTCGCTGCTGCTGTGCCTGCGCCTGCGGTGGTCGCTGCTGCTGTGGCGGCGGCGGTGGTCGCTGCTGCTGCCGCGCCTGCGGTGGCCACCACTGCTGCTGTGCGAGCCGTGGACGTGCTTGGCGGGGGATAAGTGCTTGAAGAACTTGCCGAAGCTCATCTGCCTGGCTCCTGTCTCGACGGCTGTGCCGGCGGTGTCGCCGGACATCTCCTGGTGCCAACGGTGGGCGTTGGTGGGAGGTTCCCGGGCGTGATCATTGTCGCGGTTTCCGTCGGCTCGGTCGAGGCATTTCGGGCAGGTGGTTGCCGGACGCGGCCGGAACTCCCGGAGCCTCAGACCATGTACTGGTCGTGGCGCCGGTAGAGGTCGGTCCACTCCTCTTCGGTGAGCCGGCGGCCCTCCGCCGCGATCGCCGCGAGCTCCTCGAAGTAGGACTCGCGCGGTGCGCCGGGAGCGAACAGCAGCAGCATCGACGCAGGTTCGCCGGACTCGTTGCGGAATCCGTGCACCCCGCCCGGCGGGACGTGCAGGTAGTCGCCCGGCGTCGCGCTGATCGTGCGTTCGCCGTCGAATAGCCGCACCGTGCCGGAGAGGACATAGAAGGACTCCGAGATCGTCCGGTGGAAGTGCGGCGCGGGCCCGGACGGCTTCGGTCCCATCTCCCACCGGTAGAGGCCGAACTGCCCGTCGGTCGTGCCGCCGGTGCCGAGGTAGTGCACCTCGGTGCCCTTGCCGCTCCCGGTGCCCGCCCGGATGACGAGGTCCGGCGGGGTGCTCGCGGGCCGGAAAGCAGCGCTGTGCTCGCCGTTCTCGCCGAAGTAGCGAGCCTCCGGATACGACATCGTGGCCTCCAGCCTGGTTTCGGGTTCATCTCGGCCCACGACCCGTGGAACCTCGACCGGGCGGTCAGAAATCCCAGTTGATGTCGCGGTACTTCCGCTGAGACACCGCCTCGGTGCAGTTCGGGCAGCGCTCGGTGACGTTCTTCGACCTCGGATCCTGCCCGATGACGGTCGGGAACGGCACCCGGATCCACACCTCGCACAGGGTCGGGATCCAGTCGCCGGCCGGAGCCGCACCGGGGCGGATGTCGGTGGCGTGCCGCAGCTTCTCACCCACCCCGACGATCCAGAACGCCATCGGCGTCTCAACACGGTACGGATTCGGCCACATGGCGACCTTCCTTCGACTCAACCGCACGACGGAGTGATGACGCCGGAGAAGCTAGATCGATAGCCTGTGTTTCAGCGAATCTGAGACGGCCCAGTTGGCAGGGTTAGTCGCCCTTTCGATGTCTCAGGTGTGACGCACGGCTATCGCCCGAACCGGAGGTCACGACATGCGGCAGGCTGACAAGCTGCGTCAGGTCGGGCTGGGCGTGCAACTGCGGAAGCTCCGGGAAGGGAAGGGGTTGTCCACCCGTTCGGTCGCCCGATCCATCGGAATCTCGCCGTCCTCGGTGAACCGGAACGAGCTTGGCCTGCGGGCACCGAACCGGGAGGAGGTCAGCGCGCTTTGCGCCCTGTACGGCGTGACGGGCCAGGAGAAGCAGGAACTTGTCGGTCGTGTCGGTGAGACCGAGGAAACGGCCGCATGGTTGGCCACCGGGTACGTACCGGATCAGCTGGCGAGCCTGATGGTTCTTGAGCGCGAGGCCGTCTCGATCGTCAACGTGCAGACGAGCGTGATGCCTGGTTACACGCAGACTGCCGACTACGCGCGCTTGGTCCTCGGGAATCCTGAAGGGCACGAGTTGGAACGGCGGGTGGCTACGAGGCTCGGACGTCAGGCGATCCTGTCCCGACCTCGAGCACCGCAGGTAGACATGCTGATCGACGAGGCTGTGCTCTACCGGACCTTGGGGAATCGGCGCGTGCTGAGGGAACAGCTGGAGCACTTGGTGACCGTCCAGCGCCGTGAGAACGTGAGTTTGCGGGTGATTCCGCTGGACGTGGGCGCGATCCCTCCGAATGATGGCTCGTTTGAGATCTACCGACTCGCCGACGGGACACCGTACGTCTTCCTCGAAGCCCGCAGCCTGGCGGTGTTCGTCACCGATCCTGTGGAAGTGAAGCCTTTTGTGGAAATGTGTGCGTCGTTGGCCGACCACGCGCTGGACGAGCAGGCGTCCAGCGACTTGATCAAAAAGGTTTCGGAGAGTCTTGCCGATGGCTGAGCTCAGGTGGCGGAAGAGTACGAGGTCGTCGCAGACAAGTTGCGTCGAGGCGGCGGTTCTGCCCGAGGTCACGCTCGTCCGCGACTCCAAGGCTCCAGCTGCCGGGCACTTCGCCGTGTCGGCGGTGCGCTGGCGGTCCTTCCTCTCCCGAGTGAAGGCGGGCCGCTTCGACCGCTGAGCGCCGACCTGGGTGACGTTCGGCCACGTGCGGGTCACCCGCGTTGCCGTCCGCGGGATGCGTCCCAGAATCGGCTGGGTCGGACGCCGATCACGAGGAGATGCGGGATGACGCAGCGCGAGGAGTCCAGGGCCGCTGGGACACGACCGTCTTCGCCGAACGGCGAGGTGACGTGGGAGGTCGAGCCGCCACGTGAGCTGTTGAGCCGGTACGGGCCCGCGGTAAAGGCCCAGGTGCACTGGTGGGGGTTCCAGATCTACCTCAACCACGAGGCGGCGGAGGCCGTGGCGGAGATCCGCGAGCTCATCGGAGAAGCCGTCTCGCTGATCGCGGGTCTGGGCGAAGTGCTTGAGGCGGCAATCATCGCCCAAGGGCTCTGGATCAAGGCGGTCGCGGGCGGCCAGTACGGGGTGGTCCTGAACTCGCCGTGGATCTCGCCGACGATGCTGATCCCGACCAGGTGGGTCGAGCCGCAGCCGGACGACGAGCACCTGTGGTGGACGGTCTTCGATCTGGAGAAGGGCGAGTGGGGGCCGGACATCCGCTTCGCCAACGACCAGGCGTCCTCGTCGATGCCGGCGCTGGCCGAGCACCACAGCAAGCTGCTCTGCAACCACCCGGGCACCGGTGACGACCGCGACTCCCTGTTCGAGACCGTCTTCGACTTCTCGGTGGACCCCCACGTGGAGAAGTGGTCGCGCGACCGCAAGATGGGCGATATCACCACCAGCGCGGGGGTTGCCGTCTCCGAGCACAGCGGCACCCTGCGCATGATCGAACGGGTCGGCTCGGACGGATTCGACGACCTGGTGGCGTGGACCCGCGACGAGGAAGGCTGGAGCAACCCGGTCAATCTGGGAATCGACTTCCGCACCTCGGCCGCTCCCGCGATGGTGTCCTGGAACTTCCCGCTCATCGCCTACAGGGATGTCGACGGCGACAAGCTGTGGTGGAGCTGGCTCCAGGGCGCCGGTGCGTGGGCCCCACGGCGCGAGATGGGCTTCGGCAGTGCGGACGGCCCCGCGCTCGCGGTGCTGAACGACGTCCCGTACTGCGTTTTCCGGGGAACCGGTGATGACACGCGCCTGTACTGGTCCAAGCTGAAGACCGAACCCGTTGAGTGGACGGCCCCGGCGCCGCTGGGCAACCACTTCTCGGCGACGTCGCCCGCGCTCGCGGTGCTCAACGGCGCGCTGTACTGCGTGCATCGCGGCAGCAGCGACGAAAAGCTGTGGTGGACGTCCTTCAACGGCGAGAGCTGGACCGCCGACCAGGCTCTGCCCAACCACTACAGCAGCGCCACGCCCGCTCTGATCGCCTACCGCGACCCGTGGCACGGGCGGAAGGACCAGCTGCTGTGCGTCCACCGCGGCCACGGCGCCGGCTGACCGACACAGCTGCCCGGTCGTTGACCGATACGGGTGCGCCGGAATTCACACGTGCACCACGATCACGCGCTCGTCCTTCGGGCGATTCGGCTCGTCGACGAGCCGGTTGAGATCGTCTGGATCACTGGTAAGGAGGACGACGGGACGAGCGAGGCCGAGAGCCGTGGCGGCCATGATGGAGTCGATCGCGCAGCGGTGACCGGAGAGCCCGGTCGCGCCCAGGAGCTCGCCGGCCGCGCGAGCGATCTCCGGTGTCACGGGAAGCACGGAAATCCGGGCGAGCACGCGGTGCACCGAGGCATCGCGAGGACCGCCGCGGAGGACCTCGGTAAGCGTGATGGCGCTGATCACCACTCTGGCACGCCGTGTGCGTGCGGTCTCCAGGTATGCACGGGCACGGCCGTCGCCGATCGCGAGTTTCGACAGTCCCTCGCTGTCGAGGACCAGCGTGCCTCCTCCCCCTACTCGGCGTCCGGCCATGCCGCCCTTGCTTCTGCGAGATCTTCTTCGGAGATGGGACCGTGCTCGGCTTCCAGGAGGTCGGAGAGCTCGGCCAGCAGATCGAGCTCCAGTTGGCGAGCGACCGCATCGGTGACGTATTGGCTGAATGCGCCTCGGCCGACTCGTTCCTGCACGGCGGAGGTCAGCTCTTCAGGCATGGAGACGCTGACCTTGCGGGCCTTGCCGAGGGCGCGGATGTTGCCCGAGGACGCGGCGACTTGCTCCACCGCTTGTCGGAACTCGGGGGAGATCTTCCCGGCGTCGTGGAGCTGAGTCGACAGCCACGCCAGGTGATGAGCCGTCTCAGACAGCTCTCCACCAGGGGGCTCGTGCGGCAAGGCACTCATGCTTCCATGCTACCGGTGGTGGCAACTTGCTGCTAGAGGCGTTCTGGTCAGCCGAAAGGGCGGGTGCCGGGGAGCAGCACCCGCCCTTCTCCGCGCAGCGCACGGCGTCGGCGCGTCACGCCGCGCTCGGCGTCAGCGCGTCGACCCGGTTCCCTTGACCGAGCCCGTGCCCTTGACCGCCTCGGTGTCCTTCTCCGAGGCGCGGGGCGCCGGGACGGCTTCGGGGTCCTGGACGCCGGGCTCCGGGGAGAGCACGGGGGCGGCACCGTCGGGTTCGGCCTGCAGTTCCCGCCGCCGGCGGGAGCTGTTGAACAGCAGGTTCAGCAGCAGCGCGGCGATGCATCCGGTGCTGATGCCCGAGTCGAGCACGGTGCGCAGCGCCGCGGGGAAGTGCTCGTAGAACTCCGGCGAGATCACCGGCACCATGCCGACCGCCAGCGACCCGGCGAATACCAGCGCGTTGAACGGGTCGCCCAGGCCCGCCTTGCTCAGCGTCTTGATGCCGCTGGCGGTGACCGACCCGAACAGCACCAGCGCGGCACCGCCGAGCACCGGCTGCGGCACCAGCGAGACGACCGCGCCCAGCACCGGGAACAGGCCGAGCAGCACCAGCACGCCACCGCCGGTGGCCACCACGAACCGGCTCTTGATCCCGGTCAGCGCCACCAGGCCGATGTTCTGCGCGAACGCGCTGCAGGTGAAGCCGCCGAAGACGGCGCTGACCGCGCTGCCGGCGCCGTCGGCGCGCAGACCGGCGGCGATGAGCTTCTCGTCCGCGGGGCGGTCCACGATCTCACCGAGGGCGATCATGTCCGCGGTGCTCTCCATCATTGCCACCAGCATCACGATGCAGATGGACAGCGTCGCGGTGATGTCGAAGACCGGTGTCCCGAGCTGGAACGGCGTCGGCACGTTGAACAGGGGCGCCTGCTCGAACGTCGTGGTGTCGACCAGTCCCATCGGCCAGGCGGCCAGCGTGCCGACGAGCAGCCCGATCAGCAGCGCGATGCGCTGCAGGAAGCCGCGGAGGAAGCGGTTGAGCAGCAGCACCAGTACCAGCGTCGCGGCCCCGATGGCGATCTTGGGCATCGCCGCGTAGTCCGGTGCCTCGGGGTTCTGCCCGGCGATCCACTTGATGCCCACCGGCATCAGCGACAGCCCGATCAGCGTGATCACGGTTCCGTTGACCAGCGGCGGGAAGAAGCGGACGAGCCGGGAGAAGTAGGGGGCGGCCACGAACGCCAGCGCGCCGGCGATGAGCACCGAGCCGTAGATGACCGGCAGCGCGTTCTGCTGCTGTTGCTGGGCGACGATCGCCAGGATGGGAGCCACCGAGCCGAACGTGACGCCGTTGACGAAGGGGAGCCGGGCGCCGATGCGCCACACACCGACGGACTGGAGCACCGTGGCGATGCCCGCGGTCAGCAGGCTCGCGCCGATGAGGAGGGTGAGCTGCACCGGCGGCAGCCCGAGTGCCTCGCCGACGATCAGGGGCGGGGCCACCACGCCCGCGTACATCGCGGCGACGTGCTGGATGCCGGCGAAGAGCATCTTGCCGGGCGGTAACACCTCGTCTACGGGATGCGCGCCGGTTCTGCCGATGCGGGTGCCACGGTTTCGGCGGACTTTGAAGAGGGCCATCGGGAACTCCAGGGCCGCTGGGACGAATCAGATCACGTCACTATCAATGCCGGGTGTTGGATGTATTTCCTTGCGTATACGAGGAAATGAGACACCTTTTCCACTGTGGAAACAGTGCGCAGAGGTGCCCTTGCCGTTGTGGGTGCCGCTATGGCCGAGGGGGCTGCCAGGTCGTCCCGGCAGCCCCCTCGCGCGCGTCAGAACTCGGCTAGCGAGTACCAGGCCTGCGGGGCCGGGTCCACGTCGTCGCGCAGCACGGTGCCCTCGATGAGCCCGTACGGACGGTCGGCGGCGTAGAAGACCTCGTTGTTGTTCTCCAGCCCGAAGGGCTCGAGGTCGACCAGGAAGTGGTGCTTGTTCGGCAGCGACAGCCGCACCTCGGCGACCTCCGGGTGCGCTTCGAGCACCTGCTTGCCCATCTCGTACAGGCTCTGCTGGAGCGCGAGGCTGTGCGTGGTGGCGAACGCCTCCAGCATCGTGGCGCGCACGGACTCGAAGCTCTTGCCCCAGTCCAGGTCGGTGCCCAGGTAGCGCCAGCGGGCGGTGACCGCGGTGGCCAGGATGCGGTCGTCGGTCTCGGCCAGCGTCGTGTACTTGTCCTTCGGGTAGCCCCAGAACTCCGAGCCGGTGGACTTGAGCACGACCAGGTCCTTCAGGCCCGACACCACGTGCGCCTTGTCGCCGTCGACGGTGACCGCGGTGGTCCGCTTCTCGTCGGTGGAGCGGGCGAAGGAGTGGTCGTGGCCGGTGCCGCCGACCGGGATGCGCTCCCACGCGTACTCGTCGATGAGGATGCGCGCGCCGGTGATGCCCTCGGCGGTGCTGACGAAGTGGCGGCCCAGCCGCAGCGCGAAGTCCTCGATCTCGCCGATCGGCGCCTCCTTGGCGAAGGCGTAGACGGTGTTCTTCTGGGTGTCGGTCGGCAGGCAGTTGCTGTTGTCGCCGGTGAGGTGGACGGCGTCGAGGTCTCCGCGCAGCGAGGTGCCGACGTTGAGGTCCTTGATGGTGTGGCGCGGCGTGTCCTTGTTGACCGAGACGATGCGGACCTCGGCCTTGCCGTACTGGTTGGGGCCCATGACGATGCCCATGGGGTGATCAGCTCCCTCGATACGTGGAATAGGAGAACGGGCTCAGCAGCACGGGCACGTGGTAGTGCTGCTCGGGATCGGTGATCCGGAAGGTGATCTGCACCTGCGGGTAGAAGGAGTCGGTGCCCAGCCGCTCGAAGTAGTCCCCGGTGGCGAAGGTGAGCCGGTAGTCCCCGGTCTCCAGCTGCTCCGGTCCCAGCTCCCGGACCCGGCCGTCGGAGTCGGTCTCCGCGGCGGCCAGGGAGATCCAGTCGGTGCCGTCGGCGCCCTCCAGCCGGACCGCGACGCCCTGCGCGGGCCGGCCCCTGGCCGCGTCCAGCACGTGCGTGGTGACGTGACTCGTCATCCTTCGACCACCTTCGCCAATCTCAGTCGTGCGATCTTGCGGAGCTCTTCGGCGACGATGCCCAGCTCCTCCTCCGGGTCGTTGCCGAGCCGGGAGCGCAGGATCTCCAGCAGCTCGGCGCCGCTGCGGCCGCTGGCGCAGACGAGGTAGACGTGGCCGAAGCGGCGTTCGTACTCCTCGTTGCCCTCGCGCAGCGCCTCCCGCAGCGCGGCGTCGCCGGCGTCGACTCCCGCCTGCTCGCTGCGGGACCACGACGAGGAGGTGTCCGAGCCCTGCACGCGATCGCCGATGCGGGGGTGGGCGGCCAGGGCGGAGTCGATCTCCTCGCGGGTCAGCTCCCGCGCGGCGTCGTCGGCTGCCCGGTAGATCTCGGTGGTCGAGGCGAACGGCCGCCGGTCGGCGACCTCGTCCGCCCAGCGCTGCACGTCCAGGCAGGCGAGCAGCCGCTCGACCAGCTCCGGGCGCGGCAGGGCGTTGAGCCCGTCCGGCCCGGAACCGTTCCCGGAAGGTGAAGGTGGCATTGGAGTTTCCCCACGAGAGAAGCTGGCCTGCGACGGGGTCTGCGTGCCGGCGGCGGACGGGCGAGGTCCGGGCATGCCTGGCAGGCGCGGTGGTGTGGCCTCGGTCGCAAGCTTTGGTGAGACGAGAAGCTACGGCCGCCTCGGCGACGGTGTCAACACTTTGTTGAAATTCCGGGAGCTGGAACTGTGCCACCGCACAACCTCGCCAACGATTAGCGCAGCTAACGGACTGTGTTGCTACCCGAAGTGCCTCGATAGTCGCTGAAGGTAATCGAATGGCGAGGTGGCGGCGCGTCGGAAGTGCGGCGGCTCGAGGCGTGCGAGATCGGCCGCTCGCCGGAAAGGCGTTGCGGATGCGCGGGAAGGCGGGCGGTTAGCGGCAGGCATCCCTCTGCTGTGCGATCGCCGAGCGCGCTGAGGTTCCGGGGGTGCGGCCAGTCAGCTGGACCCCGGCTGCTCCCGGTTGAGGTAGTTGTAGACCGTGAAGCGGCTGACGCCGAGCGCCTTCGCGACCGCTTCCACCGACTTGCGCAGCGTGAACGCGCCCCGTTCCTCCAGCAGTCGCACCGCGCGCTGCTTGTCGGCGCGCGGCAGCTCGGGCAGCGCCGCGCCGAGCTCGGCCTCGACCTGGGCGATCATGCGGTCCAGGGCGCTGGTCAGCTCCTCGCCGGGGAGCCGCACGGCGACGGCGGGCGCGCCCTCCCAGTACAGGACGACGTCACCGGGCGCGCGCTGCTCGGCGGGTACGGCGGTGGCGCCGATCTGCTCCAGCAGCGGGGCGATCGCGGTAGCGAGCGGATGCACGGCCCTAGGACTCCTCAACTGGGGCACCGTCGACGGTGACTTGCAGGGTGATGCGGTGCGCCCCGGCGTCCAGCACGGTCTCCACCACCGCGGCCAGCGCGGGCAGCAGTGTCTCCCGGTCCGCGGTGATCGACGTGCCCAGCGGGCCGAAGTCGGGCTCCAGGCCCGCCTCGCGCAGGCGGTCGCGCGCGGCCAGGGCGTGCGCGGGCGGCTCACCCTCGCCCTCGAACGGCTCGGTGGTGAACTCGGCTCTCAGGATCATCTCGGGACCTCCGGGTGCACGGTAGGCACGGTAGCCCGCCGCGACCTGGCCCGGGGGTCCTGGCGGGAACTGCCCGGACCGGCGTGCGCACTCCGCGTTCGACGTTGAAATCGGACTTCCACCATACGGATGACCCGCAGGTCTCGGGTGGCTGGTGGGTCGGCGACGTGGAGGTTCGGTTCAAGACGTTGGGAGCGCTGGACCGCCGAGCTCCTGGGCGGGCACCTGCCGGTGTCGGCGGAACCGGTCAGCCGAGTCGGGCGAGGGGCAGGAGCATCCGCTACCTGCCCCTTTTCGCGTGAAGGACCCAGGAAACCCGGTTCAACAAAGCGTTGACCCGGAGCCGGTTGCTCGCTAGTCTATCGCTGTACGAAATAACGCTTCCGCAATACGAAATCTCTGGATCTCGGGGATCGCAGCGGAATCGCACCGGAGGACTCCCGGAGGAGGTGCCCGTGGATCTGAAGTACGCCGTGAACGCATCGCTGTTGTTCACCGAGCTCGACGTCCTGGAGCGGCCCGCGGCGGTCAAGGCCGCCGGGTTCGACGCGGTGGAGTTCTGGTGGCCCTTCCCGGTCGCCGTCCCGTCCGACCGCGAGGTGGAGCGCTTCGTCAGCGCGGTGAAGGACGCCGGCGTCCAGCTCGTCGGCCTGAACTTCTTCGCAGGCGACATGCCTGCCGGTGACCGCGGAGTGCTGTCCGACCCCGCCCGCGCGGGCGAGTTCGCCGACAACGTCGACGTCGTCGCCGGCATCGGCGAGGCGCTCGGCTGCCGCGCGTTCAACGCCCTGTACGGCAACCGCATCGACGGTGTCGACCCGGCCGAACAGGACAAGGTCGCCACCGAGAGCCTGGTCCGCGCCGCGCGGGCCGTCGACGGCACCGTGCTGGTCGAACCGGTGAGCGGGGCGCCCGCGTACCCGCTCAAGACCGCCGCCGACGCGCTCGCCGTCATCGACCGGGTGCACAACGAGGGCGGCGTGGACAACCTGCGCCTGCTGTTCGACCTCTACCACCTGACCGTCAACGGCGACGACCTCGACGCGGTTATCGACCGCCACGGCGGCGTGATCGGGCACGTGCAGATCGCCGACGCCCCGGGCCGCAACGAGCCCGGCACCGGCGAGATCGACTTCGACCACTACCTCGGCAAGCTCCAGGCCGGCGGCTACCGGGGCCACGTCGCGCTGGAGTACAAGCCCAGCGGCGCCAGCGCCGACAGCTTCGGCTGGATCAAGCGCTGAGCGCGCGGAAACACACGGAGGTAAGAGCATGACCACGATCGGATTCGTGGGGCTGGGCATCATGGGCAGCCCGATGGCCGCGAACCTGGTGAAGGCCGGCTACGACGTCGTCGGCACCAACCTCACCCAGGACAAGATCGACCTGCTCGTGCAGCAGGGCGGCCGGGGTGCCGCGAGCATCGCCGAGGCCGTCAAGGACGCCGACGTCGTCATCACCATGCTGCCCGACTCGCCCGACGTCGACGCCGCCGTGCTCGGCGAGGACGGCGTCTTCGAGCACATCCGGAACGGCGCGCTGTTCATCGACTGCAGCAGCATCCGGCCCGACACCTCGGTCAAGGTCGCCGAGGCCGGTGCCGCCAAGGGCGTCCGGGTCGTCGACGCCCCGGTCAGCGGCGGCGAGCCCAAGGCCATCGACGGCACCCTGTCGCTGATGGTCGGCGGCGAGGCCGACGGCTTCGAGGCCGCCAAGCCGATCCTGGAGGCCGTGGGCACCACCATCGTGCACGTCGGTCCTGCCGGTTCCGGCCAGACCGTGAAGATCGCCAACCAGCTCATCGTGGCGGGCAACATCGGCCTGGTCGCCGAGGCGCTGATCTTCCTGGAGGCCTACGGCGTGGACACCGAGGCGGGCCTGCGCGCCCTCGGCGGTGGCCTGGCGGGCAGCACCGTCCTGGACGCCAAGGGCGAGAAGATGCGCAACCGCGAGTTCTCGCCGGGCTTCCGCATCGAGCTGCACAACAAGGACCTCGGCAACCTGGAGGCCGCCGCCCGCGGCGCCGGGCTCGCGCTGCCGATCGGCGCCCTGGTCACCCAGCTCATCGCGGCCGCCAAGGCCCAGGGCGACGGCAAGCTCGACCACTCCGGGCTGTTCAAGCAGATCGCCCAGCTCAGCGGGCGCTCGTGAGACCCGCGGCGCCGTGCGGGACGGGACGCCTCGTCCGCACACACTCGAACCCGCGCGGCGCCGCTTCCTCACAACTTCGCACGTACAGGGGCCGGCCGAGGCGACTCGGCACGTGAAGGCGGCGGATCCCGCAGAGGATTCGCGGACCCCGGAAACTCCCACCGGCCACGGGTAGGCGGCTGCAGCCGCCAAGCATCCAGTACCGCCCACCCGCGCCACAGATCGATGCGGCAACGACCGCACCGCTGCCGATGCGGTGAACCGCGACCGGCGTCGGTGCGCCGGACCGCACCAGCGCCAGTGCGGGAGAACCCGCACCCGAGAGGTGTATACACCATGCCCAAAGTTCCTGTCATGCAGGCCGTCGTCGACGTCCTGGAGTCCGAAGGCGTCGACGTCGCCTTCGGCTGCCCGGGCGCGGCGATCCTCCCGCTCTACGCCGCGATGGAGCACCGCGACATCAAGCACCTGATCGTCCGCCACGAAGAGGGCGCGACGCACATGGCCGACGGCTGGGCGCGCACCAACGGCAAGGTCGGCGTCGCCATCGGCACGTCCGGGCCCGCCGGCACCAACATGATCACCGGTCTCTACACCGCGCAGGCCGACTCCATCCCGATGCTCTGCATCACCGGCCAGGCCGTCTCCACCAAGCTGCACCAGGAGGCGTTCCAGGCCGTCGACATCGTCGAGATCGCCAAGCCCGTCACCAAGTGGGCGGTGCAGGTCAAGGAGGCCGCGCAGGCGCCGTGGATCTTCCGCGAGGCGTTCCGCATCGCCCGCTCCGGCCGTCCGGGCCCGGTGCTCATCGACCTGCCGCTGGACGTGCAGAAGCAGGAGATCGAGTGGGACCCGTCGATCGACGCGCCGCTGCCGGTCACGGCGGTGGAGCCGCACCTGCCGCGCGTGGAGCGCGCGCTGGACCTGCTGCTGGAGTCGGAGAAGCCGCTGATCCTGGCCGGTGGCGGCATCATCCTCGGCGAGGCCCACGAGGAGTTGCGCGAGCTCGCCGAGCTCCTCAACGTCCCGGTGCAGACCACGCTGATGGGCAAGGGCTCCTTCCCGGAGGACCACGAGCTGTTCGCGGGCATGACCGGCATCCAGACCAGCCAGCGCTACGGCAACCAGTCGTTCATGGAGTCCGACCTGGTGCTCGCGCTCGGCGCCCGCTTCGGCGACCGGCACACCGGTGCGCTGGACGTCTACCGCGGTGACCGCAAGTTCATCCACGTCGACATCGAGCCGACGCAGATCGGCAAAGTCTTCGGCCCCGACCTCGGCATCGTGTCCGACACCAGGCTGTTCCTGCGGGCGCTGCTCGACGCGATCAAGCGGCGCGGCGCGTCGAAGGACCGCGCACAGTGGGTGTCCAGGGTCGTGGAGCTCAAGCGCACCCTGACCCGCCCGGACGACTACGACACGGTGCCGATCAAGGCGCCGCGGGTGTTCCGCGAGATCAACGCCCTGTTCGACCCCGACACCTACTTCGTCACCGCGATCGGGCTCTACCAGATCTGGTCCGGCCAGTTCCAGTCCGCGCACAAGCCGCGGCACTACCAGGTCTGCGGCCAGGCGGGCCCGCTCGGCTGGGAGATCCCGGCGGCGATCGGCGTCAAGGCGGCCAAGCCCGACGCCGAGGTCGCCGCGGTGGTCGGCGACTACGGCTTCCAGTTCCTGGTCGAGGAGCTCGCGGTCGCCGCGCAGTACAACGTCCCGTTCGTGATCATCATGCTGAACAACGAGTACCTCGGCCTGATCCGCCAGGCCGAAGGCGACGCGTTCGGCATGAACACCGAGGTCGACATCCACTACGACGAGTTCGGCACCGACAACGTCAAGGTGATGGAGGCCTACGGCTGCTCGGGGCGGCGCGTGATCAACCCCGCCGACCTGGGCGACACCATCGAGTGGGCCCGCAAGGAGGCGGTCGCCACCAGCCGCCCGGTGCTGGTCGAGGTGATGATCGAGCGCGAGGCCAACACCCCGCGCGGCATCCGGATCGACGCGATGATCGAGCCGGAGGAAGTCCCCAACCTGTAGGAGCTCCGGGCTCGGGCGGAGCCCGGAAACGGGTCGCTCGCCGGGACACGCGGTGGTGTCCCGGCGGGTGCCCCTTCCCCGAGGCGGGGGTATCGGCTGCAATTGGACCGGTACCCCTCGGCGTCCCCCGCCGGACCACGTGCCGGGCGTGCCCGGCGGGGGACGCTCCTACGTCGAACGTGGAGTGTGTTGTGCCAGGTCATGTCCTGATCGCGCCCGACAAGTTCAAAGGCTCGCTGACGGCTCCGGGAGTCGCCGAGGCGGTGGCCGATGGCATGCGCCGGGTGCGCGCCGACGTCGACGTGCAGGTCGCGCCGGTCGCCGACGGGGGTGACGGCACGGTGAGCGCGGCGATCGCCAGCGGCTACCGCCGGGTGCCGGTGCGGGTCACCGGGCCGGTCGGCGAGCCGGTCGACGCCGAGATCGCCGTCGACGGCGACACCGCGGTGGTCGAGCTGGCCTCGGCGTCCGGGCTCGCGATGCTGGACCCGGCGCGGCTCGCGCCGATGACCGCGACGAGCGCGGGCACCGGTGAGCTGGTGCGGGCAGCGCTCGACGAGGGCGCGCACACCATCGTCCTGGGGGTCGGTGGCTCGGCCTGCACCGACGGCGGTGCGGGCATGCTGGCCGCGCTGGGGGCGCGGCTGCTGGCCGCCGACGGCAGCCCGCTGCCACCGGGCGGCGGCGCGCTGGCGGAGCTGGACAAGCTCGACCTGGGCGACCTGGACCCGCGGCTGAACTCCGCGGAGGTCGTGCTCGCGTCCGATGTGGACAACCCGTTGCTGGGGCCGAAGGGGGCGGCCCACGTCTACGGTCCGCAGAAGGGCGCCGACCCCGCCCAGGTCGAGCAGCTCGACGCCGCGCTGGCGCGCTGGGCGCAGGCGGTGTCGGCCGCCGGGTGCGGTGACGTCTCGGGCCACCCCGGCGCCGGCGCGGCGGGCGGGGTCGGTTTCGGGGCCATCGCGGTGCTCGGCGCCCGGCGGCGCCCCGGCACCGACGTGGTGCTCGACCTGGTCGGCTTCGACCGCCGCCTGGCGGGCGCGCGGCTGGTGGTCACCGGCGAGGGCTCGCTCGACGAGCAGACCCTGCACGGCAAGGCCCCGGCGGGCGTGGCGTCGCGCGCGTCGGCGGCGGGCGTGCCGGTGGTGGCGGTCGCGGGCCGCTGCCTGCTCCCGGCGCAGCGGCTGCACGACGCGGGCTTCGCGGCGGCCTACGCCCTCGCCGACGTCGAGCCCGATCCGGAGCGCAGCATGCGCGAGGGCGCGCAGCTGCTCGTCGGCGTGGGCGAGCGCATCGCACGAGAGTGGCTGTAGGCGGGTTCGGCGCGCGGGGATGGTTCCGGTTCGGCGAGCCTTGACTGGGGCGACTCGACGACGCAGAATTCCATAAAACGGCACGTATACTTCACATCGCGGAATAAGTCGGCTCCGGCGCACGGCGGGCTTCGAGTCTCGCCGGATCGAAGCGCTGCGGCCGCAGATCCGAGTCCGGCTGGAGCCGGGGCTACCTGGGCGCCTGTCGGGCACGCCGCGGGTGTGTCGGTGGACGGCTGCCCGCGGCTCCGGTGCGCCGGAGCCGCGGACCCCGCAGACCCGTTCGGGTCGTGGTCCCTGCTCGGGCAGCGAACCCGCCGGACCGTGGAGTTCGCTCGCGGGGGCTTGACCGCGGGCAAGGCAAGGTTCAACACTTTGTTGAACCGAGTGACAGGAGGTACCCGCGTTGGCCGCACCAGCCACCGGATCGCCGGCGTTCGACGTCGTATTCCGCGCACGACGGCTCATCGGCCCCAACGGCGAGGGCTCCGGCGCAGTGGGCGTGCGCGACGGCCGCATCGCCGCCGTCGAGTCCCTCGACGCCGACCTCGACGCCGCGGAGGTCGTCGAACTGGCTGACGACGAGGTGCTCCTCCCCGGCCTGGTCGACAGCCACGTGCACGTCAACGACCCCGGCCGCGCCGAGTGGGAGGGCTTCGACACCGCCACGATGGCCGCCGCCGAAGGCGGCATCACCACGATCGTCGACATGCCGCTCAACAGCCTCCCGCCGACGATCGACGTCGACGCGCTGGAGGTCAAGCGCAAGGCCGCCCGCGACCGCGCCTTCGTCGACATCGGCTTCTGGGGCGGTGCCGTGCACGGCAACCGGGCCGAGCTGCGCGGCCTGCACGAGGCGGGCGTCTTCGGCTTCAAGTGCTTCCTGCTGCACTCCGGCGTCGACGAGTTCCCGCCGCTGGCGCCGGACGAGCTCGACGCGGCGCTGCGCACGCTGGCCGAGCACGACGCGCTGATGATCGTGCACGCCGAGGACTCCGACGCGATCGAGCACGCCCCCGCCCCGCACGGCGAGGCCTACTCCGACTTCCTGGCCTCCCGCCCGCGCGGCGCGGAGAACTTCGCCATCGCGCAGGTCATCGAGCTGGCACGGCGCATCGGCGGCCGCGTGCACATCCTGCACCTGTCCTCTTCGGACGCCCTGCCGATGATCGCCTCCGCGCGGGCCGACGGGGTGCGGGTCACCGTCGAGACCTGCCCGCACTACCTGAGCTTCGGCGCGGAGGAGATCCCCGACGGCGCGACCCAGTTCAAGGCGTGCCCGCCGATCCGCGAGGCCCGCAACCGCGAACAGCTGTGGAAGGGCCTGGCCGACGGGCTGATCGACTGCGTGGTCAGCGACCACTCGCCCTGCACGCCCGACCTCAAGCGCTTCGACATCGGCGACTTCGGGGTCGCCTGGGGCGGTGTCTCCAGCCTGCAGCTCGGCCTGTCGGCGGTGTGGACGCAGGCCAGGGTTCGCGGTTACGACCTCGCCGACGTGGTGCGCTGGATGGCGCGCAGGCCCGCCGAGATCGCCGGGCTCAAGCGCAAGGGTTCCATCGCGGTGGGCCACGACGCGGACTTCTGCGTGTTCGCGCCCGACGACGCCTTCGTCGTCGACGTCGCGAAGCTGCGCCACCGCAACCCGGTCTCGCCCTACCACGGCAGGCCGCTGTCGGGCGTCGTGCGCGGGACCTGGCTGCGCGGCAATCGCATCGCGGGCGCGGGCGTCGACACCGCGGCCGCCGCCCAGGGCCGTCTCCTGACCAGGGGAGATGCCTGACGACCTTCGGGTACTGATGCCGTCGCGCGCGGGAGCAGCCGCGCGCGGTGAAGCCGGTTTCCTGCGACCGGTGGTGTTGGAGGCTGTCTTCGGGAGCCCGCGCTCGTCGGCTCCCGAAGACAGCCTCGCTCTTCGGCGACCAAGAAGACTCACGGGTCCTTGGTGTGCGCTTGCTCCGTCCAGGCTGTTTTGAATTGGGCATATTGACCTTCGATCGTTGAACCGACAAGCTCCACCGGCAACAGCACAGGTTCAAACAATAAAAAACACAAAGCGTCGCTGTTGAAGCCCAACGGAGGGTTCATGCGAAGCGAGATACGCCGGCCAACGATCGTCGCGACAGTCGCCGCAACCGTTTCGGCGGTCGTGGCGGCCCTGCTCGCCGCTCCGACCGCCGCGCAGCCGCAGCCGCCCGGTGGCCCGGCCGATCCCGCGCAGGTCGAGTCGTACCTGGAAGATCCGCAGCGAACCGGGGAAGGCCAGGAACCGCAGCACGCGCTGCTTCGCCCCTACGCCGACGCCGGGCAGGCGCTGCGCAGCGCGCGGCACGACACCGACGCCGCCGCGGACGAGCCGACCCCGTGGACGCTGCCGCTGGACGGGAGCTGGCGGTTCCGCTACGCCGAGCACCACCGCGACCTGCCCGAGGGCTGGCAGAGCGCAGCGGGTGGCGAGGGCTGGTCGGAGGTGTCGGTCCCCGGCGTGTGGCAGCAGCAGGGCCACGACCGCCCGATCTATCGCAACGTGCCTTCCGAGGTCGCCCCGTACGACCCGCCGAATGTCCCCGACGACGTGAACCCGACCGGCGCCTACGTCCGCGAGTTCGAGGTCCCCGCCGACTGGGACGGCCGCCGCCAGCTGCTCCGCTTCGAGGGCGCGACCAGCGGCTGGTTCGTCTGGGTCAACGGCCGCTACGTGGGCTACGACCAGGGCGGCCACACGCCCGCCGAGTTCGACGTCACCGACCACCTGCGCCCGGGCACGAACACGATCGCCGTCCAGGTGCACCGCTGGGGCTCGGGCTCGTACCTGGAGAACATGGATTTCTGGCACTTCTCCGGCATCTTCCGGGGCGTGCACCTCTACAGCGTGCCGCGCACGCACCTGGAGGACGTCACCGTCCGCACCGAGCTCGACGACACCTACACCGACGCCACCCTGCGGCTCGGGGTCGACGTGCGCCGGGTCGCGGGCGGCACGGCCGGCCCGCACGCGGTGCGGGCGCGCCTGCACGACCCGGGCGGAGCCGTGGTCGCGGAGTTCGAGCGCGGGATCGAGGTGACCGGGCAGGGCGCGTCGGCCGAGCTCGCGCAGCCGGTGGCGAAACCGGCGCTGTGGAGCGACGAGACGCCGCAGCTGTACGCGGTCGTGCTGGAACTGCTCGACGACAAGGGCGCGGTGCTGCACACGACGCAGCAGCCGGTCGGGTTCCGCGAGGTCGAGGTGCGCGACCGGCAGTTGCTGCTCAACGGCAAACCCGTCGACCTGCGCGGGGTGAACCGCCACGAGCACGACCCGGCGACCGGCCGGACCGTCGGCCGCGACCGCCAGCGCCAGGACGCCGACCTGATGCTGCGGCACAACGTCAACGCCGTCCGCACCTCGCACTACCCGAACGACCCGTTCTGGTACCGGCTGGCCGACCGGCGGGGGCTGCTGCTGGCCGACGAGGTGGACGTCGAGACGCACTACCGCGAGGACTGCTCGGCCGCCGACGACTGCCTCGCCGACCGCGACGAGTGGCAGCGGGCGTTCGCCGACCGCTTCGCGGCGCTGCTGGAGCGGGACAAGAACCACCCCAGCGTGATCATCTGGGACACCGGCAACGAGGCCGGGCTGGGCAGGGCGCACTACGCGATGGCCGAGCACGCCCGCGCCACCGACCCGACACGGCCGCTGTACCACCAGTCCAACTCACCCGACGGCGACGCGCCGTTCGCCGACGTCTGGGGCCCGCGCTACCCGTCGCCGGACCGGCTGGAGCAGATCGCCCGCGAGACGACGAAACCCGTGGTCATGGGCGAGTGGCTGCACGCCATGGGCAACAGCCTCGGCCACTACGAGGACATGTGGAAGACCATCCGGCGCGAGCCGTCGTTGCAGGGCGGTTTCGTCTGGGACTGGGTCGACCAGGGGCTCGCGCGTCCGCTGCGGTCGACGCCCGACGTCTCAGGCAACGGCATCCCGGTCCACTACGGCGGAAACCCCGAGGTGGTGGAGGGCGTCTCGGGCAAGGGGCTCGAACTGTCCGGCCTGGACGACTGGGTGGAGGCCTACCGCGACCCGCGGCTGGACGTCACGGGCAAGGCGGTGACGCTGGACATCCAGGTCAAGCCGCTGTCCTGGGAGGGTTCGGGCACGTTCCTCTCCAAGGGCGACAAGCAGTGGGCGCTGCAGATGCCCGATCCCGGCCACGTCGAGTTCTTCGTCTACGGCGAAGGCCGGTGGCACACCGCGCGTGCGGCGGTGCCGCCGAACTGGTGGGGCCAGTGGCACCGGGTGAGCGGCACCTACGACGGGTCGCGGGTCCGGCTCTTCGTCGACGGCACCGAGGTCGCCGCGCAGCCCTATTCCGGGGCCATCGCGCCGAACACGATGTACACGGTCTCGGTCGGCCGCAACCAGGAGAAGCACACCGACGCCTTCGCCGGGCGCACCACGCACGCGGTGGTCGACTCCGCGCGGATCTACGACACGGCGCTGACCCCGGAGCGGCTCGCCGCCGACCCGGTGGACCAGGCGGTGTTTGCGCTGGACTTCGCCAGGGAGGAGCAGCGGGGCGAGTTCCTGGACTACGGCGCGACGAACTTCCTCGCCAACGGTGTGGTCAACGCCGACCGGACCCCGCAGCCCGAGCTGGCGCAGATGGCCTACAGCCACGCGCCGATCAGGTTCGAGGCGGGTGCCGCCGACGGCGAGTTCACCGTCCGCAACCTCAACCACACGCTGTCGACCTCGGCCTACGAGCTGAGCTGGAAGCTGGTCGAGGCCGGACGCGAGATCGCGGGCGGCCCGGTCGAGGCCGAGGCCGCACCGGGCGAGTCGGCTCCCGTGCGGCTCACGCTGCCGCCCGCGGGCCGCACCGAACGGTTCCTGGTGCTCGAAGCGCGGCGCGGCGACCACGTCGTGTCGGCCGAGCAGCTCCGGGCGGGAGGCAGCGAGCCCGCGCCACCGCCGGTCGCCCCCGGCCCCGCCGGTGACCTCGTCGTCGACGACGGGGAGGCGGCGGTGTCGGTGAGGGGTGCGGGGTTCACCTACACCTTCGACCGCGCGGCCGGGACGCTGACCTCGATGGAGGTCGACGGGCGTCAGCAGCTCGCGGGCGGCCCGGAACTCGACGTGTTCCGGGCACCGACCGGCAACGAGTGGAGCGGCTGGAGCGGGCTCGACCCCGAGGCGAAGTTCCGCGCCGCCGGGCTCGACAGGCTCGAGCCGCGGGTGCGGTCCGTGGAGGTCGAGCAGCCCTCACCGCGCGAGGTGCGGGTCAGCGTCGACACCGATGTCGCGGGCGCACCCGGCAACGGCTTCGACAGCAGGTGGGTCTACACCGTCGACGGTTCCGGCGAGGTCCGCGTCGACCACGAGGTGGAGGCGTACGGGCAGCAGATGCGGTCGCTGCCGTGGCTGCCGCGCGTCGGCATGCTGCTGCGGCTGCCGGACGCCGCCGGGGACCTCACTTGGTACGGGCGCGGGCCGGGCGAGTCGTACCCGGACCGCAAGGACTCGCAGCACATGGGGTTGTGGTCGGGCACCGTCGACCAGCAGTGGTTCGACTTCCTGCCGCCGCAGGACAACGGCGTCAAGGTCGACACGGCGTGGGCCCTGCTCTCCGGAGGCGGTGGCGGGCTCCAGATGTCGGGCGAGGGGATGGCGGTAGCCGCGGACCGGCACTCCAACGCCGAGCGGACCGCTTTCGCCCACGAACTCGTCCGCGACGGGTTCGTCAACCTGCACGTCGGCCCTGGCGTGACGGGTCTGGGCGACACCCCGGTGCCGGTGCAGGACCGCTACCGCGTCCGCGCCGACCAGAAGCACGGCTACTCGGTGACGCTGCGCCCGGTTCGGCAGTAGCCGGCCACGTCCCGCGGCACCGCTGGCAGGCGGCGGCGGTGCCGCGGGCACCCGGCCCGGCGCGCGAGATCCGCGCGCCGGGTCCCCGGGGGCGGAGGACCTTCGTGACCAGCACTGACGTAACCTGAGGAACCGTGCTCGTCATCGCGCTGGACACCTCGACCCCCGCGGTCACCGCAGGCCTGGTCGCGCTGGAGGACGGCAGCGCCCGGTCGCTGGCCGAGCGCGTCACGCTCAACCCCCGTGCACACGGTGAGCTGCTGACGCCGCACCTGACCGACGTCATGGCCGAGGCGGGCCGCGAGCTCGCCGAGGTCGACGCGATCGTGGTCGGCTCCGGGCCCGGCCCGTTCACCGGGCTGCGGGCCGGCATGGTCACCGCCGCCGCCCTCGGCCACGCGCTGGACCTCCCGGTGCACCCGGTGTGCGGGCTGGACGCCATCGCCGCGCGGGCCGCCACCGGCGGACCGCTGCTGGTGGCCACCGACGCCCGCCGCAAGGAGGTCTACTGGGCCGTCTACGGCGCCGACCGCGCCCGGCTGACCGGGCCGCACGTCCAGCGCCCCGCCGACGTGCCCGCCGAGATCGCCGGGTACGGCGTCACCGCCGCGGCCGGTGAGATGGCCGGCCTGTTCGGTCTCGACGTCGTCGAGCCGGGCCACCCCACCCCGCTGGGCCTGGTAGAGGCCGCCGACCTCGACGCCCCGCCGCAGCCGCTGGTCCCGCACTACCTGCGGCGCCCCGACGCCGAGGCGCCCGGCCCGCGCAAGCAGGTGACCGCGCGGTGAGCGGGCACGACGGGAACGCGGTGCGCGTCGCCAGGCTTCGGCGCAGCGACCTCAGTCGCTGCGCGGAGCTGGAACAGGTGCTGTTCCCGGGCGACGACCCCTGGTCTCGGGCGGCCTTCGCCGCCGAGCTCGACATGGGCCACTACTACATCGGTGCCTACGACGCCGGCGAGAACCTGCTCGGCTACGCGGGGCTGGCCGTCGTCGGCCGCCCGCCGGACGCCGACGCGGAGGTGCACACCATCGGCGTCGACCCGGAGCACCAGCGCAAGGGCATCGGCCGGATGCTGCTGAAGGCGCTGCTGACCCGCGCCGACCAGCTGCGCGCCGCGGTGTTCCTGGAGGTGCGCACCGACAACGACGCCGCCATCGAGCTGTACCGGCGCCACGGCTTCGAGATCGTCGGGCTGCGCAGGCGCTACTACCAGCCCTCCGGCGCCGATGCCCACACCATGCGACGGGCCGCGCCGACCGCCGCTGCGCTGTCCACTGTGGAGGAGTCACGATGACCGCCGAGGTCGTCGAGCGCGACCGGATCGTGCTCGGCATCGAGAGTTCCTGCGACGAGACCGGCGCGGGCCTGGTCCGGCTGCGCGGCGACGGCACGGTGCAGCTGCTGTCCGACGCGGTGGCTTCCAGCGTCGACCAGCACGCCCGGTTCGGCGGCGTGGTGCCCGAGATCGCCAGCCGCGCGCACCTGGAGGCGATGGCGCCGACCGTGCGCCGCGCCTTCGACGAGGCCGGACTCAAGCTGTCCGATGTGGACGCGATCGCGGTGACGGCGGGCCCCGGGCTGGCCGGCGCGCTGATGGTCGGGGTGGCGGCCGCGAAGGCCTACGCCACGGCGCTGGGCGTGCCGCTGTTCGGCGTCAACCACCTCGGCGGCCACGTCGCGGTGGACACCCTGGAGCACGGGCCGCTGCCGCCGCGATGCCTGGCGATGCTGGTCTCCGGCGGGCACACCCAGCTGCTGCTGGTGGAGGACATCGCCGAGAAGATCACCCAGATCGGCTCGACGATCGACGACGCCGCGGGCGAGGCCTACGACAAGGTCGCCCGCGTGCTCGACCTGCCCTATCCGGGCGGGCCGCCGATCGACCGGATGGCAAAGCAGGGCGACCCGGCGGCGATCGCCTTCCCGCGCGGGCTCACCGGCCCCCGCGACTCCAGGCACGACTTCTCCTTCTCCGGGCTCAAGACCGCGGTCGCCCGCTACGTCGAGCAGGAGCAGCGCGCGGGCCGCGAGATCTCGGTGCCGGACGTGTGCGCCTCCTTCCAGGAAGCGGTCACCGACGTGCTCACCGCGAAGGCGGTGCGCGCCGCCCGCGACCACGACGTGGACACCCTGGTCATCTCCGGTGGCGTAGCGGCGAACTCGCGGCTGTCGGCGCTGGCCGCCGAGCGCTGCGCGGCGGCGGGCATCGAGCTGCGCGTGCCGCGCCCCAGGCTGTGCACCGACAACGGCGCGATGATCGCCGCGCTCGGCGCGCACGTGCTGGCCTCCGGAGCGAAGCCGTCGCCGATGGACATCCCCGCCAACCCCGGCCTGTCCGTGGAGACCATCGTCCTGCGCTGAACCCGTCGTCGTGGTCCGGTCCGTCGTGTCGGCTGGGCGGGGCACCATCGATCTCGTGCCGCACAACGGCCCGATCTTCGTCCTGGTGACCGGTTCCGGTGCCACGTCGTTCCTTCGGAACCCCGCTGGTCACCGAGATCGTGTTGCGCGGGCACCCCGCCCTGCCGGTCGATCTGCCCGGCCACGGCTTCGGCTTCCGGTCGCGGCTCCCATGACTCGCCGACCGGTCAGGCCCGCCACCAGAACGCCTTGATCGTGGCGAGCACCTCGCGCCGCGCCCCGCGCGCGGCGACGCGGCGCAGGCCGTCGGCCGCCGCGTCGTGGCCGACGCCGTAGGCGTCGATGCCGGCGCGGCGGAACAGCGCCACGGAACGCCGCAGGTGGAAGTCGGTGGTGACGACCGTGATCGCGCGCAGGCCGAAGGTCCGCGCCGCGGCGCGGGCGGAGCTGCAGGTGTCCACGCCGGACTCGTCGAGCAGCACGTCGTCCGGCGGCACGCCGCGCGCGACGAGGTAGTCGCGCATGACGACCGGCTCGCTGTACCCGCGCGAGTGCGGGCTGCCGCTGACGATCAGGCGTCGCACCCGGCCCGCGCGGTGCAGCGCGAGCGCGATGTCGAGGCGGCCCTGCAGGATGCGGCTCGGCCGGCCGTCGTAGCGCACTCCGGCGCCGAGCACCAGGCCGAACTCGGTGGCCGGCACGTCCGCGGTGGTGCGGATCCGGCCGGCGCTGCGGGTGAGCGCCCACTGCAACGGCAGCAGCACGAACGCCGCGAGCCCCAACCCGCCCAGCGCCACCAGCCACCAACGTGCGTGCACGAGATCAAGTGTGCCGTGTGCGCGGCCCGGGACGGGGAGCGGGACCCGTCCCGGGCCGCGCAGGCGGGCAAGCCTCCGCCGGTCCGCCATCGGTGGGCGGCGTCCCGGCTGCGGGGCCCAGAGGGCTCAGGCCGGGTTCAGCGTCGGGTTGCCGTCCTCGACAACGAAGCTCTTCGCGGTTTCGGCCGCCGCGTCGGGCTTGGTCACCTGGCCCAGCACGCGGTAGTCCGCGCGAACCTGCGTCTCGGTGAACTTCGTGCGGATGTACCCGCGCCGGTTGGCGTAGAACTTCACGTGCGGGTTCTCGCCGAGCACGTCCTCGTTGCCGTCGTCGTTGCCGTCGCCGCCGCTGGTGACCGACGTGGTGACGAACTCGGTGCCCACGGCGGGGGAGTCGGCGTCGTCGTGGGTCCGCTTGATCTCCGCCGCCCAGTGCCGGTGCACGTCGCCGGTCAGCACGACGCCGTTGCGCACCTTGCTCTCGGCCATCGCGCCCGCGATCCGGTCGCGGTTGGCGACGTAGCCGTCCCAGGCGTCCATGTTGTAGCCCTCTTCCGCACCGGGAGTCAGGTCGATCTTGGAGAAGAAGACCTGCTGGCCCAGTACGTCCCAGCGGGCGCTGGTGGCGTTGAACCCGTCGATGAGCCACTTCTCCTGCTCGGCGCCGGTCAGCGAGCGGTTCGGGTCCTCGCGGTCCGAGCAGCCTGCCTGCACGCCGTCGCCGCAGACCTGGTCACTGCGGTACTGCCGGGTGTCGAGCATGTGGAAGTTGGCCAGCGCGCCCCACTGGTAGCGGCGGTAGAGCTGGGTGTCGATGCCGTTGGGCTTGGAACCGCTGCGCAGCGGCATGTTCTCGTAGTAGGCCTGCATCGCGGCCTTGCGCCGGTCGAGGAAGCCGTCGTCGGGCTTCTCCGGCGTCTCGTCGGCCCAGTTGTTCTCGATCTCGTGGTCGTCCCACACCACCAGCCACGGCGCGACCGAGTGCGCGAGCTGGAGGTCCGGGTCGGTCTTGTACTGGCCGTGGCGCTGGCGGTAGTTGGCCAGCGTGCGGGTCTCCGGCCCCAGCACCTTGCGGACGTCGGAGTCCTTCGCGGCGTACTCGTACTGGTAGTCGCCCAGGTGCAGGATCAGGCCCGGCTCGTCCTCGGCCATCCGCCGGTAGGCGGTGAAGTAGCCCTCGCCGAAGTGCGAGCAGGAGGCGAAGCACATCGTCAGCTCGCCCATGGTGCCCGGCGCGGGCGCGGTGCGGGTGCGCCCGACGGGGGAGATGGTGCCCTCGGCGCGGAAGCGGTAGAAGTACTCGGCGCCCGGCTTCAGGCCCTCCAGCTCGACGTGCACGCTGTGGCCGAGGTCCGGCGCGGCGTCCTGCTCACCGGACTGCACGATCCGGGAGAACGTCTCGTCCTCGGCGACCTCCCACTGCACCTTGACGACCTTGTCGGGCATGCCGCCGGTGCCGTCCTCAGCGGTCGGCTCGGGCGCGAGGCGGGTCCACAGCACGACACCGTCGGCCAGCGGGTCGCCGGAGGCGACGCCGAGCGTGAACGGGTCGGCGAGGCGGCGGCCGAGGCCGGCGCCGGGCGAGGACAGGGCGCTGGCGAGCGAGGTGCCGCCGAGCGTCGAGGCACCCAGCGCGGCGGCACCGCCCAGCAGGACGGCGCGGCGGGACACCGCGCGACGGGGACCGGGGTTGGTGGGATCGGACATGCTCTGGTCCTCCGGTGGTCGGTTCGGGTTCGGGTCCGCACACCTTCACGCGAACGAGTGGGAAAAGGTACCGATTGTCGGCAAGTGATCCGTGAATTTCCGGCGAAATGATCCTTCGGCCTCAGTGGCCGGCACGCGTTCGGAGCAGTCGTCGCAGGGCCGACCGGGTGTGCGGTGGGGTCCGCGATCCTCGGCGGGCGCCGAACGGGTGCTTGGACGGCCGATCGCCTTCGCCGCGGCCCCGGACTGCGGATCATTGGCTGGTTCGCGAAGTTCTCCGCTCCACGAAGACGTCTGGAGGACGTGGATGAGATCAGTGGTCCGCAGAACCGCCATCGCCTTGATCGGCGCCTCCCTGGCGCTGGTCGCGACCGCACCGGCCACGGCGGTCGCGCAGGAAGCCGCCGCGATCAAGTGCAACGACAGCGGCCAGGGTGGAAGGGCCTTCTACCCCGGTCCTTCCGCCGGGAAGGTCTACGACAGCAAGTTCGAGCAGGCCAACCGGATACCCGGCCTGACCGAGGGCTACGTCCCCCAGGGCCTGGGCGCCTGGAAGAACTGGGACGGTGCCGGCCACGACATGATGCTGATCAGCATGTACACGGACGGGTACAAGGGGCGCATCTACGGGATCGAGGCGGGCACCAGCAAGGTCTTCGGCCCGGTCGACATCCGGAGCGACCACGCCGGGGGCATCGCGGTCGTCAAGGGCTGGGTGTTCGTACCCGGCGACAACAACACGTCCATGAACAAGTACAAGGCCGCCGACCTCGCCGCGAAGTTCAAGGCCGGGGGACGGCAGACGCTCGCGCCGAACGGTCCGGCACAGAAGGTCGGAGGGGCTTCGTTCCTCACCGGATACGGCGGTGTGCTCTACACGGGCCATTTCGACGACGACCGGATGTACACCTACGAGGTGAACGGGACGACCGGCAGGCTCGAGAAGACCGCGACCTACCAGACGCCCGACAAGACGCAGGGTGTGATGGTCACGCGCACCCACTTCGTCTACAGCACGTCCTACGGCAGGAAGAACCCCAGCAACATCCACCTCGTCGCCCACGGCAAGAACATCGGTGACCCGTCCGCGAAGTGCTTCCAGGCGCCGAGCATGTCCGAGGGCATGGCCGACTACGAGGGCACGGCGTGGCTGCTGTACGAGTCCGGCGCGACCCAGGCGTACCCAGGCGCTCGCAACGTCATCGAGCACCTGCACCGGGCCCGCACCGCCGACCTGCCGGAGTTCGCGTCACGCTGAGCGGCTCGGCCGCTCGAACATGCCATCGAGCGGGAGGCGTTCTGAAAGACGCTGGTCAGGCCGGTGCGTGGGTACGTACGCGGGCGAACCTAGGTATCGGTACGTGAATTCTCCGGATGTGCGGGGGTGGCCGGGTGCCCGAACCTGGAGAGGTCCGACAGACAGCGTCAGAACGGTGAGTGGTCGTGCGGCCTCTCCGCCCGGCGGGACCCCTCCCCGGCTGGGCAAGAGGGACCGCTCCGGTGGCCGGGCGGGCCTCCCCCCGACTTCGCCCGGTCACACCGCGTGCCGCAAGCCGTTCGCCAACCACGCCCCCCCCTAGCCCCGAGGAAGTGGTTTCGATGGCCCCGAGACCCGCAGCAGGCGGGCACGCCCCGCCGCGGCCCGCCTGCGCGGCAGAAATCCCGCACCAGCGCCTGCCCTACAGCGCGCCACGGTTCCTGTCCCTGCTGCACGTGTACCGGGGCTGCGTCCTCTTCGACAACGGCCTGGTGGGCGGGCGGTCCGGCTACGTGGGTGACGAGCACCTGCGCCGGGACTCGGTCGAGCTCGACCAGGTGGCGCTGTTCGAGCTGTGGAAGGCGGCGATGATCGACGTGGACGCGACGCAGGTCTTCGCCCCGGACGGGCACCGGGTGACCATCACGCGCGCCGGTGAGGAACTGCTGGGCAGGTGGAGCCGCGCGGGCGAGGCCCGCACGGCCTGACCCGGCCCCTCGCGAACCCACCCGAGGGCATTGGCGAGAATCCCGGCCGCCGGCACCACCGACGGCAGCGGCCGGCTCCGACGACGAACGCACGGCAACAACGAGGTTGTAGGCAACGATGGGACTGATCGAGAAGTACACCCTGGCCAGCAGGCAGGAGCGGATCACAGAGGCCCCCGACCGCGTGGACACCGCGAAACCAGGTCACGCGGCGCGCTTCCACGGACGGTTCGACTCCAGCGAGCCCCCGAAGCGCGCGCCGTACCGGCGTTGGCGGCTGCCCTGACCGATCCGCGGCGGCCGTCGCTGCCTTGACCGCACTGCGGCGGCTTCGGCGGCCGCGTTGAGCGGGCCCGCAGCGGCTTCCGCTGCCCCCGCGCCCGATCGAGTCAGCCCGCGGCGGCTGCCGCCGCCGGTCCTGAACCGGAGAGCCTGGCTCCCCGCGAAGTGCGGGATCCGGGCTCAGTGCGTGCCGGGCGCCTCGCCCGCCATCGCGTACGCGCCGCCGGTGAGTCCTCGACAGCCGGGCGGGGAGGTCACTTCGGGCGCCAACTGGATCGCCCTGGTGGTCCCGAGGGTCCGGGTGGCCGGGACGGCCGGGGACGGCGCTCCCACGGCCGGTTGGTCGGTCTGGTCGGGGCCATGGTGAGGAACCTAGGGCACCGGGGGGTCTCGGTGTGAATTCCCCCGGGGGATTGGTGACATATCCCGCATGCGGATCTACCTGCGAAGATCGGCTTCTCTGACGGCATTCCAACCGGCGCGGTCGCCGATGGTCGGCATCCCCGGCTCCACGACCGCTCCCGCCGGGAAGTCGCTGCGGTGCGCAGAGCCGGAAATCGCCTGGTGGCAGGTGATTCCCGGCGCGAGCCGTCCCGCGGCGGGGACTCCCGAGCCCGCATGCGCCGCCGAACCCGTCGGCCGCGGAGCCCGGAATCCGTTCCCACGAGCCGATTCCGGGCCCCGCACGCCGTCAGCGCGCGAAGGTGGACGCTTCCCGCAGCCCCGGAACCTGGTCGGAGACCACGAAGGAAGCCTTCGTCTCCGCCGGGGCGTAAGGCCTGGACACGTAAGGGAGCACGCGGAAGTCCGCCCTCAGCTCGGTGCTGGTGACCTTGGTCCGCACGTAGCCGCGCATGGTGTCGTGGAAGCGGATGTGCGGGTTCTCCGGATCACCGCCGAACTCCTCGCCCGCGGAGTCGCCGTTGGAGGTCACCGACGTGGTCACCAGCTCGGCGCCGACGACCGGTGAGTCCGGGTCGTCGTAGTCGAGCTTCAGGTCGTTGGCGTAGTGCTCGTGGATGTCACCGGTGAGCACGACCGGGTTGCGCACACCCGCATCGACCCAGCCGCGGGTGATCCGGTCGCGGGAGGCCGTGTAGCCGTCCCAGGTGTCCATGTCGGTGACCTTCAGCGGCCCGGCCAGCTTGTCGTGCTGACCCATCATGACCTGCTGGCCGATCAGGTCCCACCGCGCCCGGGACTCGCGGAACCCTCCCAGCAGCCAGGATTCCTGCTCGTCGCCGGTGAGCGTGCGGCTCGGGTCCGACTCCTGCCCGCACGGACCGAGCAGTCCGCCGCACGCCTGGTCGCTGCGGTACTGCCGGGTGTCGAGCATGTGGAGGTTCGCCAGCGCACCCCAGCGCACCCGCCGGTAGAGCTGCATGTCGATGCCCTGCGGCACCGACGACCGCCGCAGCGGCATGTTCTCGTAGTACGCCTGGAAAGCCGCCCGGCGGCGCTCCAGGAACTCCTCGGTGTCGCCCCAGATCTCGTGGTGCTCGTCGGCCCAGTTGTTGTCGACCTCGTGGTCGTCCCACACCACCAGCCACGGCGCGACCGAGTGCGCGAGCTGGAGGTCCGGGTCGGTCTTGGTCTGGGCGTGCCTGCGCCGGTAGTCGGCCAGCGTGAACGTCTCGCCGCCCTCGACCCGGCGGGCGACGCCCGACTGCACCGGGTAGCCGAGGTGGCCGAACTCGTACTGGTAGTCGCCCAGGTGCAGCACCAGGTCCGGGTCGTCCTCGGCGATCCGGCGGTAGGCGGTGTAGAAGCCGTGTTCCCAGGCCGCGCAGGAGGCGAAGCACATCGTCAGCGGGGACGTGAGGGTGCCCGCGGCCGGAGCGGTGCGGGCGCGGCCGGTCCGGCTGAGGTGGTTCCCGCAGCGGAAGCGGTAGAAGTACTCGCGCCCGGGGCGCAGCCCGGCGAGCTCGACGTGCACGGAGTGGCCCAGCTCGGGCGCGGCCCGCTCGGTGCCGCGGCGCACCACGCCGGCGAAGCGCTCGTCCTCGGCGACCTCCCACTGCACCTCGACCGCGCGGGCGGGCATCCCGCCGAGCCCGTCATCGGCGAGCGGCTCGGTCGCCAGCCTGGTCCAGAGCACGAAGCCGTCCGACGCGGGGTCACCGGAGGCGATGCCTAGGGTGAACGGGTCGGCACTGGTGCCGGCCCTGGCGGGTCCGGCGGCCAGGCCGAGCGCGGCGGTCGCGCCCGCGGCCGCGATGAGGGTCCTTCGGGTCAGGGCGTGGCGTTCACCAGCGGGTTCGGGCATCGGGTTCCTCCCTTTGAGCTCGCGGTGGAGTCTGCGCACCAAAAATGAAAAAGATTCGTGTATCTGGTGATCGCATGATGAACACCGCGCGCCGCCGTGTCTGCCGACGAACGGCGCAACCTCGGACGGGTGGTCGTCGCGGGGATCTCGGCAGCCCGTTGTTGAGCGCTGGCACTCGCATGGGTAGAGTGCTAGACGAACGGCGCCGGAGCGCCCCGGCACCCGCGACGGCGGGGAGTCACGGAGCCGTCGTGAAACCAGCCAACGCTTCGAAGGCCCCAGAAGGTGGAGGTCACACCGTGGCGAGCATCAAGCCGCTTGAGGACAAGATCGTTGTCCAGGCGAGCGAGGCCGAGACGACGACTGCGTCCGGCATCGTGATCCCGGACACCGCCAAGGAAAAGCCCCAGGAGGGCAAGGTCCTGGCCGTGGGCCCGGGCCGCGTCGACGACAAGGGCACCCGCATCCCGGTGGATGTCAAGGAAGGTGACGTCGTCATCTACTCCAAGTACGGCGGCACCGAGGTCAAGTACAACGGCGAGGAGTACCTGATCCTCTCCGCCCGCGACGTGCTGGCCGTCGTCAACTGACGACTCGCCACCGCGAGCACCCACCGCCCCGGCGGTCCCACCGGGACCTCCGGGGCGGTCGCATGCCGGGAGCCCGTTGAGCTCCCCTTCTTCGAAACCGAAGGGCTGTTGAACCAATGGCTAAGCAGATCGCTTTCGACGAGCAGGCCCGCCGGGCGCTGGAGCGCGGCGTGAACCAGCTCGCCGACGCGGTTAAGGTCACCCTCGGCCCGCGCGGCCGCCACGTCGTGCTGGACAAGCAGTTCGGCGGGCCGCAGGTCACCAACGACGGCGTGACCATCGCCCGCGAGATCGAGCTGGAAGACCCCTACGAGAACCTGGGCGCCCAGCTCGCCAAGAACGTCGCCACCAAGACCAACGACGTCGCGGGCGACGGCACCACCACCGCCACCGTGCTGGCCCAGGCGCTGGTCCGCGAGGGCCTGCGCAACCTGGCCGCCGGTGCCAACCCGACCGCGCTGGGCCGGGGCATCCAGGCCGCCACCGACGCGGTGGTCGACGCCCTCAAGGCCAAGGCGACCCCGGTCAAGGGCCGCGACAACATCGCCCAGATCGCCACCGTGTCCTCCCGCGACGAGTCCATCGGCGCGCTGGTCGGCGAGGCGATGGAGCGGGTCGGCGAGGACGGCGTCATCAGCATCGAGGAGTCCTCGACGCTGGCCACCGAGCTGGAGATCACCGAGGGCGTCCAGTTCGACAAGGGCTTCGTCTCCCCGTACTTCGTCACCGACTCCGAGCGCCAGGAAGCCGTCCTCGAGGACGCGCAGATCCTGCTGCACCGGGACAAGATCTCCAGCATCCAGGACCTGCTCCCGCTGCTGGAGAAGATCGCCCAGAGCGGCAAGCCGCTGCTGATCCTGGCCGAGGACGTCGAGGGCGAGGCGCTGTCGACGCTGGTCGTCAACGCCATCCGCAAGACCTTCAAGGTCGTCGCGGTCAAGGCCCCGTACTTCGGCGACCGCCGCAAGGCGTTCCTGGACGACCTGGCCGCCGTCACCGGTGCCCAGGTCATCGCCCCCGAGGTCGGTCTCAAGCTGTCCGAGGTCGGGCCCGAGGTGCTGGGCTCGGCCCGCCGGATCACCGTCACCAAGGACACCACGACCATCGTCGACGGCCGTGGCCCGCAGGACGACGTCAAGGCCCGCGCGGAGCAGATCCGCAAGGAGATCGAGGCCAGCGACTCCGACTGGGACCGCGAGAAGCTGCAGGAGCGGCTGGCCAAGCTGGCCGGCGGCGTCGCGGTGATCAAGGTCGGTGCGGCCACCGAGACCGAGCTCAAGGAGCGCAAGTCGCGCATCGAGGACGCGGTCGCCGCGTCCAAGGCCGCGGCCGAGGAGGGCAGCGTCCCCGGTGGCGGCTCCAGCCTCATCCACGCGGCCAAGGAGCTGAACGGCGACCTGGGCCTCTCCGGTGACGAGGCCACCGGCGTCCGGCTGGTCCGGACCGCCCTGGAGGCCCCGCTGTTCTGGATCGCCAGCAACGCGGGCCAGGAGGGCGCGGTCGTGGTCTCCAAGGTCCGCGACCTGGACTGGGGTCAGGGCTACAACGCCGCGACGCTGACCTTCGGCGACCTGGTCCAGCCGGGCATCGTGGACCCGCTGAAGGTGACGCGCTCCGCCGTCGCCAACGCGGCCTCCATCGCCCGCATGGTGCTCACCACCGAGAGCGCTGTGGTGGACAAGCCGGAGGAGGAGGACTCCGCGGCGGCCGGGCACGGCCACGGCCACTCGCACTGACGTTCGTGACGGTGGTGGCCGTGAACGGCGCGCCACGCGAACAGAACTCGGGGCGGCACCCACGTGGGTGCCGCCCCGAGGTGTATCGCCACCCCGCCACGCCGACGAATGACGCCCCTCGTGGTCATTCGGCGGCCGGTGCGGCCGGCGATGCCGGGTCCGCCGCTTCTGCCAGGTCAGCTGGCCAGCGCGGCGACCCGGCGCTTGCGGGACTTTATGATCACTTCGCGTTCGGATTCGGACAGCCCGCCCCAGATTCCGTACGGCTCCTGCACCGTGAGTGCGTGCCGTCGGCACTGCTCAAGTACGGGGCAACGCTGGCAAACCTCTTTTGCCTTCGCCTCGCGCCGGGCCCGCGCCGGCCCCCGTTCGCCGTCGGGATGGAAGAAGTACGCGCTGTCCATGCCTCTGCAGGAGCCCCGTATCTGCCAATCCCAGATATCGGCGTTCGGTCCTGGAAGACGTCGAGTGTCCGCCATTGCGACAACCACCTCCAGTGGTGGATCCCCTCCCTGCCGCGGCGACCGCCGCGGCCTCGCGCGATCTACGGTAGAACCGCGCCAAAACTTGTTCAACCCTTATCGAGTCAAAAGCTGTTCACCGTTGGAGTGATCTCCTTGATCAGCAAGATCCGCCGCGCACCGGCTTGCTCCGGTCGCCCCGGAACCGGAACATGTGCCGGGTGACGACGCCGGAACCTGCGCAAGGGCAGGACGACTCCACTCGCATCGGCGAATCCGGGCATTCCGGCGGTGCCCCCGGCGTCGATGGCGACCAGCCGCGGCTGACCGTCGCGGCGGTCGCCCGCCGACTGGGCGTGGCCCCGGCGACCCTGCGCACGTGGGACCGCAGGTACGGGCTCGGGCCCAGCGACCACACCACCGGCCGTCACCGGCGCTACGGCCCCGACGACATCGCGCGGCTGGAGCAGATGCAGCGCGCCCTGCTGCGCGGCGCCTCACCGGCCGAGGCCGCCCGGTTCGCCCGGTCCACGACCGCGCCGCTGCCGCAGCGCTACTCGGCCGAGTCCGGATCCCCGGCGCACGTGGAGGGCGAGGCGGACGAGCCGGTGCTCTTCTCCGGTGTCCTCGACGGCGACGACGGCGCGAACGCCCTCGAGCCGGGCACCAACACCGGTGGCCGGGGCCTGAAGCTCACCGGTGCCGGGCCGCGGGCGCGCGGGCTGGGCCGGGCCGCCCTGGCGCTCGACTCCTGGTCTATCCAGCGGCTGCTGCTCGAGTCGGTCGTGGCCGACGGCGTGGTGGCGACCTGGAACGACGTGCTCCAGCCGGTGCTGCGGGCGATCAGCGAGCGGTGGCAGCGCTCGGGCACCGGCGTCGAGGCCCTGCAACTGCTGTCGGACTGCGCCTCGACCGCGCTGCGGTCGGTCATCGCCGGCGCCGCGGCACCGCTCAACCCGCGCCCTGTCGTCCTCGCGCCGGTGCCCGGGGAGGGTCAGGAGCTGGAGCTGGTCGCGCTCGCCGCCGCCCTGGCCGCCAACCGGGTCGGGCACCGG
Organism: Saccharopolyspora erythraea; assembly: GCF_018141105.1. Lineage (NCBI taxonomy): Bacteria > Bacillati > Actinomycetota > Actinomycetes > Pseudonocardiales > Pseudonocardiaceae > Saccharopolyspora > Saccharopolyspora erythraea. The sequence goes on along the minus strand of NZ_CP054839.1, from coordinate 7,548,030 downwards.
CTGTTCGGCGCCGCGCTGCCCAGGGAGGGGCTCGACGCCGCCGTCCGCCGCGCCGCCCCGGCGGCGGTGGTGCTGTGGGCGGGGCAGCCGAACTACGCCTCGGTGAAGCTCATCGGCGACATCCCCATCACCCGCCAGCGGGCGCGCGCGTTCGTGGCCGGAGCGGGCTGGGCACAGGAGCCGCTGCCGGCACATGTCGAGTTGCTCGACTCACTGGGCACGGCGGTCGCACGCGTCTCCGAGACCGTGCTCGCCTGAGTTAAGCTCAGTGTGTCGCAAATCACATAGTGGTGTGCGGGTGAGTGAAGCGATTTCACGAAGACGGGCGATGGCGGTCCGGAACGGAGTGCGTTCGGGTGAATTCCGCAGCTATGGGCCTTGATCGCGGTTCGCTGCTCCGCTCGTGTCGGGCAGTGCTCCGTTCCGGTGAACCGGGTCCGTCCGCGGGGCCGCAGAATTTCTTGACGGATTAAGCACCGGATCGTGTCAAGGTTTGGCCCAAGGCGTCCGATAGGGGTTATGGAACGTCACTCGCCTGCAGGAAGGAGTTCCCGTGACGACGGTCCTGATCTGCGATGACCGGCGTAGCGTCCGGGAAGGGCTCACTCGTGTGATGTCTGCTGTCCCCGGAGTGAGCCGGATAGATTGCGTAGCACACGGTGACGAGTTGCTCGCCCGTTTTTCGCGGCAAGCCGTGGACGTCGTGCTCGTCGGTACCCAACGCGCCGTCCCCAACGGTGTGGAGGCCACGCGCCGGCTTGTCTCGGCCCACCCCCAAGCGAACGTGATCGTGTTCGGTGCCCCGGACGACGCGGGCAGCATCGCGGCGGCGATCGCCGGCGGTGCCCGCGGCTACCTCCGCTGGGACGCCTCGCGGCCGGAGCTGGTCGCGGCCCTGGCGCACACGCTCGCGAGCACCTCGGTGCCCGCTCCCCGGCAGCCCTCGGACCCCGGCGTGCAGCTGACCGAGCGCGAGCTCCAGGTGCTGCGCGGTATGAGCCAGGGCAAGAGCAACGGCCAGATCGGCCGCGAGCTCTACCTCTCGGAAGACACGGTCAAGACCCACGCCCGCCGGCTGTTCCGCAAGCTCGGCGTGCGCGACCGGGCCCAGGCCGTGGCCCACGGGTTCCGGCGCGGTCTGGTCGCCTGATCCGTCGAGCAGGTGCACCTTCCTGCTCTGTGACTCCACTCACGACGAGCCTGCTCCGGCATCGGCGATCCGGGAAGCCGCCCGGCAGGACCATGATCCGCGTCACTCTCTCGAGGACACATGGTCGTACCGGGCGGGCCCCCGGCCCCCTGCTTTACGTGGCGAGCGCCACGATCAGTCCGGACGAGGCGCGCGGGAGCAGGCTTCGGCGTGTCCGGCGACTCCCGCGCTGATCCGTCGTTCCGGTGGAGTCGCCAAGATCATCATTTCTTTCGTTGGACTCGGTTCACCCGTTCGCCTGCCTCGGCAAACGTGGGAAACGGCGGCATCTGGTAAGTGTGGAGAGGTGACGACCACGGCCGCCTGCCCCCACTCCCTGTTCAGGGATCGACCTCTGCCCGGTACGGTGAGCTCGGCGCGGCGTGCGGTGCACGCGAAGTTCGCCGGGACAATCCGAGTCGCTTGAACGCGTAACACCAGGGCTGCTGTCTGCGATGACCAACGTGGGGGACGGGCTGGACGCTCTTGTAAGCGCCGCCGTCGACGGCGATCGCCAGTCGATCGAGCGCTTGCTGGCCGAAATCCGTCCTTTGGTGGTGCGGTACTGCCGCGCCAGAGTCGGACGTAACGAGCGTTCGTTCGCTTCGGCGGACGACGTCGCCCAGGAAGTGTGCCTCGCCGTTCTCACGGCGTTGCCCAGTTACCGGGACCAGGGACGTCCGTTTCTGGCGTTCGTGTACGGCATCGCCGCACACAAGGTGGCTGATGCGCACCGCGCGTCGGCCCGCAACCGCTCCGAACCGGTCGCGGACGTTCCGGACACCCCGGAATCCGAGGCCGGACCAGAGCAGCGGGCCATGCAAGGTGAGCTTTCGGGCAGGATGGCGCAACTTCTGCGCGTCCTCCCGGCCAAGCAGCGGGAGATCCTGCTGCTCCGGGTGGTCGTCGGGTTGTCCGCGGAGGAAACCGCCGAAGCGGTCGGTTCGACGCCGGGGGCGGTGCGAGTGGCACAGCACCGTGCATTGGCCCGGCTGAGAAAGACGCTGTCCGCGGAGGAGGTGGTCTGAGTGGCTGAGCGGAAAGGGCCCGGGGGTGAAGAGGCGGGACACGACCGTGTCGAGTCCGGCCAGCAGGACGACCGTTCGCGCGTCGAGGACGACCGGGAGGCACTTCCCGGCTCCGCCGACGCCGGCGATAGGACCGAACTGAACGAAAACCACCGAGTTTCCGACTCCGCTGAGTCTGGGACCACTGGCACCCGCAACACGGCCTCCGGTCGGCAGGACGCGGCCGGCCTGCGGGTTTCCGGACCGCGCGACGCCGAGGAGTCCGGCGGTACCACCGAGCATGCCATCGGTGCGGCCGACTCGCACGGTACGCGGGCACAGGAGCCGGCAACCGGCGCTGACGAGTGGATTTCCGTTCCCCAGGAGCAGATTTCCGCAGCGGACGTCGCCGGCGACGATGTGTCCCGTGGCGAGGAATCCGCGCAGCGGGCGGAATCCGGCTCCGACAAGACTTCCGACGGATCGGCCGCCGCCGCGGAGCGATCCGACCGGACCGCCGAGGTGATCGCCTTCCGGCCGCGCCCCGACGCCGACGCCGACGAACTGGTCGCGCTGGACGAGGGCGAAGAGGGCGAGCGGGTCGACCTGTCCGAGCTGCAGGCGGACGACGCGCTGCTGGACATGCTCGGCGGCACCAACCCCGACGTCCCGGCCGCCGGCGGTGATCCCACGCTGGACGCGCTGCTGGTCGCGTGGCGCCAGGACATCGACGCCGCGCCGATCGGCGAGCTCGTCGACGTCGACACCGCGGTCGCCACGATCGCCGAGGCCCGTCGGCCCCGGCGCAGGCTCAAGCGCAGGCACCTGGTGCCGGTGGCCTCCGCGGCCGCGGTGCTGATGATCACCTTCACCGGTGTCGGCCTCGCCGCGCGCGACGCCATGCCCGGCGACGCGCTGTGGGGTGTCGCGCAGGTGCTCTACACCGACCACGCCCGGATGGCGCAGGCCGCGTCGTCGGCGAAGGACGACCTGCACCGCGCCGAAGGGGCACTGGACCTCGGCGACCGCAACAGCGCGGAGGCCGCGCTGGACCGGGCGCACGACATGATGCAGGACGTGGACGCCGAGCACGGTCTGGACGACCTGCAGGCCGCGCACGCGTCGTTGACCGCGCGGATGGGCGAGGACGGCACCGGGTCCCCCGACTCGCCGTCGAGCTCGACCGAGCTGTCCTCGTCGTCGTCGGTGCCGCAGCCGCCACCGAGCGGGTCGGTCCCGCCGCCGCCCACGCCGCCGACCTCCACGCCGTCGACGACGCCGAGCACGTCGACGCAGCCGACGGAGACTTCGTCCCGGCCGAGCGAGACCAGCGGCAGCGGCAGCACCGACCACCCGTCGAGCAACACGGGCCCGTCGTGGGGCTCGGGGCTGTTCCCGTCCAACTGATCGAACCGAGGAAAGGGCCCTGCCGCAGGCGGGGCCCTTCTTCCGGCGGGCGGGGTCTTGCCGACGCCAAGGACGGTCGGCCGCTCCGCGTCTCTTCGGGTCCGGGCGGCTCGCTGATCGAGGTGGCGGAACGTCGCCTCGGCCTGGGCGGCGCCGGTCGGACGCCGGCTCAGTGGCTGTTCTCGTTCTCCGACTCGGTCACGCCGTCGGCGAAGCCGCGGCAGTACTCCCAGGTCACGTACTGCTCCGGGTCGGGGTCGAAGGCAGGCTCGTGCGGGCGCATCCGGCCGTCGTTGAGCAGCTGCTCCAGGCTGGCGCGCAGCAGCTCCCAGTCGTGGTAGTGAGATTCACCGCAGTCGGTGCAGTCCACGACGATGCCCCGGACGCCTCGGGGCTCCAGCAGCGCCTGGTAAACCGACAGATCGGTCAGGTCCGCGAGCAGCTCGGCCTGCTCCTCGTCGCCGAGCGGCGGGCCGAACTCGGGATCGTGATCGCCGAGCGTCATGCTCGGGTCGTCCGGGTCACCCGCGAACGGGTCTGGGGGCAACGGATCGTGCGGCACGGCCCGCACGGTACCGGCTACGTCCAGTCCCGCGACGTTCGGCGTCGGCTGGGCTGCCCTGCGGCGTCGGCCGGCGCGGACCGCGACGGCCGCGCACGGCAGCTGCCCACGGACGGGGCATCCGGGCACTGACCAGCGGTCTCTATCATGTTGGAATCCCCCTCGCCGAGTCAGCGTTGCAACCCATGCCAGCGACCCGGCGCCACCCAAGACCGCCCGCACCCTTCGGTTGTGGACCGTAGTTTGAAGGAAGGCACGCCCCCGCCATGACCAGCGAACTCACCGCACCCGGCTTTCCCTCGAAGTTCGCGAGCCTCGGGTTGACCTTCGACGACGTGCTGCTGCTGCCCGACGAGTCCGACGTCATCCCCAGCGGCGTCGACACCGGCACCCAGCTGTCGCGCAACATCAGGCTGCGCGTCCCGCTGCTGTCCGCGGCGATGGACACCGTCACCGAGGCCAGGATGGCGATCGCGATGGCCCGCCAGGGCGGGGTCGGGATCCTGCAGCGCAACCTCTCGGTCGAGGAGCAGGCCGCCCAGGTCGAGGTGGTCAAGCGCTCCGAGGCCGGCATGGTCACCGACCCGGTGACCTGCTCGCCGGAGGACACGCTCTCCGACGTCGACGCGCTGTGCGCGAAGTTCCGCATCTCCGGTGTCCCGGTGACCGACCCCGACGGCACGCTGGTCGGGATCATCACCAACCGCGACATGCGCTTCGAGGTCGACCACACCAGGAAGGTGCGGGAGATCATGACCTCCGCGCCGCTGGTGACCGCGCAGGTCGGCGTCACGGCCGAGGCCGCGCTGGGGCTGCTGCGCAGGCACAAGGTCGAGAAGCTGCCGATCGTGGACAACGCGGGCAAGCTGCGCGGCCTGATCACGGTCAAGGACTTCGTCAAGACCGAGCAGTACCCCGAGGCCACCAAGGACCCGGACGGCCGCCTGCTGTGCGGCGCCGCGGTCGGGGTGGGCGCCGACTCGCACGAGCGCGCGATGGCGCTGGTCGACGCCGGGGTCGACGTGCTCGTGGTGGACACCGCGCACGGCCACTCCCGCGCCGTGGTGGACACGGTGGCCACGCTGAAGAAGGAGCTCGGTAACTCCGTCGACGTCATCGGCGGCAACGTCGCGACCCGCGCGGGCGCGCAGGCGCTCGTCGACGCGGGCGCCGACGCGGTCAAGGTCGGTGTCGGGCCCGGCTCGATCTGCACCACCCGCGTCGTGGCGGGCGTCGGCGTGCCGCAGATCAGCGCGATCTACGAGGCCGACCAGGCGTGCCGCCCCGCGGGCGTGCCGCTGATCGGCGACGGCGGCATCCAGTACTCCGGTGACATCCCGAAGGCGATCGCGGCCGGGGCGAGCAGCGTCATGCTGGGCAGCCTGCTGGCGGGCACCGCGGAGTCGCCGGGTGACCTGGTGCTGGTCAACGGCAAGCAGTTCAAGGTCTACCGGGGCATGGGCTCGCTGGGCGCGATGCAGTCGCGCGGCCAGGGCCAGTCCTACTCCAAGGACCGCTACTTCCAGGACGACGTACTGTCCGAGGACAAGCTGGTCCCCGAGGGCATCGAGGGCCGGGTGCCGTTCCGCGGACCGCTGTCCCAGGTCGTCGCGCAGCTCGTCGGCGGCCTGCGCTCGGGCATGGGCTACACCGGTTCCACCACGATCCCGGAGCTGCAGAACGCCAACCTGGTCCGGATCACCGCGGCGGGGCTCAAGGAGAGCCACCCGCACGACATCACGATGACCGTCGAGGCGCCGAACTACACGACCCGCTGAGCGCCGGGGGCGCGGCCCGGCCACGGGCCGGCGCCACGGGCCCGGGCTCGGCCGCTGCTGGTGGCCGAGCGTGCACCGGGTGCTACCGGGTGCCCCGGATGCACGTCACACGGATGCCGTAGAGACAATGTCTCGTTGGACAGCGGTGCCGCGAGGAAGGGACTGACGTGCGGGATCTGGTGGAGATCGGCATGGGCCGTACGGCCATGCGCGGCTACGACCTCGACGACGTGGAGATCGTGCCGTCACGGCGTACCCGCTCGTCCAAGGACGTCTCGCTGGCCTGGCAGATCGACGCCTACCGCTTCGACATCCCGCTGGTGACGCACCCGACCGACGCGATCGTCTCGCCTGCGACCGCGGTCCGCGTCGGTGAGCTGGGCGGGCTGGGCGTGCTCAACGCCGAGGGCCTGTGGGCGCGGCACGAGAACGTCGAGGAGCGCCTGGCCGAGGTGGTGCGCGCCGCCGAGGAGGAGAGCGACCCGGCGGTCGCGCAGAAGCTGCTGCAGAAGCTGCACGCCGCGCCGATCCGCCCCGACCTGCTGGCGCTGGCGATCAAGCAGGTCAAGGACTCCGGGGTCACGGTGGCGGCGCGGGTCAGCCCGCAGCACGCCGAGGAGCTGACCCCGCACCTGCTGGCCGCGGGGGTCGAGGTGCTGATGGTGCAGGGCACCATCGTCTCGGCCGAGCACGTCGCGCGCGACGGCGAGCCGCTGAACCTCAAGCGCTTCATCGCCGAGCTGGACGTCCCGGTGATCGCCGGTGGTGTCGGCGACTACCGCACAGCGATGCACCTGATGCGCACCGGCGCGGCCGGGGTGATCGTCGGCTTCGGCGAGTCGCGGTCGGCGACCACGACCCAGGTGCTGGGCATCGGCGTGCCGATGGCGACCGCGATCGCCGACGCCGCCGCCGCGCGCCGCGACTACCTCGACGAGACCGGTGGCCGCTACGTGCACGTGCTGGCTGACGGCGCGCTGAACTTCTCCGGTGACATCGCCAAGGCGATCGCGTGCGGGGCCGACGCGGTCATGCTCGGCGAGGCGCTGGCGGAGGCGTCGGAGTCCCCGGCGCAGGGCTACTACTGGACCGCGGCGGCGGCCCATCCGAGCCTGCCGCGCAGCGAGATCACCGCGTTCGACGGTGCCGGGGCCGACCTGGAGACCGTGCTGTTCGGTCCCAGCAGCGACCCGCTGGGCGTGCTCAACCTCTTCGGCGGCCTGCGCCGCGCGATGGCCAAGACCGGCTACCGGGAGCTGAAGGAGTTCCAGAAGGTCGGCCTGATGCTCCGCCGCTGAGGCCGGTGGTGCCGCCCGGGGCACGCGGCCCCGGGCACCGTCAGCGGCCAGCGTGCGGCGATCGAGTAGTGGCGTCGGTGGTCGCGCAGCGGCCGGTCGCGTCAGCGGTCGCGCCAGGCCAGCGGGGACATGTCGAGCGCGGCGTCGGCGATCCGCCGGGCGGTGCCGGTGACCAGCGCCCGCCGCGACGAGTCGATCCACGCCTGCACGCCCTGGTAACCCACCGAGCGGTACTCGACCGCCTGGACCAGGCATTCCAGCCGATCGGCGTCCTTGGCGCACCGCGCCTCGACGCTCTCCTGCGCCTCGTACTCGGCGACCGCGTCCCGGACGGTCCGCGCTGCGGGGTCGGGCATCCGCGCCACTTGGTCCGCGGTGATCTCCTCGTTGGACGGGCCGGTACCGAGGTAGGGCCGCGCGGTGTGCGGGATGTCCCCGGTCCGCGTCTCCTGGCTGTCGTGCCACCGCGAGGAAGGCCGCGCGGGCGGGATCGGCGCCTTCCTGGGCGGCGATCAGCCCGGCGAGCTGCGACACCCTGAGGCTGTGCTCGGCGACCGACTCCGGGTCCCGGACGCCGACGTGCCACCAGCCCGCGCGTCGCATCCGCTTCAGGACCCCGAGTTCGAAGGCGAACTCGGCGATGCCGTCGGCACCATCGCCGCCGCGAGCGCTGTCGTCGGTCAAGGCGGTGACCTCCTCTGCCGTCGTCCGCCACACGCTAGCCCCTGCCCGCACGCTCTCAGCGCAGCGATCGGAAGAACGCGCGGACGTCGTCGACGAGCAGGTCCGGGGCCTGCAGGGCCGCGAAGTGGCCGCCGCGGTCGAACTCCGACCAGTGCGCGACGTTGTTCTCCCGCTCGGCGAACCGCCGGATGCCGCGGTCGCCGGCGAAGATCGCCACGCCGGTCGGTACCGCGCACGGTTGCTGCGGTCCCCAGGCGTCGGGCTCGGCCTCCCGGTAGACGCGGGCGGCGGCTCCCGAGGTCCGGGTGAACCAGTAGATCGAGACGTTGGTGAGGATCTGGTCGCGGTCGATGCGGTTCTCGCCGAGGGCGTGGGCGTCGAACCACTCCAGCAGCTCGGCGTTCCACGCGAGCTGCCCGGTGGGGGAGTCGAGGAGGGCGTAGGCGAGGGTCTGCGGGCGAGTGCCCTGGATGCGGGCGTAGCCGAGCCGGTGGGTGAGGAAGTGGTCGAGGTCGGCCAGCGCGGCCAGCTCGCGGGAGCTGAGCCCCTCGCGTTCGGCCGGATCGCCGGATGGGCTGCCGACGCCGCCGTTGACGTGCATGCCGACGACGCGGTCCGGGGCGAGCAGGGCCAGCTCGCGGTGCACCTTCGCGCCCCAGTCGCCGCCCTGGGTGCCGTAGCGGTCGTAGCCGAGGCGCCGCATCAGCTCCGCCCACGCGCGGGCGGTGCGCCGCAGGTTCACGCCGGTGCTGGTCGTGGGGCCGGAGAAGCCGAAGCCCGGCAGGGAAGGGATGACGAGGTCGAAGGCGTCGCGCCCGTCGGACGGGGCGGTGAGCGGCTCGACGATACCCGCGAAGTCGGCGACCGTGCCCGGCCACCCGTGGGTGACCAGCAGCGGCAGCGCGCCCGGACCCACCCCGCGCCGGGCAGCTCGTCGGGCCACCGGGCGGTGGCCAGCCGGGCGCGCAGGTCGTCGAGGTCGGCCTCGGGGATGTCGATGTGGTGTGGGCGGATCTCGGGCATGGGGCCGGACGCTAGGTACCAAATGGGCCGGAACCCGACCTACATGGTCCGGGAACCGTCTCCCTACTCGCGGTAGCTTTCACCCTTCAGGTCTATCTACTCGCGAGTAATTACGTTTACCCTGTCGCTCATGTCTTCACGTGACGGGGAGCACGACTACGACGTCGTGGTGATCGGGTCGGGGTTCGGCGGCAGCGTGGCCGCCCTGCGGCTCACCGAGAAGGGCTACCGCGTCGCGGTCCTCGAAGCCGGCCGCAGGTTCGCCGACGACGAGTTCGCGAAGACCTCGTGGGACCTGCGCAACTTCCTCTGGGCCCCGCAGGTCGGCTGCTACGGCATCCAGCGGATCCACCTGCTGCGGGACGTCCTCATCCTCGCCGGCTCCGGCGTCGGCGGCGGCTCGCTGGTCTACGCGAACACGCTCTACCGGCCGCTGAAGCCGTTCTACGCCGACCCCCAGTGGGCGCACATCACCGACTGGGAGGACGAGCTCGCCCCGCACTACGACCAGGCGAGCCGGATGCTGGGAGTGGTCACCAACCCCACCACCACCCCGTCGGACGTGGTGATCCGGGAGGTCGCCGAGGACATGGGGGTGGGCGAGAGCTACCACCCCACTCCGGTCGGGGTCTACTTCGGCAAACCGGGTGAGCCGGTCGCCGACCCGTACTTCGGCGGTGCCGGGCCGTCGCGCACCGGCTGCACCGAGTGCGGCGCGTGCATGACGGGCTGCCGCGTGGGGGCCAAGAACACGCTGGTGAAGAACTACCTCTACCTGGCGGAGGAAGGCGGTGCCGAGGTGTGGCCGCTGACCACCGTGCACCGGCTCGCGCAGGGCGCCGACGGCCGCTGGCGCATCGGCACGCGGCGCACCGGGGCGGGGTTCGACCGCGACTCGAAGGTCTTCACCGCCGACCAGGTCGTCGTCGCCGCCGGGACCTGGGGCACCCAGAACCTGCTGCACCGGGCGCGCGAACGCGGTGACCTGCCGCGCATGTCGGAGCAGCTCGGCGTGCTCACCCGCACCAACTCCGAGGCGATCATCGGGGCGCAGACCCCGAAGGTGCTGCCGGGCAAGGACTTCTCGACCGGGGTGGCGATCACCTCGTCGTTCCACCCCGACGAGGACACCCACATCGAGCCGGTGCGCTACGGCAAGGGCAGCAACGCCATGGGCATGCTGCAGACCCTGCCGACGTCGGGCGGTTCGCCGGTGCCGCGCTGGAAGCAGTGGCTGCGCTTCCTCGGCAGGCACCCGATCTTCTCGCTGCGGCTGCTGTGGGTGCGGAACTGGAGCGAGCGCACGGTGATCCTGCTGGTCATGCAGAGTCTCGACAACTCGCTGACCACGAAGCTGCGCAAGGGCCTGTTCGGCCGCAGGCGCCTTACCTCGCAGCAGGGCCACGGTGCTCCGAACCCGACCTACATCCCTGCGGGCGAGGAGGCCAACAACCGGGTCGCCGAGAAGCTCGGCGGCATCGCGGGCGGCACGTGGGGCGAGCTGCTCGACATGCCGATGACGGCGCACTTCATCGGCGGCTGCCCGATCGGCCAGGACGCCGAGCACGGCGTCGTCGACCCCTACCACCGTGCGTTCGGCTACCCGACGATGTCCATCGTGGACGGTTCGGCGATCTCGGCGAACCTCGGCGTGAACCCGTCGCTGACGATCACCGCGCAGGCGGAGCGGGCCTTCGCGCTGTGGCCGAACAAGGGCGAGGCGGACCCGCGTCCCGCGCAGGAGGAGGGTTATCGGCGGGTCGAGCCGGTCGCGCCCAAGGCGCCCGCCGTCCCCGCCGACGCCCCCGCCGCACTGCGGACGCCCTCCGCATAGCCTCGCGTCCCAGGTCTCAGCGCGCTTTCCGCCACCACAGGACCGCGAGCAGGCCGCAGACGGCGACCCAGCCCGGCCAGGCCATCAGTCCGGCGTGCAGCGGATGCGGCGGCTGGCCGGCGTCGGCGAAGACCCACGGGAGCTGGACCGCGGCGGTGCTGGCGAAGGTGTGGGCGACGACCGCCGGGACGACCGACGCCGACCGCGTCCGCAACCAGGTGAACCCCGGCACGACCAGCACGCACGACACCAGGAACGCCCCGATCGACACCGCCCACGGCGTGTCCGGGTACTGGCCGCCGAGCAGCAGCGTCGGCAGGTGCCAGAGCGCGAACACCACACCCGTGCCGGCCAAGGCGAAACGCCGGACCGCGTGGAGCCAGCCTCGGCAGCAGATAGCCCTGCCGGCCCAGCTCCTCACCGAAGAAGAGCGGTAGCGAAACCGCCATCTGCAGCAGCAGTCCGCCCAGCCACCAGCCGAGCGCATCCCACGGAATTCCGGGTTGTCCCAGCGTTTCCGGCGCGAAGCGGCTTCGGAAGCCCGACATGTCGGCGAGGTCGGCGTGATACGTCCCCGCCGCGGCGCCCACCACGAGCGAGATCAGCGTCAGCGCGAGCGGTGTGCCCAGCGCCAGCAGGCACCGCCTCGCCGTGCCCTTCGGCCAGGTCAGCGCCAACGCGGCCCTCAGCTTTCCCGTGGGCTCGGTGCGGCGCAGCACGACGACGGCGGCCAGCGCGGGGGTCAGCATCGCCGCCGCGACGCGGATCTGCTCGAGCACGCCCATCGCCTCGGCGCCGCCCGTGCGCCGGAACCCGGCCAGCCACAACGGCGACATCGCCAGCCACATGCCGGAATACGCGAGCGCGGTGAAGGCGAGCACCGGGCGCCACTGAACACCGGTTCGCCCCTGCGCGGGATCAACCACTGGGATCATGAGACCGACGCTATGGCGGAGAACCGGCCGCGCATCAGGTGGCGACCACCCCTGCCGAAGGTGTCGTGCACTCCACTGCCGAGGCGCTCCCGGCTCGGCAGACTGCCGATCGAAGCCTTCGACCGCGGAGGCGCTGGACGAAGAGTGGGGCGATGGCTACCGACTTGCGCCGAGGGTTCCCGGCTCCGCGTCGCGCGCTGGCGGACGGGAACTTCCTGCTGCCCGGCCTGTTTTCGGGGCTCACCGCGCTGCTGGCGATTCCGCTGGTGCTGTTCGCAGGCGTCAGCGTCGCGCTGGGCATCGGGTTCTTCCTGCTGCCGGTGGGAACGGAGGCGATCCACCGCTGGGCGCAGTGGGAGCGGCAGCGGGCGGGCCGCTTCCTCGGGGTGCCGGTGGTGACCGGCCCGGCGCCGTCCGGGTTCGCCGCCGTCGTCCGCGCGCCCTCGACGTGGCGGCACCTGCTGTGGCTGCCGGTCCACGGCGTCACCGGCACCCTCTCGGCGCTGCTGGCCTTCGCCGGGCTCGTCGCGGCGCCGGTCACCGTGGTGTCGATGCTGATCTGGCCGCTGATCCCCGGTGGCGTGAGCCTGCTGGGCGTCCGGTCGACGTCGTGGCCGGTCGTCCTGGTGACCGGCACCGCGCAGCTCGTGGTCGCGCTCGTCCTGCTGCTGTGGGGTGTCCCCGCGCTGGCGCGGGGACAGGCGCGCGCGACGCTCGCGCTGCTCTCGCCGTCGCGGCGCCGCGCGACCGAGGAACGGTTGGCCGCGCGGGTGGACGAGCTGGCGCAGACCCGGGAGGGCGCGGTGGAGGCCCACGGCGCCGAGCTGCGCCGCATCGAGCGCGACCTGCACGACGGGGCGCAGGCCCAGCTCGTCGCGCTGGCGATGCGGCTGGGAGTGGCCGAGAAGGCCCTCCGCGACGACCCGGAGACCGCGGCCCGGCTCCTGCGCGAGGCCAGGGACGGAGCCGAGGAGGCGATGACCGGCCTGCGCGAGGTCGTGCGCACGATCTACCCGCCGATCCTGGCCGACCGCGGCCTCTCCGGCGCGGTGTCGGCGCTCGGCAGCCGCTGCGCGGTTCCGACGGCGATCAGAGCCGAAGGGCTCGGCGACGTGCCCGCCGCCGTCGAGGCCGCCGCCTACTTCGTCGTCGCCGAGGCGCTGAGCAACGTCACCAAGCACGCCGTGGCCACCCGTGCCTACGCCACACTCACCCGAGTCGGCGAGGACCTGCGCGTCGAGGTCGGCGACGACGGGGTGGGCGGTGCCGACGAGAGCAGGGGCTCGGGGATCGCGGGCATCCGGCACCGGGTCGCCGCGCTGGACGGTACGACCAGCGTGCACAGCCCGGACGACGGGACGACCACGATCCGGGTGAGCCTGCCGTGCGGGTCGTGATCGTCGAGGACAACGTGATCCTCGCCGAGGGCCTCAAGCTGCTGCTGGGCACCGCGGACATCGAGGTGGCTGCGGTGACCGGCGACGCGGAGTCGTTCCTCGAAGCCGTCGCCGCCGATCCGCCCGACGCCGCCGTGGTCGACGTGCGGCTGCCGCCTACGTTCCGCGACGAGGGCGTGCGGGCGGCAGTGCGGGCTCGCGCGCTGCGGCCCGCGCTGCCGGTTCTGGTGTTCTCCCAGTACGTCGAGGAGACCTACGCCCGCGAACTGCTCGCCGACGGCCGCGGCGGCGTGGGTTACCTGCTCAAGGACCGCGTTTCCCGGGTGGACGAGTTCGTCGACGCCCTGCGCCGCATCGCCGCGGGCGGCACCGTGATGGACCCCGAGGTCGTGGCCCAGTTGCTCACCCGCAGGCACGATCCGATCTCCGCGCTGACGCCCAGGGAACGCGAGGTCCTGTCGCTGATGGCCGCCGGATACGCCAACCCGGAGATCGCGGCCCGGCTGGTGGTCACCGAGCGGGCGGTGCTCAAGCACGTCGGCAACATCTTCGCCAAGCTCGACCTGCCGGTGGGCGAATCGGGCCACCGCCGGGTGCTCGCCGTACTGGCCTACTTGGGGGCTTGAGAGGCCGTCTTCGAACCCGCCTCGTCGGCGGTGCCGGTGGCGGGGGTGGGCCGAGCGGCCGCGCCGCTCCAACGATCGGAGACAGGCGTCGAGGCCGCGGGGCCGGTGCCGCTGTGGCCTCGGTTACCTGGGACAATGACGGCCAAAGCTTTCGGCAGGAGGTTTCGACGACGTGTCCGGTACCGCTAGCAGCCAGGGGCGGGGTCCCGTCCTCGTCGTCGACTACGGCGCCCAGTACGCGCAGCTCATCGCGCGCCGCGTGCGGGAGACGCAGATCTACTCCGAGGTGGTCCCGCACGACACGCCCGTCGAGGAGATCGCGCGCCGCGACCCGGCCGCCATCGTGCTCTCCGGCGGTCCGGCCAGCGTCTACGCCGAGGAAGCGCCGCAGGTCGACCCGGCCCTGTTCGACGCGGGCGTGCCGGTGTTCGGCATCTGCTACGGCTTCCAGGCCATGACCGCCGCGCTCGGCGGCACCGTCGAGCACACCGGCACCCGCGAGTACGGGCGCACCGAGCTGGCGGTCACCGGCGACGGCGGCACCCTGCACGAGGACCTGCCCGGCCACCACCCGGTGTGGATGAGCCACGGCGACTCGGTGAGCAAGGCCCCGGAGGGCTTCACCGTGACCGCGGGCAGCAAGGACACCCCGGTCGCGGCGTTCGAGAACGTCGAGCGCCGGCTCGCCGGCGTGCAGTACCACCCGGAGGTCGCGCACTCCCCCCACGGCCAGGAGGTGCTGCGCCGCTTCCTGCACGAGATCGCAGGCATCCGCCCGGCCTGGACCACCTCGTCCATCGTGGACGACACGGTGGCCGCCATCCGCGAGCAGGTCGGCGACAAGCGCGCGATCTGCGGCCTTTCCGGCGGCGTGGACTCCGCGGTCGCCGCGGCGCTGGTGCAGCGCGCGGTCGGCGACCAGCTCACCTGCGTCTTCGTCGACCACGGCCTGCTGCGCGCCGGTGAGCGCGCCCAGGTCGAGCGCGACTTCGTCGCCGCCACCGGCGTCCGGCTGGTCACCATCGACGCGCGCGACCGGTTCCTCGGCGCGCTGGCGGGGGTGACCGACCCGGAGGAGAAGCGCAAGATCATCGGCCGGGAGTTCATCCGGGTCTTCGAACAGGCCGCCCGCGACCTGCAGGCCGAGGCCGGTGCCGAGGGCGAGCAGATCGACTTCCTGGTGCAGGGCACGCTCTACCCGGACGTGGTCGAGTCCGGCGGCGGCTCCGGCGCGGCCAACATCAAGAGCCACCACAACGTCGGCGGCCTGCCGGACGACCTGCAGTTCGGCCTGGTCGAGCCGCTGCGCGCGCTGTTCAAGGACGAGGTGCGCCGGGTCGGCCTGGAGCTGGGCCTGCCCGAGACGATCGTGCACCGCCAGCCCTTCCCCGGCCCCGGCCTGGGCATCCGGATCATCGGCGAGGTCACCGCCGACCGGCTGGAGACGCTGCGCGCCGCCGACGCCATCGCCCGCGAGGAGCTGACCGCCGCCGGCCTGGACCGCGACATCTGGCAGTGCCCGGTGGTGCTGCTGGCCGACGTCCGCTCGGTCGGCGTCCAGGGCGACGGCCGCACCTACGGCCACCCGGTCGTGCTGCGCCCGGTCTCCAGCGAGGACGCGATGACCGCCGACTGGACCCGGCTGCCCTACGACGTGCTGGAGCGCATCTCGACCCGGATCACCAACGAGGTCTCCGAGGTCAACCGGGTCACGCTGGACGTCACGTCCAAGCCGCCGGGCACCATCGAGTGGGAGTGACCTCCGGGGCCGCACCCCGGAGGCGCGACTACTGCTGCTCGACGCGGACCCAGTCGACCAGGTAGCGGACACCGCCCGCGGCGACCTTGTCGACGGTCTCCTGCGGGATGCCCAGGTAGGGCTCGGTCACGCCGTTGACGCCGCTCGGGTAGGTGCCGCCAAGCGCGAAGTTCAGGATCATGAACTGCGGGTCGTCGAACACCCAGCTCCAGCCGTTCTGCTGCATCTGCTGCTTGGTGATGCGGTAGATCTCGCGCTCGTCGACGAAGAAGGTGAAGCCCTCGGCGTTCCAGTCGACGCGGTAGACGTGCCAGTCGGCGGGGTCCATGCCCTCGAAGTGCTGGCGCTGGTGGATCGGGGTGTCGCCGTTGTACTCCGGCCCGTGCAGCGAGACGTTCGTCCACGGTTCGCCGACGTTCTCCATCACGTCGACCTCGCCGCACTGCGGCCACGGCTTGCCGTTGTCGATGTCGGAGCCCAGCGACCACCACGCCGGCCACAGGCCGGAGCCGGTCGCGCCCTCGGGGAGCTTGAGCCGGGCGGCGTAGCTGCCGTAGGTGAACTCGAACTTGTCCTGGGTGCTCAGCCTGCCGGAGACGAAGTCGTAGGTCTGACCGTCGGGGGCCTGGGTGCCGGGCTCGAAGCGGGGGTGCAGCGCGAGCGCGCCGTTGGAGGCGCCGGTGCCCGCGTCGTCGTGGTCGACGTACATCGTCTCGGGGGAGTCGACGTAGGCCTGCTGCTCGGAGTTGACCGTCCCGAAGTTCTCGCCGGTGACCTCGATCTTCCACTTCCCGCGGTCGACCTCGGAGCCGGAGAAGTCGTCGAAGAAGACCTCCCGCGCCGGTGCCGGGCTCGACGCGGCCGCGTCCGGCGGGCCGGGGAACGGGAACAGCGGCAGCATCGCCAGCGCGGCCCCGGAGACGATCAGGCGCCTTGCCGTCATGAGTACCTCCTCGGTGGTCGTGGCCGTTCTCGTCGTGCACGATGGCTCTGAGGTGAGAGCGCTCCCAGGCTTGTGGATGTCGATCGGGGTGTGAAGTTCCGGATCGATCAAGTCGCATCCGAATTGCGTCATCCGGCCCCGCCGCCGCTCGTGCGCTCCCGCTCGGCGCGGCCGGGTGCGCAACCCTGGGGGTGGGGTGGGCATCTGTACCGGTTGAAGGTCATCGGATGCGGCAGGGGTGAGCGCGTGGCGGCGTTGAGGGTCGAGGTGGTGGCCGGGCTGTGCTCGGAGGAGGTGGCCGCGCGACTGTGCGAGCACGACGGCGTGGGACTGCTCGACGTGGCCGTGGTGGACCGACCCGGCGCGGCGGCCGTGGTCGTCGACACCCGGGGCGCCGATGCGGACGAGACCGCGGCCGACGTGGTGCTGCACCCCGACGCGGTCGTCCGCGAGCAGGTGGAACGGTTGTGGGGGCAGCGGCTTGCGCCCTTCGCCCTGCATGCGGCCGGGATCGAAAGACTCCGGCCGGGGCCCGCCGTCCTGCACGAGCACGACCCCGACCTGCCCGTCACCGCGCGGCGGCTGCTGACGCGCCTGCGCGAGGCCCTGCGCCACGCCGGTCTCGACGACGGTAGCTGGACCTACGACCACATCGGGTCGACCGCGGTACCCGGACTGCGCGCCAAACGCTTCGTCGACCTGCAGATCGGCGTCACCGAGCTGCCCGGGGAAGGTTCGGCGACCGACGAGGTCCTGGCCGCGATCGGCTACCTGCCGGAACGGGGTGCCCGCCCGGACTCGCCGGGCGTCCACGACGACCAGATCAGGGACCCCGGCCATGCCCCGGCCGACGCCTACCGCAAGCGGCTGTACTTCCGGGCCGACCCGGCGCGGCCCTCGATCCTGCACGTGCGCCTGCTCGGCAGCCCGTGGTGGGCGTACACGGTGGCCTTCCGGGACTGGCTGCGAGCCGACTCCGCAGGCCGCAGCGCGTACGAGGCGGTGAAGGTGGAGGCGGCCCAAAATCACGCCCGCGACGCCGACTACGACGCCTACACCCGGGCGAAGACGGCGTTCTTCGACCAGTACCAGCACCGGTACGAGCACATGGGAGGCTGTGTCCACAGGGGACAGTGGGCCTTGGGTGCACGCGCTGGCGGTCTGCCCGCTTCGCTACGCGGACTCGCGACGGACCAGCTCCACCGGCAGCACGGTGCGTCCGGTCGGCACCGGTTCACCGGCGATCAGGCGGGCCATGCGGTCCACCATGTGCTCGGTGCGCAGCGAGGGGTCCTGCCGGATGGTCGTCAGGGGCGGGTCGGTGCGCGGGGCGACCGCGGGCTGGTCGTCGAAGCCGACGACCGCGACGTCCTGCGGTACGCGGCGGCCCGCCGCGCGAAGGGCGTGCAGCGCGCCGGCCGCCATCAGGTCGTTGGCCGCGAACACCGCGTCGAGCTCGGGCACGCGTTGCAGCAGGGCGGTCATGGCCCGCTCGCCGCCGTCCTCGGTGAAGTCGCCGCGCTCGCTGCGGTGCGCTGCGGTCCGCTCGTCGAGTCCGGTCGCCTGCCGCCAGCCGTCGAGCCGCTCGATGCCGGCGTACTCGTCGGCCGGTCCGGCCACCGTCACGACGGTCCGCCTTCCGAGCCCGACGAGGTGCTCGGTGGCGAGCCTGCCGCCTCCCACGTTGTCGTGGTCGACCAGGTGCAGCCCGGCCTCCGGAATGCCCAGCCGCCCGCCGAACACGATCGGCAGCGGCAGGTCCCGCACCGCCTCCGGCAGCGGGTCGTCGAGGTGTGGCGCCAGCACCAGCGCGCCGTCGACGTGGCCGCCCGAGAGGTACCGGGCGATCCGCACGTGGTCGTCCTCCCGGTGCACCAGCAGCAGCACCATCTGCGTGTCGGCGGCCGACAGGTGCTGCGAGACGGTCCGCACGGTCGAGGCGAAGAACGGGTCGTCGAAGAACTTGTTCTCGGGTTCGGAGAGCACCAGGGCGACCGCGTCGGTCCGGCGCGTCACCAGCGTGCGCGCGGCGCGGTTGGGGACGTAGCCGAGCTCCCGCACCGCCACCCGCACGAGCTCCCGGGCCTCCGGACTCACCCGCGGGGAGTCGTTGATCACCCTGGACACGGTGGCGCGGGACAACCCGGCTCTGGCGGCGACGTCTTCCAGCGTCGGACGCCCGTCAGCCCTGAGCACGCAACATCCCCCTTCGACGGCTGCGACGAGTGTAGAGAGTCGCCGAGGTGGGCAGGGAAGTTTCGCCCGTTCGCCACCGCGAGGGCCAACCGCGCGCATAGGGTGACCGCCCGACGGACGAAGCCGGGACGGATGGAGTCGCGATGTTCATCGCCGGGGTGGCCCTGCTCGTGGCGGCCGTCGTCGGGTTCTTCCTGATGCGCAACGCCCGCGACGAGCTGCACGCGATGATCGGAGCCGAGACGCTGCCGGTCCAGCAGCTCGAACTGCTGCGCGGAGCCTCGGACTCGGTCGGCGGGCGGGGTGGCTTCCGCAAGCAGTGCGAGGTCGTCGGCGCCGCGCATCCCCGGCCGGAGGGCGTGCTCGTCTCCCAGCTGGGCGGAGCCGAGTGCGTCTGGTACCGCTACGAGGTCAAGCGGCACTACGAGCACGTCCGCCACCGCAACGGGCAGCGCCGGGTCACCCGCCACGCGGAGGTCGTCGCCGGGCACACCTCGTGGGAGGGCTACGCGGTGCGGGACGACCACGGCGTGCTCATCGGGGTGGATCCCAACGGCACCGCGCCGGACAGGCCGGAGCAGGTCGTCAGCCGCTTCGAGCCGTACCGGCCGCAGGGCCCGAGCCTCTTCGGCGTCCAGCTCCCGGCGATCTTCGACGCCAGCGGGACGACCGGCTACGAGTACACAGAATGGGTACTGCGCCCCGGACAACGCCTCTACGTGCTCGGCGAAGTGCACGACCGCATCGGCCCGCTGGTGATCGGCAAGCCCGAGCGCGACGGTCACTTCATCGTCTCCACGCGCAGCGAGGAGGAACTGCGCCGCGGCCGCAGCCGGCTCCACCGGCTGCTCAGCGTTGGGGTGCTCGTAGCCGCTCCCGCCGGGCTGCTGCTCGCCGTCCTCGGTCTTCTGGTCCGCTGACCGGCCGGGGTCCGCCCGCGAAGCGTCGCGCTACGCCCCGCTCACTTCCTCCGGCGGTCTCGCAGCGAGGCCAGCAGCATCAGCAGCCCGATGCCGACCGCACCGACCGCGATGACCCACAGCAGGGTCGCGCCCGAACCGCCGATGAGCACGTGCGCGGCGAGCGCCACCGCGAGCACGCCCGCGGTGAGGGTGATGCCGTCCGGGGTCTGCCGCTTGGCGACCGCTCCGGTGGTCTCGGGGGTGATGTCGTCAGTCACGGATGACCTCCACGCTGCCCGCGCCCGCACGCAGGTCCAGGTCGATGTTGCCGCCGCCGGGACCGTCCGGACCGGCGTCGAAACCCTCGATGCGGGCGTCCTGCCCGGTCCGCTCCTGGCCGAGGCAGGTGGCGATGCCCTGCCCGGCGGTGCACTTGGCGGTCACGTCGGCATTGCGCGGCACGTACACGGTGATGGCTCCGAGCTCCACCTCGGCGCTGGTCCGCAGGTTCTGCCCGGTGGTGATCGCCATGTCGTCCATGTGCAGCTCGATGTTGCCGACCGAGGTCGCGTAGTGCGGCCCGACCTCCTCGACCGTCTCGAACGTCCGCTGCATGTCCTCGACACCGCGCCACGGTCCGCCCACCGGGATCGCCGCCATCACCACCGCGAGCGCGGCGACCGGGATGGCGAACCCGATGAGCCCGCGGCCCGCGTGCAGGAACGCACCGATGATCATGCCCGCGCCCAGCACGGCGAGCGTCAGCGCGAAGGTGAAGGACAGCGGGTTGGCGGCCGTGACCGACATGGCGCCGACGAACGCCGCGATCCCGAGGGTCACCAGCGTGACCCAGCGCCGCTTCGGCCGGGCCGGGGCCGGTTCGGGCTGCGGCTCGGACGGTTCGGGCAGGTCCCAGGCGAATGGCGCGGCGCCCAGCGGGTCCCATGCGGGTGGGTCCGGCCGGGTGCGCACGTCCTGGCCGAGATCGTTGAGTGGCTGCTGGGGCGCGCTCGCACCGGGGTAGACCCAGGTGTTGTCCGCCGTCGCGACGGCGTCGCGCGGCGGGGCGCCCACCCCGCGCTCGCGGTAGTTGCGGTGCAGCAGGTAGACGGCGCCGAAGCCGATGACCAGCCCGATCAGCCCCTCCAGCCGCATCGCCCACATCACCGCCGGGATCAGCAGCAGGATGACCGCCAGCGCGACGACGGCGGAGGTGGAGCGCTTGCCGGCGTTCGCGCCGCCGGTGTCGTCCTCCTTGGGCAGCAGCAACCAGCCGAGCAGGTACAGCACCAGCCCGGCCCCGGTGTAGAACGCGCCGACCACGAACACGATGCGCACCAGCACCGGATCGATGCCGTAGCGCAGACCGATCGCCTCGCAGACGCCGGCGATCTTGCCGCCGCGTTGCGGACGCACCGGACGGTTCGCCCAGAAGTCCCGGAGAGTCTCCTCGAACTTCGCGGTCGAGGAACGACCCAAGCCAGCAGTCCCACTCATGGCTCCAACTATCGCCCGGTGCAAGCGCGCCCGGAATCAGGGACGCCCCTGAGGGCGCCCGGAGAGACGCGGGAAGTTCCCTGATGTCCACGCCCTCGCGCGCGTGTGACCATCGTTGTCGTGAGAGCCCGTGCCCGGCGCAAGCGGGAGAAGATGCGCACAGCGGAACAGCAGACCCGACCGGACGTCGCCATCCGGCAGCGGGCGGTGCCCGCCGCACCGCCGCCCGAGGTCGAGAGGTTGTGGCGGCGGCGCAGCGGGCGCATCGTCGCGGGCGTCAGCGGAGGGATCGCCGACCACCTGGGCATCCCGGTGCTCTGGGTGCGCGCGGTGTTCGCCGTGGCCGCCGCGTTCGGCGGGGCGGGCGTCGTGGCCTACGGGATGTTCTGGATCTTCGTGCCGCAGGCCGCGGGCCGGGACTCCGACATCTCCGGCAGGGAGCGCCAGCAGGGCGTCGGCTTGCTGATCCTCGGCATCGGCCTGACCGCGCTGGTCTCGGCGCTCGGGACGCTGCCCACTTGGCTGCTGACGCCGTTCGCGGTGGCGCTGGTCGGTGCCGCGGTGATCTGGCGGGAGGCCGACGAGTCGCAGCGCAGGCGCTGGCGGGAGGGCGCGCGGTCCGGGGTCGCCGGGGCGCTGCTCGGCGGCGGGCGCCGCGGTTCGCTGATCCGGATCGTCGCGGGCGCCGTGCTCGTGGTCGCGGGCATCGTGTCGTTCCTGGCGGGCAGGATCCCGCTGGGCGACCTGCAGTTCGCGCTCACCGCGGTGCTGGCCACGCTGATCGGGACCGCGGTGCTCACGATCCCGTGGTGGATGCGGCTGGTCAGCGACCTCAACACCGAACGCGCGAGCCGCATCCGCTCGCAGGAGCGCGCCGAGATCGCCGCCCACTTGCACGACTCGGTGCTGCAGACGCTCGCGCTGATCCAGAAGCAGGCCGACTCCTCGAGGGAGGTGCGGCGGCTGGCCCGCGGGCAGGAGCGCGAGCTGCGCAACTGGCTCTACGGGCCCGACGGCTACGGCCGTTCCGGTGGCACCGGGCCGGTCGGGTCCGGCGGTTCGGGCGGGACCGCGGCCGGGACCGTGCCCGGCACCGGCGAGGGCGCGCAGGTGGAGGCCGAGCCGCGGACGCTGGCGGCCGCCCTGGCCAAGGCGTGCGGCGAGGTCGAGGACACCTTCGCGATCAAGGTCCAGCAGGTGGTGGTCGGCGACTGCGACGTCGACGACCGGCACGCCGCGCAGCTCGCGGCGGCCCGCGAGGCCATCGTCAACTCCGCGAAACACGCCGGGGTCGCCGAGGTCAGCGTCTACGCGGAGGTCGAACCGGACCAGGTGTCGATCTACGTCCGGGACCGCGGGGCCGGCTTCGACCCGGACAGCGTGCCCGGCGACCGGCATGGCCTCGCGGACTCGATCCGGGGGAGGATGGAGCGCAACGGTGGTCAGGTCAGGGTGCGCACGGCACCCGGCGCGGGCACCGAGGTGCAGATGGACATGCCGCGGGCGGGCGCCCAGTGAGCGGACCGGCCGGTGCGCTGCGGACGCGGGGCTGGTGCTCGCGGGAGCGTGCCGGGCGGGGTGTGTGCAGGTATGTGGTGGAGCGGGTGCGTGCCGGTGTGCGGTGGACGCGCGGTGAGAAGGAGAGCCAACGGTGAGTGAACCCAACGACAGCCGTCCCGTCCGGGTGTTCCTGGTCGACGACCACGCGCTGTTCCGCACCGGTGTCCGGGCCGAGCTCGCCACCGCGGCCGACCAGGTGGAGGTGGTCGGCGAGGCGGGATCGGTCGCGGAGGCGATCGCGGGCATCGGCCACTACCAGCCGGAGGTCGTGCTGCTCGACGTGCACATGCCCGACGGTGGCGGCGCGGAGGTGCTGCGGCAGGTGCGGGGCAAGCAGCCCGACGTGGTCTTCCTCGCCCTGTCGGTGTCCGACGCGGCCGAGGACGTCATAGCGGTGATCCGCGGCGGCGCGCGCGGCTACGTCACGAAGACGATCTCCGGGCGGGAGCTGGCGGACGCGGTCTGCCGGGTCGCGGCGGGCGACCCGGTGTTCTCCCCGAGGCTGGCGGGCTTCGTGCTCGACGCGTTCGCGGAGGGGCCGAACTCGGCGCCGGTCGGCGACCCCGAGCTCGACCTGCTCACGCCGCGCGAACGCGACGTCCTGCGGCTGCTCGCCCGCGGCTACGCCTACAAGGAGATCGCCTCGGAGCTGTTCATCTCGGTGAAGACCGTGGAAACCCACGTCTCCAGCGTCCTGCGCAAGACCCAGCTCTCGAACCGCTACGAGCTGTCCAGGTGGGCCACCGACCGCCGCCTGGTCTGACGTGGCGGTGCCGCCGGCCTTTCAGCGGGGTGGCTGGCGCTCTGGCACCGCCTGGCCTTCGCGCGTGGGTGGCTGGCGTTGCGGCATCGCCTGGCCTTCGCGCGTGGGCGGCGGGCGCTCTGGCACCGCCTGGCCTTCGCGCGTGGGCGGCGGGCGTTCCGGCATCGCCTGGCCTTCGCGCGTGGGCGGCGGGCGCTCTGGCACCGCCTGGCCTTCGCGCGTGGGCGGCGGGCGTTCCGGCACCGCCTGGCCTTCGCGCGTGGGCGGCGGGCGCTCTGGCACCGCCTGGCCTTCGCGCGTGGGCGGCGGGCGTTCCGGCACCGCCTGGCCTTCGCGCGTGGGCGGCGGGTCGGCCATCGGTGGGGCTCGGCGTTCGGGGGTAGGCCTTCGGCGTGGGGCAGCCCGGCTCCCGGGGTACGGCCTTGCCCAGGCGTCACAGCGGTTTCGGCGGCTGCGTTGGCCACGGTTGGGATGGCGTACACGCGCCTGGTGAGTCGGGTGTCTGACTCGCCGGGCAGTGTCGGTGTTCCGACGCACGCTCGGTGAGTCGACCGCAAGACTCGCCGGGGGACGTGTTGGCGCCCGACTCGCGGGTGGCGTGTTGGATGCCCGACTCGCGGGTGGCGTGTTGGATGCCCGACTCGCCAGGGTTGTGTTGGTGTCCAACTCGCCGAGGCCGTGGCGATCCCCCGGCAATGTGTGGGCTCCAGGCCCACATCGACACCGTGTCGGTGTCTGACTCGCCGGGCCTGTGTCGGTGTCCGACGCACCGGGCCTGTGTCGGTGTTCCGACTCGCCGGGCCTGTGTCGGTGTCTGACTCGCCGGGGCCGTGTCGGTTCACCAGCACCGACACCGTGTCGGTTCCCTGGCACCGTGTAGGCGCCCGACTCACCAGCATCACTGTTGGTCCCGACTCGCCAGGCCTGTGTCGGTGTTCCGACTCGCCGGGCCTGTGTCGGTGTCTGACTCGCCGGGGCCGTGTCGGTTCACCAGCACCGACACCGTGTCGGTTCCCTGGCACCGTGTAGGCGCCCGACTCACCAGCATCACTGTTGGTCCCGACTCGCCGGGCCTGTGTCGGTGTCCGACGCACCGGGCCTGTGTCGGTGTCTGACTCGCCGGGGCCGTGTCGGTTCACCAGCACCGACACCGTGTCGGTTCCCTGGCACCATGTGGGCGCCCGACTCACCAGCATCACTGTTGGTTCCCGACACGCCGGGCCTGCCTCGCCCCCGCGGGTCCACTCCCCTCCCCGCGAGTCGGCATCCTGCCCGTCCCGGCGAGTCGGCGACCCGGCCCGGCGACCCGGCCCGATGGACCGACCCGGCGACCCAGCCCGCCCGACCCAGTCCGGCGACCCGGCCCGGCGACCCGGCCCGATGGACCGGCCCCACGGACCGACACGGCCCGGCGCCCCGGCCCCGCGAGACGGCCCCAGCCCGCCACCCCACGCCCGACGCGTCCGCCGTCGTCACTTCCCCGGATGGTTCGTCGCCAGCTCCGCGTAGAGCTGCGAGCCGCGCAGGAGGCCCCGCACGATCCGCGGCTTCTCCCTCGCCGGCCGGTTCGAGCGGCGGATCAGCAGCACCCCCGCCAGCACCAGGGCCATGCCCGTCAGCACCCGCGCGCCGAGCTGTTCGTCGAGCACCAGCCAGCCGAGCAGCACCGAGACGATGGGCATCAGGTACGCGACGGTCGAAGCCGTCGTCGCGCCCTCGTCGGCGATCAGCCGGTAGTTCATCGCGAACGCGATCCCGGTTCCGAGCACGCCCAGCACCGCGATCGACAGCAGGGCCAGCGGCTCGGGGTGCACGGGCCGCAGCCCGTCGATCGGGAGAGCGACCGCCGCGAAACCCGCTGCGGCGATCATCTGCATCGACGCCAGCGCCAGCGGTGAAAGCCCGTGCTCCCGCAGGCTTTCCCCGGTGAGCTTCCGTCCGATGTAGACGTATCCGACGCCGTAGGAGGCCGCTGCGCCGAGGCAGGCCAGCACTCCCGGCGCCAGCAGGTCGCCGCCCTGCCACGGCGCGAAGATCAGCACCACGCCCGCGAACCCGACTCCGAGTCCGGTGAGCCGGGACTTCGGCGGCGTCTCACGCGCGAGGAGCATGCCGAACAAGGCAGTCCACAGCGGGGTCGTCGCGTTGATGACGCCGGTGAGGCCCGACGCGACCGTCTGCTCGCCGACGCCGAAGAGCACCCAGGGCAGAGCGCTGGCGAACAGCCCGGCGGTGGCGATCCGCCGCCACAGCGCCGCGCTGCCGCGCAGCCGGATGCCGCGCACCGCGCACAGCGCGACCAGCACCAGGGCGCCGAGCACGATGCGCGTCAGCGCGATCTGGGTCGGCGACAGCGCCTCCAGCGCGACCTTGATGAGCAGGAAGCTGGAGCCCCACAGCAGCGCGAGCGCCGCGAGGCGGTAGTAGCTGGCTGGATTGTTCATCGCCCCTCCGCGTTGCCTCCACCGGTCCGGCACCGGGGACCCGTCCGTTGTACGGCCGGGAAGCGTCGGTGCTGACCGAACCGATCTGCTGCTCAAGCTTCGGCCAACCAAGAAGTAAGGACAAGTGAAATAAACTCAACCAACCATTCAGAAATGCTGTAGCGTAGGTCCATGCTCGACACACGACGGATGCAGGTGCTGCGCGCGGTGGTCACCAGCGGCTCGGTCAGCGCCGCCGCTTCGAACCTGGGCTACACGCCTTCCGCGATCAGCCAGCAGCTCTCGGCCCTGGAACGCGAGGCGGGAATCGCGCTGCTGGAGAAGGCGGGCCGCGGCGTCCGTCCCACCCCCGCCGGGACGTTGCTCGCCGAGCGCGCGGCGGACCTCGCCGAGCTGCTGGGCCGCACCGAGATCGAGCTGGCCGACCTGCGCGCCGGACGCACCGGGCTGCTGCGGGTCCGCTTCTTCCACACCGCGAGCGTTGCGCTGATCCCGCCCGCGGTGGCCAAGTTCCGCGCCGAACGCCCCGAGGTGCGGCTCGACCTGAAGATGGTGGACGACGACGGCGGACTCGGCGAGGTCGCCTCCGGGGCTGCCGACGTCGCGGTCATCGTGGTCGGTCGCGAAGCCCCCGAGGTGCGCGGCGTGCGCGTGCTCGAGCTGGTCAGCGAGCCGTACCACGTCGTGCTGCCGAAGGGGCACCCCATGTGCGCCGAGGAACGCATCGACCTCGCCCGGCTGCAGGACGAGGAGTGGGTCGACACCGTCATGAACTCGACGGGCCCGTGCGCGGAGTCTCTCGACGACGCCTTCGCCAGCGCGGGCTTCAAGCCGAAGATCGCGCTGTACACCGACGGCGGGTACTCGGCGCAGGGCTTCGTCGCGGCCGGGCTGGGCATCGCGCTGCTGCCGAGGTTCGCGCTCGACGTCGTGCACCCGGAGGTGGTGGTGCGGTCGGTCGGCCGTCCGGAGCCGGTCCGCAAGGTCTACGTCGCGGTGCGGGAGGCGGTGGCGGAGCAGCCGACCACGCGCACGATGCTCGCCGCGCTGGCCGACGCCGGAGCCTTCGCCGGGCCCGCACAGGGGCCCGCGGACTAGCGAAGAGGCTCGGACGCCCTTGCTGTTGCGAGAACGACCGGGCAGGCAGATCGGAATTACCGGCCGGGCGTGGAACCGCAGCCGCCGGACCGGGCGAGCAACCGTGGGTCTTCCAGTCGCTGTGGCAGCCCGAAGCAGCGCTGCGAACGGAGCCGGACCTCGGCTACTGCCTCTGGTCCGTGTTGATCAGCGGCGTGCCGTCGGTCGTGACGACCATGCCCAGCACGTGCCGCTCGCTGCTGGTGCGGCCGTCCTTGGTGGTGAACCGGATGCCGACGGCGACCTTGTCGCCGCCGTTGTACTGCGGACCGGCGGTGATGTCGACCTTCTCGATCCGCTTCCAGAACCGCTCGTAGGATTCCTTGCCCTGGGCCTGCAGCGACGGCCCGAGCATCTTCCACGCCTGGTCCAGGTGCTTGGGCACCAGCGAGTAGTACGTGCGCACCGCGCCCTCGATCTCCGCGGCCGACGGCTGCTTCCCCGCCGACGTCGGCGCCTGGGAGCTGGTGGTCGCCACGGCGCTGGAGGTGGTGGCCGGCGCGGACGACGTAGTCGTCTTCGCGGCGGCGGTGGTGGCCGGCGGCGGCGCCGGCGTGCCCGCAGGCGGCGGTGCCGGCTGCTGGCCCTGGTTGCTGGGGGCCCCGCTGCTGAGCGCGTTGGCGACGAGGATGCCGAGCAGCACCGCGATCATGATCGCCATGCCCCACAGCAGCGCCTGCCGGGGCTTGCGCTGCGCGGGCTCGGCCGATGGCTGCGGGGCCGCGGTGGCGGTCGTCGGCGCGGCCGGAGGCTTGCCGCCGCTGGGCGGACCGACCCGGGTGGCGGGCGACTCGGAGCGGCCGACGGTCGTCGGCGGTGGCTTCTGCTGCCAGCCGTTGGGCGCGGGCGCCGGGACCGGCCTGCCGTCGGCGACCGCCTGCAGCAGGTTGCGCGCCTGCGCCATCGTCGGCCGGTCCACCGGATCCGGGCGCAGCAGCTGCATCAGCGCCGCTGTCATCGGCCCCGCCTGCCGCGGCGGCTCGATCTGCCCACGTGCGACGCGGTGCAGCAGGCTGATCGCGTTCTCGTCCACGCCGAACGGCGGCTCGCCCTCGATCGCCGCGTAAAGGGTCGAACCGAGCGAGAAGACGTCGGAGGCGGGCGCGGGGTCGCGGCCGAGCGCCACCTCGGGCGCCAGGTAGGCCGGGGTCCCGGCCAGGATGCCGCTCTTGGTGACCGAGACGTCACCGATCGCGCGCGAGATGCCGAAGTCGGTGATCTTGGCCGTGCCGTTGTCGCCGAGCAGGATGTTGCCCGGCTTGAGGTCGCGGTGCACGATCCCCGCCATGTGCGCGGCGGCCAGCGCGCCTGCGACCTGCGCGCCGATGCGGGCCACCTGCTGCGGCGGCACGAGGCCCTTCTCGCTGATCACCGAGGCGAGGCTCTGCGACGGCAGGTACTCCATGACCAGCACCGGCTGGCCCTCGTCCTCGGCGACGTCGAAGACGACGATGGCGTTCTGGTGCTGCAACCGCGCGGCGATCCGGCCCTCGCGCATCGCGCGCTGGCGGGCCTCCTCGGTCTCCTCCGGGGTGTACCCGGGCTGGAGGAGCAGCTGTTTGACGGCGACGGTGCGGTGCAGGCGCTCGTCGACGGCGCGCCACACCACGCCCATCGCGCCACTGCCGATCTGTTGTTCCAAGCGGTAGCGACCCGCTATCAAACGACCCTCGGCGCTCACAGGTGTCTCCTGGTAGTGGCTGTGCCTTCGGCTGGACGGTACTGACCG
Source organism: Saccharopolyspora erythraea (assembly GCF_018141105.1). Lineage (NCBI taxonomy): Bacteria > Bacillati > Actinomycetota > Actinomycetes > Pseudonocardiales > Pseudonocardiaceae > Saccharopolyspora > Saccharopolyspora erythraea. The sequence goes on along the minus strand of NZ_CP054839.1, from coordinate 7,519,360 downwards.
GACCCCCGTGGCCAGCTTTCACCGGACAGTGTTCAACGTTACTGGGCCCGCCCGGACGGTCGTCCCCCGGGAGGGCCCCAGGCGGACGCGGAAAGCCGGGGCGGGTACCCAGCGGTACCCGCCCCGGCCCACGGCGGAGGAGCTCAGCCCGTCGTTCCGTTCGACGACGCGGTGCCGCTCGGAGTGTTCCTGCTGGAGGTCGGTTCCTCCGGCTGGGTGGTGGGGTCCTCGTCCTGGGTCGAGGTCGGCCTCCCACTGGTCGAGGTCGGCCTGCTCACCGAGGATGTCGGCGCCTGGGTGCGGGTCTGCGTCTGCCGGGTGGTGGTCGGCTCGTCCTCGTCGGAGGACTCGGTCTCCTCCGGCTCGCTCGTCGGCGGTGGCGGCGGTGCCGCGGACGGCTGGTTGCTCTGCTGGGTGGCAGGCACGGTCGGCGGGTTCTGGGTGAACATCGCCGAGACCACCAGCACCGCGATCACCGCGGCCGCCGCCAGCGCGATGCCGGAGACGATCACCGGCCGCTTGCTGCGGCGGGGCTTCTCGTAGATCGCGGCGTCGCCCCGGGTGTCCGAGCCCATGTACGAGGTGGCGTCCTCGTACTGCCGCTGCTCGGAATAGGGGTCCTCGTCGTAGGCCGCGATCGCGGTCCCGTCCTGCCCGCCGCCGCCGACGACGCTGGTCGGAGCCAGGTCGGGGTGGCTGCTGGAGGCGTCCGGCGCGATGGCGGGCGGGATCGGCGCGGCCATGGTGGGCACCGAGGTGACCGCGTGGCCGTCGGCGACCGCCTGCAGCATCTCGCGGACCTGGGCCATGTCCGGCCGGTCCTCGACGCGGTTCTGCATCATCGCCATCAGCGGCTCGGCCATCGGGCCCGCCTGCTGCGGCGGGTCGACCTTGCCGGCCGCGACCGCGTGCAGCAGCGCGAGGGTGTTCTCGTTGAGCCCGAACGGCGGCCTGCCCTCGATCGCGGCGTAGAGCGTGGCACCGAGCGAGAACACGTCCGAGGCCGGCGTGGGCTCCTGGCCCATCGCCACGTCCGGAGACAGGTAGGCGGGCGTACCCGCGAGCATGCCCGTCTTGGTGACCTGGACGTCGCCCTGGGCACGGGAGATCCCGAAGTCGGTGATCTTCACCGTGCCGTTGTCGCCGAGCAGGATGTTGCCGGGCTTGATGTCCCGGTGCACCACCCCCGCGGCGTGCGCGGCGCCGAGCGCCGCCGCCACCTGCGCACCGATCCTGGCCACCTCCCGCGGCGGCAGCGGCCCGTGCTCGGACATCATCGCCGCGAGGCTGGTGGATGGCAGGTATTCCATGACCAGCACAGGCTGGCCTTCGTCCTCGGCTACGTCGTAGACCGAGATCGCGTGCGGGTGTTGCAGGCGTGCCGCGATCCGACCTTCCCGCATTGCCCGCTGCCGCGCTTCCTCGGCCTCACCCGGATCCAGTCCAGGCTGCAGCAACAACTGCTTGACCGCGACAGTGCGGTGCAGGCGCTCGTCGACACACTCCCACACCACGCCCATCGCGCCACTGCCGATGCGTCGCTGCACTCGGTAGCGTCCGGCGACCAGGCGACCTTCGTCGCTCACCGACGTCTCCCCGTACTGCTATCGATGTCCTTCGAGCTCCGCAGGCGACCCGGGAGCGATCCCGGGTGCACGGCCCCGCCGAACATCGGCGGATTTGGCGGACCGGGTCCGGCCCTCCGACATGTACACGTTCTCAGCGCGGCCTGGGTTGGCCGGTCGGCTCGACCCGTCCGCGTTAAGGGAGCCTAGCCGACGTCGTATTCGCGTAGGCCCGAAGTCGGCAGATCGATGCCACCGATCACGACGCTACCTCCCGCGCGGCGCTCCGCCGCACCCGGTCGTTGCGAGTCTCACGGTGTTTTCGCAGTTGATCGGGGTTTTGCTGGCCCTTCGTGGCGGACCGAACCCGTTGCGTGCGGCAACCACCTCGGCCCCGCCCGGTTCCCGGGGCGTCCCAGCAGGTGGTGAACCCGGCGTCGCGGGCGCTCGACGTCGTTGCCGCATTGTTGTGGAAAACCACCGCCCGATGCCCCGGACGGGGCGTCAGCCGGCGTCGAAGTGCCTGGCCGTGACGAGTTCGGCGCCCGAGATCCGCTGCCGCACGCCCGGCTCCACCGTGAACTGGTGGCGCAGGACGACGCGGTCGCCGCCCTGGTAGCCCAGCTCCACCTCGGCGACCACCGTCCCCGCCCGTGCCGACACGGGGCGGGCCCGCACCGACGACGCGTCCCGCCAGGAGGCGGCCAGCTCGGCGCCCTGGCCGTCCACGAGCTCCGGCGCGAGGAGCTCGACCGCGCTGGCCGGGTCGGAGTCCAGCCGGCGGTAGAGCTCGTCGACGAGCAGGACCGCCGACCTGTCGCTGCCGGCGGCCGGGTTCACGGCAGGTGGTGGCATCGGTGGCGCACTGGTGAGCGGAGTCACCGGATCGCCGGACCTGGGGCTCGCCGCCTCCGGTGCTGGGGAGGTGAAGGGCCAGCGGGCATCACGGACGAGATCGGGTCGCAGCGCGAGAACCCCGTCAACCGGTTCCGGGCGCGCGGTGGGGACCGGGGCCGGCCGGGAGATGATCATCGAGGACATCGCCGCCGAGCCGAGCACCAGCGCGACGCCGAGGACGCCGAAGACCAGCCGGGCCGCCAGCGGTGGGGGATGGCCCGCGCGGGCATCGTCGGAGTGCGCCAGCAACTCGTCGGCGCGCTTCTCGTGCCGCGCCCGTTCGTCGTCCTGCGTGGTGCGGGTCTTCGACCCGAGCACCGTGCGGCGCGCCGCGCCGGCCGTCCGGGCGTTCGCGCTGCGACCAGTCGCGTCGTGGGAAGCGCGGCCGAGGGAAGTCCGGTCCGGTTCACGCCTGATCAGCTCGGAGACCGGGATGGAGCCGTCGCGGTCGCGTCTGCGCCCTGTCGATAAGCGGTCCACGGTCTTCCTCGCGCGTCCGGTGGTCAGCGTTGTCCGGTTGCACTCGTACCCCGCACAGCGCCCGGGGAGGAAAGAACCGGCCACGAGTTCACCTGAAGAGGGCGATCAGTTTTACCCGAATGGAGCAGTGATCACGCTCCGTGCGTGCGATATCGCGCTACCGGGCCATCTCAGGAAACCCGCTCGTCGCTGTGCACCAGCGGGTCGTCGCCGCCGGTGAACCCCAGCCGCCGACGCTGCGTGGTCACCGCGCCGTCGGCGCCGGTCAGGCGCAGCGTCACCACCGCCCCTCCCGGGACGTCGCGAACCGTGATGACCTCGATGCCCACCGCGTCGCCGTACCGCGCGGCGAAGGCCCGGAAGCCCTCCTCGCGTAGCTCTCCGGTCGTCATCGCGTAAGCGCCGCGCAGATCGCCTGAGGCGATCGCGCCGTAATAGTCGTTGGTCCGCTGCCTGACCGGCCCGGTGTCCGCCGCGGCCAGCAACTGCGGACGTTGCGCGCTCGCCGGGGGCTCCGCGGTCCGAGACGGCGCCCACACGTCGGCGTCCTCGTCAGGTCCCGCCAACGAGTCGGGCCGCGCCAACGAGTCGGGCCGCGCCAACGAGTCGGGCCGCGCCAACGAGTCGAACGGTCGGGCGGGCCACGCGCTGCGGGCGACCGGCGGTACCGGCACCGGGCTGGACAGGGCCTCGGTGCTGGGCAGCGGCCGCACCCAGCCGGTCGGCCTGGCCTTCGGGCGAGTCGGGTCGCCGGTGAGGTAGTAGGGGTCCAGCGGCGGGTAGTCGCCGCCGCGCGGCATGCCGGGCAGGTCGATGCTCTGCACCGTGGTCTGGCCGCCCAGCGTCGAGGTCGCCCACACCAGTCCGCTCAGCGCGGCGGCCGACGAGGCGACCGCGAACCACCCGGCGCGCCGCCAGGTCGGCGGCGGCGTCACCGACGCGGGCACCATGCCGAGGTCGAACTCGTGCAGGCCGCCCACGGGGCCGGTGTCGGCCAACGGATCGATCGACCGGGAGGCGCGGCCGGTGCAGCGCGTCCGCGAGCGGTGTACGACCGGGGTCCAGGCGCCGGCCGAGCGGGTCTTGCGATGCCGTCCGGGCCGTGGTTCTGCCGGGCTGGGCGGCCAGTCGATCTGGCCGGTCCAGCCGGTGGTTCTGCCGCTGTCCATCGGGTCTCGACTTTCTCGGGGCCGGGGGACCGGCCTTCAGGACGTGTCGACGACGTGGAACGCCTCGGCGAGCCTGCCCACGGCCATGCCGTGGCGCTCGGCGGTGCGCGCCAGGTGTCTGCGGATCGAGCCTTCGAGGTCGCCCAGGTGCCCGGTCTGCGAGCGGTGCGCCGACAGCGCGGCGAGCTTGGCCTCGAAGTGGTCGGTGATGTCCACGGCCCGGTTGGCCCGTTCGTCGGGGGCTTCCGACATCCACAACTCGGGCACCAGCCAGGGGCGCAACCCGTGCTGGAGCAGCAGGTCGGGGTGCGCGAACTCGTTGCGGGCGTCCGGGTACACCGCGGCCAGCGTCGCCTCGCCGACGGCGCGGTGGTCCGGGTGCGACATCGCGATGCGTGCCCAGTTGATCTCCGGTGAGTGCGTGAGCACCCGGTCGGGGCGGACCGTGCGGATCATCCTGGTGATGTCCCGCCGCAGCTCGAGATCGGCGCTGAGCTGGCCGTCGCGGTAGCCGAGGAAGTGCACGTCGGTGACTCCGACCGCGGCCGCGGCGGCGCGCTGCTCCTGCTGCCGGATCACCGGCATGTCCTCGCGCGCCGTGGCGTCGAAACCGCCCGCGTCGCCGTTGGTGCAGATGCAGTAGGTGACCCCCACGCCCGCGGCGGTCCACGACGCGACCGTCCCGGCGGAGCCGAAGTCGACGTCGTCGGGGTGCGCGGTGACCACCAGCGCGCGGCGCGTCCCCGTGGGGGACTCCGGTGCGGTGGTCATGGCGACCAGACTAAGACGGCCGCGCGGCGGCGACGCTTCGGGGTCGTGTGATTACTTCGAGTAACACACTATCGGTGGTGCCCCTCCCGCGTCGCCGCCGGGAAGCTCAGTAGTGGCCCTCGCGGAACCGGCTCTGGCTGGTCTGCAGCGCCTTGACCGACCCGACGCCGCCACCCGCGGCGAGCAGCACCGCGAACACGTCCGCCCCCCAGGTTTCACCTGTGCCGATCAGCATGGCCAGCAGCGTCACGCCGAGCATGACGCCCGCGACCGGCATCCGCTTCTTGGCGAACTCCGCCGCCGGTCCGCCGCCGGGCCGCTTCTTGGCCGCCGACGTAAGCATCGCGAGGTACCCCGCGTGTCCTGCGGCCGCGAGTACCGCCACGAGCGTCACGAGGAAGACAACAAGACCCATGTGTTCAGTCTGCCCTGCTCGGGGCGCGCCCGGTATGGGTGATATCCCGGAAATCGTCCAGGGGTGCCGCGGACCCGTCGCCGAAGTGGACCAAAAGGTTGTGACGATCCTCTGGATTGAGACTCGAATCACGCATAGGTTCCTGGGCTATGAGTGACCGCTCGGACGATCTCGACGCGAACGGTTCGGGGGAAAGCGGGGGTGGCGGCACGACCTTCCTCGCAGGCAGGCGCGCCGTCGTGACCGGTGGGGGCAGCGGCATCGGGGCGGCGGTGTCCCGGCGGCTGGCCGAGGCGGGGGCATCGGTGCTGGTCGTGGACCGGAACGCCGAGTCCGCGGAGCAGGTCGCGGCCGAGATCGGCGGTGAGGCCAGGATCGTCGACCTCAGCGACCCGGACGCCGCGGCCGAGGTCGGCCCGGGCGCCGACATCGTGGTCAACAACGCGGGCATGCAGCACGTGGCACCGGTGCACCAGTTCCCGCCGGACACCTTCAGCCGGATGCTCGCGGTGATGCTGGAGTCGCCGTTCCGGATCGTCCGCGCGGCCCTGCCCGGCATGTACGACCGGGGCTGGGGGCGCATCATCAACGTCTCCTCCATCCACGGGCTTCGCGCATCGCCCTACAAGAGCGCGTACGTGGCGGTGAAGCACGGGCTGGAGGGCCTGTCCAAGACGATCGCGCTCGAAGGCGCCTCGCACGGCGTCACCTCCAACTGCATATGCCCCGGGTTCGTCCGCACGCCGCTGGTCGAGCGGCAGGTCGCCGAGCAGGCGGTCCTGCACCGCGTGCCGGAGGCCCAGGTCGTCGAGGACGTGCTGCTGGCGCGCACCCCCGTCAAGCGGCTGGTCGAGCCCGACGAGGTGGCCGCGCTGGCGGTCTGGTTGTGCGGGCCGGGCACCAGGTCGGTCACCGGCTCTTCGTTCCCCATCGACGGTGGCTGGGCCGCCCACTGACCCGGAAAGGGGTCGCAATGAGCACCGGTTCCGCGAACGCACCCAGCCGCTCCGCCAAGTCGCGGGTCGTAGGAGCGAGCCTGGTCGGCACGACGGTGGAGTGGTACGACTTCTTCCTCTACGGCTCCGCCGCCGCGCTGGTGTTCAACAAGCTGTTCTTCCCCTTCAGCGACGACCCGCTGATCGGCACGATGCTGGCGTTCGTCACCTACGCCGTCGGGTTCATCGCCCGGCCGCTGGGCGGGCTGGTCTTCGGTCACTACGGCGACCGGCTCGGCCGCAAGAAGCTCCTGGTCGTGAGCCTGATCATGATGGGCGGAGCCACGTTCCTGATCGGTCTGCTGCCGACCTTCCAGACCATCGGCGTGGCCGCGCCGCTGGTGCTGACGCTCCTGCGGCTCGTCCAGGGCTTCGCCATCGGCGGCGAGTGGGGCGGCGCGGTGCTCATCGTCTCCGAGCACGGGTCGGCGAAGCACCGGGGCTTCTGGGCTTCGTGGCCGCAGGCCGGGGTGCCGCTGGGCAACCTGCTCGGCACGGCGGTGCTGGCCGTGCTGGCCGCGGTGCAGACCGACGAGGCGTTCCTGGCCTGGGGCTGGCGGATCGCCTTCCTGCTGTCCGGCGTGCTGGTGCTGATCGGGCTGTGGGTGCGGCTGGCGGTGGCCGAATCGCCGCTGTTCGTGGAGGCCGCCCGCAAGGCCGCGGAGGAGGGCACCGAGCAGCACGCGCCGATCATGGAGGTGCTGCGCAGCTACAAGCGCGAGGTGCTCATCGCCATGGGCGCCCGGTTCGCCGAGAACGTCGTCTACTACGTGCTGACGTCCTTCGTGCTCACCTACGTGGCGACGTTCCTGGAGCTGCCGCGCTCGGTCGCGCTCAACGCGTCGCTGATCGCGGCGGTGATCCACTTGATCAGCATCCCGCTGTGGGGAGCGCTGTCGGACCGGATCGGCAGGCGGCCGGTGTACCTGGTCGGCGCGGTCGGCACCGGCCTGTGGGCGTTCGTGTTCTTCACGATGCTCGACACCAGGTCGTTCTTCGTGATCACCTTCGCCACCACGGTGGGGCTGGTGTTCCACGGCGCGATGTACGGGCCGCAGGCGGCCTACTTCGCCGAGCTGTTCGGCACCAGGGTGCGCTACTCCGGCGCCTCCATCGGCTACCAGCTCGCCTCCATCGTGGCCGGCTCGCTGGCGCCGATCATCGCCACCGCGCTGCTGGCGGCCTTCGGCTCGTCGCTGCCGATCGCGATCTACGTGGCGCTGTGCTCGGTGATCACCATCATCGCGGTGGCCGTGTCGCCGGAGACCCGGACGCGCGATCTCGCGGCGAACGACGCCGTGTAGCGCTGCCGGCGGCTGTCCGCGGCAGGAGAAGCCGACCTGTCGACGAGGCTCGCGGGGCGTGGCCGGAGGTCCGGCTGCCGGGGCACTCGGGTGGTGCCCCGGCAGCGAGCGTCCGTCGACTCGGCTGTGCCGGACCCGCCGTCAGTGGCCGAGGCGACCCCGGCCGAGCCGGAGCAGGATCATGGCCAGCTCGCGGCCTTCCGGCCCGAGATCGCGGTAGCGGGCGAGCACGTCCATCTCGCGGTTGTAGACGATGCGGGGTCCGCCCGCGGCCATCCTGGCCTCGCCGACCTGGCGCGAGACCTCCGCCCGGCGCTTGACCAGCCGCAGGATCTCGGCGTCCAGGTGGTCGATCTCGGCGCGGAAGCCGGCGATCGCATCCGCCGTGCCCGTCTCGGCGGACGCTTCGGATCGCGGCTGGTCACCATCCACGGTGGTGTTCATGAGGTCGCCCTCCGGCTCGTGTGCCCGTGGTTCCCGGACCCCGACGCGCGAACGCCCCGGGGTCGAGGACCCCGGGGCGTTCGTAGTGTGTGTGGAGCTCACGCAGCTACGGGCGCCGGAGTCCCGGGCCCGTAGAAAAAGTCGTAGCTCTGCGTCAGCACGCGACCAGTCTGCCACAGCCCGGTAAGGCACTGCCATGTGCTGGGCCGTTCTTCCCGAGAGGTGGGAAGCGGGATGGCCGGCGGTGGTATCGATCACTTGTTCGAGTGAATCTTCTTGAAGGCGGTCCGAACTGCGGGAAACGTGGTCTCATGAGCGAAGATCACCGACTTCCCGTCCCTGCCCGCCGTGACCCCGACTCCCGTGTCACAGCTTTGTTTGTCACAGCCTTCTCCGTCACCGCGTTCCGCATCGCGGATGCCACGGCATTCGGTGCGCCAGACGGCAGCGCCGTCACGCGGACCGTCGTCGCCGCGCGGCCCGGATCAGCACGACACCGGCCCCACCGCCGCCGATGCACGTCAGCAGCAGCGCCATCCAGCCGTAGCCGACGACGCGCGCCGCCTCGCCGAGCGCCACCGCGGCCGTGGTCAGCACCGCCGCCCACAGCGCGGCGCCTACGGCCGCCAGCAGCAGGAAGCGGCGGAACGGCATGCGCAGCGTCCCGACGACGGCGGGCACCACCGCGTGCACCACGGCCACGAACCGCGTCGTGATCAGCGCCCGGCCGCCCGAGCCGTGGACGACCGCCTCGGCCGCCGCCCAGCGCTGCTCGCCGATCTTGCGCCCCGCCCAGGTGCGGCGCAGGCCCGGACCGAGCGTTCGGCCGAGCCAGTAGCCACCGGTCTGCCCGATCAGGTTGGCCAGCACCGCGACGCCGAACAGCGGCAGTGCCCACCGAGCCCCGAGCACGCCCACGGCCAGCAGCAGGGCCGCCTCGCCGGGCACCAGCAAGCCGACGAACAGGGAGGTCTCCAGGGAGAGGACAATGAGAACCGCCAGCACGCACAACCAGGGATCGAGGGCGGACGCCCAGGCCACGAAGTCCCGTATCGCGGTGTCGATCTCGGCTAACCAGGTCATGCGGACGGCTCGTTTCTGCCTCGGCTCGGTTCCGGGCGTCCGGCGGTCGCCGGACCGGCCCGGTGCGGCCGGGCGCGTCCGGCGGCGACGTGTTCCGAGGCCCGTGGCGGTCCGGCCGCGCGCCGCCGACCCGGAGGCGGTGTCGCGGGAGCGGGTGCCCGACCACGGTTGCGGTCGGCGACCCCTCGGCGGATCGGGGAAGTCCCCAGTCGGTCCCCGGAGATGGGTGGGCGCGGATGCGGGCCGGGACCGCACGGGCTGTCAGGGAGTGCCGGTAACGTGGAGCGGCGATGAGCACCCTTTTCGATCTCCCGCAGGACGGATCGTTGCGACCGGCGGAGTCCCCGTCCCCACGGCGCGGACCCGATCCGCAGGACCTGCTGGCGGGGCTGAACCCGCAGCAGCGCGACGCGGTCGAGCACAGCGGTTCGCCCCTGCTGGTCGTGGCGGGCGCGGGGTCGGGGAAGACCCGGGTGCTGACCAACCGCATCGCCTACCTGCTGGCCCAGGGCGTGCACCCGGGGCAGATCATGGCGATCACGTTCACCAACAAGGCCGCCGCCGAGATGAAGGAGCGGGTGGCCGACCTGGTGGGCCGGCGGGCGAACGCGATGTGGGTGTCGACGTTCCACTCGATGTGCGTGCGGGTGCTGCGGCGCGAGGCCAAGACGCTCGGGATGTCGTCGAACTTCTCGATCTACGACGCCGACGACTCGCGGCGACTGATCACGATCATCGCGCGGGAGCTGGAGCTGGACTCCAAGCGCTACCCGGCGCGCACGCTCTCGGTGCACATCTCCAACCTGAAGAACGAGCTGCTCACCCCCGAGGACGCCGCCGAACGGGCCGGCAACGACGTCGAGCGCAAGGTCGCGCAGGTCTACACCGCCTACCAGCGCAGGCTCGGCGAGTCCAACGCGATGGACTTCGACGACCTGATCATGCGCACGGTCGAGCTGCTGCAGGGCTACCCCGCGGTGGCCGAGCACTACCGGCGCCGGTTCCGGCACGTGCTCGTCGACGAGTACCAGGACACCAACCACGCCCAGTACGTGCTGGTCCGCGAGCTCGTCGGCACGAACCGGCCGGGCGAGCCCGACACCGACACCGATGCGAACGCCGACGAGTCCGGCGAGGAGACCGTCGAACCCGGTGAGCTGTGCGTGGTCGGCGACGCCGACCAGTCGATCTACGCCTTCCGCGGCGCGACGATCCGCAACATCGAGGAGTTCGAGCGCGACTACCCGGAGGCCAGGGCGATCCTGCTGGAGCAGAACTACCGCTCCACGCAGACGATCCTCTCCGCGGCGAACGCGGTCATCCGGCGCAACCCCAACCGCCGGGACAAGCGGCTGTGGAGCGACGCGGGCGACGGCGAGCAGATCGTGGGCTACGTCGGCGACAACGAGCACGACGAGGCCGCGTTCGTCGCCGGGGAGATCGACCGGCTGGTCGACGAGGGCGAGGCGACCTTCAACGACATCGCCGTGTTCTACCGGACCAACAACCAGTCGCGGGTGTTCGAGGAGGTGTTCATCCGCCTCGGCCTGCCGTACCGGGTGGTCGGCGGGGTGCGCTTCTACGAGCGCCGCGAGGTCCGGGACGCGCTGGCCTACCTGCGGGTGCTCGACAACCCGGAGGACACCGTCAGCCTCCGGCGGATCCTGAACGTGCCCAAGCGCGGCATCGGCGACCGAGCGGAGGCGGTGGTCGCAGCGCACGCCGAGCAGGAGCGGATCTCCTTCGCCGCGGCGCTGCGCAAGGCCGCGGCCGGCGAGGTGCCGTTGCTGAACACCCGATCGCAGCGGGCGATCGCGGGCTTCGTCGAGATGCTCGACGAGCTGCACGGGATCGCAGCGGAGTCCGACGTCGCCGACGTGCTGGAGGCGGTGCTCGACCGCACCGGGTACCGGGCCGAGCTGGAGGACAGCGACGACCCGCAGGACGCCACTCGGGTGGAGAACCTGACCGAGCTCGTCACGGTGGCGAGGGAGTTCATCGAGGCGCGGTCGCCGGAGCCGGCAGCGGTCCCGGGCGACAACGCCGAGGACTTGGGCGATGCGGCTGGGGACCCGGGCGACAACGCGCGGGACCTGGGTGAGACCGAGGACGCCACCGAGCCCGGCGGCACCGCGACCGGAGAAGAGGGTGCGCAAGCATCCGCGGAGGCGGTGGTCGCGCCTGCCGAGCCCGCCGCGGAGGACGACGACGAGGCAGCGCTCGGGCTGCCCGCCGACGACTCGCTCTCTGCGTTCCTGGAGCGGGTTTCGCTGGTCGCCGACGCCGACTCGCTTCCGGACTCCGGCGACGGCGTGGTCACCCTGATGACGCTGCACACCGCGAAGGGCCTGGAGTTCCCGGTGGTGTTCTGCACCGGCTGGGAGGACGGGATCTTCCCGCACATGCGCGCGCTCGGGGAGCCCGCGGAGCTGGCGGAGGAGCGGCGCCTGGCCTACGTCGGCATCACCCGGGCCCGGCAGCGGCTCTACCTCTCCCGGGCGCTGATGCGCTCGGCGTGGGGGCAGCCGATGACCAACCCGGCGTCCCGGTTCCTCACCGAGATCCCGGACGAGCTGATGCACTGGCGTCGCATCGAGCCAGAGCGCGCGGCCCCGCAGGTGCGCAGCACCTGGGGGCGGCGCAACAGCGGCTTCGACCGCGGCGGCTCCGACTCGGCGCAGGCGGGGCTGGCCGAGCGCGGCATGCGCTCGACTCCGGCGAAGGGCTGGAAGGACGCCGTCGCGATCAAGCTCGCCGCGGGCGACCGGGTCACCCATGACAAGTACGGGCTCGGCACGGTGATCGCGACCGAGGGCGAGGGGCCGCGCGCGACGGCGACCATCGACTTCGGCAGCTCCGGCACGGTCCGCCTGATGCTGATCGGCAGCGTCCCCCTGACCAAGCTCTGATCGAGTCCGCTGACCAAGCTTTGGCCGAGTCGGCTGACCAGGCTTTGGCCGAGTCCGCTGACCAGGCTTTGGCCGAGTCGGCTGACCAAGCTCTAGCCGAGTACCTGCCAACCAAGCTTCAGCCGAGTTCGCTGACCGCCCCCGATCAAGCTCTGGCCGAGTCCTCCTGACCAAGCTCTGACCGACGAGTCTCCGGCCGAGGATCACGCTCGGGTCCGGACGACCGCGCTTGCCAGCCTCCCGCGGCCCCGAAAGGGCGGGGATCTGGGACCGACGTGCGATGTGCGGCCAGTCGGTCAGAGCAGCCGCAGCGAGGTCACGGCTTGGCGGATGTGGTCGCGAAGCCACCGGTGCGCGGGGTCGGCGTCATTGCGCGGATGCCACGCCATGCCGACCTCCACCGGCGGGAGTTCGAGCGGCACCTCGAAGGTGTGCAGGCCGAGGGCGTCCGCGGTGCCGTTGCCGCTTATCGCCGGTGTCAGGCACACGAGGTCGGTGTCGCGCGCGAGGAACATCGCCGCCGTGTGACTGGGCAGCACGACGGCGACCCGGCGCCGCAGGCCGATGGCCGCGAGGCGCTCTGCAGCAGCAGGAGGTCCGCGTCGCGTGCGGCCTCGACGACGCTCTCGCCGAGCTCGTTCATCGTCTCGGTGAAGTCGCCGGCGTGCCGCAACTGCTCGGCGATCCCGCGCACGCCGCTGCCGTGGTCGCGCAGGCGCTTGCCGGCCTCGCCGGCGAGCAGCGCCCGGGCGTCGGCGGCCAGCGGCCGGTGTTCGAGCCCGGCGTCCCGGACCATCGGCGCGAACGAGTCGTGCACGCCGACGACCACCTCGTGCCCGGCCTCCCGCAGCCGCGCGCCCAGGCCGGTGAAGGGTGCGACGTCGCCGCGCGTGCCGAAGGAGAGGATCGCGATCCGCATCGGTCCCGCCCCTCAGTACTCGTAGCGCAGCAGGCGCAGCGCGTTGCTCAGCAGCGGGGTGGTGGTCATGATGCGCGCGGTCAGCCGGTCGCGGGCGGGCATCCGCTCCACCTCGGGCAGCTCCAGCAGCGACTGCTCGACGACGAGCCGCAGGCCCGGCACCTGGCGCTCCAGGTCGTGCGGATCGGCGATGCCCCAGCCGAACGACGCGCCGGTGGCCCGCAGGAAGCCCGAGTACTTCGCCGCCCGGACCGTCCAGGGCAGCACCGCGTCGAACATCATCTCGCCGCCGGGGAACCGGTCGACGATGCGCCGCAGCAGGTTCAGCACGTCGGAGGGCTGGAGGTACATCGTCAGCCCCTCGGCCACGACCAGCGTCGTGCGGTCGGCCGGTACCCGCTCCAGCCAGCCGGTGTCGGTGACCGAGCTGCCGATCAGCTCGTAGCCGTCCGGTGACGGGTACAGGCGCTGCCGGAGCTCGGCCACGTCGGGCTGGTCCACGTCGAACCAGCGCACGCCCGCCGGCAGCGCGAGCCGGAACGCCCGGCCGTCGAGGCCGCAGCCGAGGTGCAGCACCGTGGCGTCGGGGTGGGCCGCGAGGTATCCGCGCACCCAGTCGTCGAGGTGCTTGGCCCGCAGGACCACCGACATGCGGTCGCCGGAGCTCATCTTCAGCCTGCGGAAGTCGTAGCGGACGCGGTCCATCACGTCGGTCGCCGTGGTGTCGCCGAGCACGGGATCGGACCGCGCGGCGTCCAGGCCCTTGGCGTAGAGGGTGCCGAGCAGGGTCTCCTGCGCACCCGTCAGCCGTATCTCTTCGGTCATGGCGCCAAAGGCTACACTAATTTCATGAAACCGTGAAATACGGAAAGCGTATAAAATCCTTGGCGCAGGTGAACGCCGATGACGAGGATGACCGCATGGAGCAGCGACTGCAGCAGACCGGTGACGAGGACGAGGGAGCCGTCCTGCGGTTCGTCGAACGGTTCGCGCTCGACCTGGCCAACGCGGGCGTGCCGCGGATGGCCGCGCGGGTGTTCGTGGGGATCCTGGTCGCCGAGAGCGGCAACCGGACGGCCGCGGAGCTCGCGGACCTGCTCGGCGTCAGCCCGGCGGCGGTCTCGGGAGCGGTCCGCTACCTGGAGCAGGTGCGCCTGGTGGCGCGCGAGCGGGAACCCGGCCAGCGGCGCGACCACTTCGTGGTCCGGGACGACATGTGGTACGAGACGCTGACCAACCGCGACGAGCAGCTCGGTCGCCTGATGCGGACGCTGGAGGAAGGAGTGCGGGCGGTCGGCGAGGAGACCCGCGCCGGGGCCCGGCTCGAGGACACCAGGAGCTTCTTCGAGTTCTTCAGCCGCGAGATCCCGCTGCTGATGCAGAAGTGGCGGGCGCTGCAGGACGAGCGGTCCTGAGGCCGCCGCGGACAGCAGCAGGCCCGGCCGGATCGGGGGACCGGCCGGGCCTGCCGCGCGGGAGTCGGTGGATCAGGCGACGGAGACGCCGCGCTCCGTCAGCCAGGGCAGCGGGTTCACCTTCTTGCCGCTGGCGTTCCACACCTCGAAGTGCAGGTGCGTGCCGGTGGAGAAACCGCGGTTGCCCATCGTGGCGATCTGGTCGCCCGCCTCGACCTTTTCGCCCTCGCTGACCGTGATGGTGTTGACGTGGCCGTAGACGGTGATCGTGCCGTCATCGTGCTGCACGCGAACCCAGAGGCCGAAACCGCTGGCCTGGCCGGCCTCGATGACGATGCCGTCGGAGACCGCGACGATCGGCGTGCCCTTGCTGTTGGCGATGTCGATGCCGTAGTGCGTGGTGCCCCAGCGGCCACCGAAGCCGGAGGTGAACCGGCCGGCGGCGGGAGCGACCACCTTCGGGCGCTTGGCCGCTTCCTCGGCCGCCACCCGGGCGGCCTCGGCCTGGGCCATCGCCTCGGTGACGCGCGAGCTGCGGTTGAGCTTCTCCAGCTCCATGCTCGCGCTGGTGCTCTTGGCGACCGGCAGGACCTCGGGAGCCGGTGCCGAGCCGCCCATCCCGGTGTGGGAGTCGGTCGCGGTGCCGAACGACGCCGAAGCGTCGTTGGCGGTGAACTCGAAGTCGTCGGAGTCGGCGGCGTGGCCTTCGCCTGCGGCCATCGACTGGCCCGCGGCGACGAAGGCGCCTGCGGCGACCGCGGCGACGACGACCCGCCCGCGCAGCACCGACGGGGGTGAGGGGATCCGGTGCGTCCCCCGCGTTCCGGACGCGGCGCCGGGGCGCGCCGGTTCGGCAACGGGGGAATACTGTTCGCCGCCGGGGGAGCGGTGTCGAGCCAATGCCTGCCCTTCCGTCTCGGGGAGCCTGAGCACGCGGGCCGGACGGGGTTCCGGGCCGGTCGGGGAACCGGCGTCGTGATCAGACCGTGACAACGGACCGGAGGACAGTAACCAAGCTGATCCCCTAGGGGCAAATCCCGATCAGTCACCGCGCCTGCACGTTGAGTGTTCGGCGGAAGCTTGCCGGGGGTGGTCACCAACCGTCATCAGGGGCCAGTCGGGTGGATTACGGAGGGGTACTGCCTGGTGCTTCGTGATCGACGAAGACTGTCCCATTGGGAGGACGGGTAACGGCGGATTTCCTCGATCCAGATACCCGCGAGTAGTTACCTGTGACTCATGTCACCCGAAAAAACCAGTTTGACGGCGGCCTAGACTGCTCCATACGGGTGTCCCTGCTAGGGGTGAACCCTCATGCCAGTGACTCGATCACAGGTTCAGACGCGCGTGGGCGCCGGCTTGTTCCCGTCACAACCAGACCTTTGCGGGTGAACTCTGGGGGAACCGGAAGCGACGAGTGATCGACGCAAGCCGCGGCCGCCGAGGCGGACCGCGCGAGTTCGCGGGAGGGCTGCCCTCGGACCGGCGGAGGTTGCTAGCTTCGCCCGGTGACTGCGCGGCCCGACGTCTCATCCGGCGCGAGCTCCACTGGGACTCCGCACCAGCCGAACATCGCGATCGCCGTCTCGGCGGTCGGTGCGCTGCTCGCCGGCGCGGCACCGCTGCTGGGGGCTGTCGCCCCCGCGGCTCCCGCCGCCTTCCTGTCCTGGCCCCTGCTCCTGCTGCTCGCGGCGCTGCCGGCCGTGCTCGCGGTGCTGTTCGGCCGGCGGGACAGGCCCGGTGCGGCCGCCGCCGTCCTGATCGGCCCGGCGGTGCTCGCGCCCGCTCGGATCGTTCTCGACCTGCAGCTCGCCGTCGACGCCGGGCTCGCCGCCCGGCCCGAACTGCTCCTGCCGTTCACGCTCGACCCGCTCGCGCCGGCCACCGGACTCTGGCTCCTGCTGGCCGGTCACGTCGCGGCGGTGGTGGCCGGTGTGCTGGCCTTCCGCGGCCGGGAATCGGGTGACTCGGGTGCCGAGCACGGTCCCCGCAGGCAGGGCCTGCTCGCGCTGGTGCTGTGCGCGTCGGTGGTCGCGGCGGTCGGCGCGCTCATGGCGCCCTTCGGTTCCGACGACCCCTACCTGCTGCCGCGGGCCGCGCTCGACTCGCCGGTCGCGGTGCTGGCGGGCAGCGTCCTGCTGGCGCTGGCGATCCCGAGCGTCGCCGGTTTCGCGGCCAGCTCGCCCGATCCCGACGTCGCGCGCGGCGGCCTGGTCGGCCTTGCCGCCGCGGTCGCCGGAGTGGCGGTCCCGCCGCTGTTCGCCGCCACCGTCGTGCCGACGCTGCACTTCGCAGCCGGGCCGGTGCTGATGCTGCTCGCCGCGCTCGCCGCAGCCGGCTTGGCGGTGCCCGCCGGACGCACCGCCACCACGGCGGAGTCCTCCGAGGTCCGGCTCCCCGCGCTCACCCGGCTGCTGACGACCGCCGGGGTGCTCGCGCTGCTGGCAGGGGCGCTGTGCGTGCTGGGCGCGCTGACCCCGCAGCTGGAAATGCCGTCGTGGCTGAGCGCCCCGCCGCTGTACTCGGCCCGGATGCTCTGGCCCGCCGGAGCCGTGCTGCTCCTGCTCGGTGCGGGCCTGCTGGTGCCCGGCATCGCGCTGCGGGTCCGCCCGGCCCTCGTCGTGGCGTGGGCGGTGCTGCCGCTGACCGCCGCCGCCGTGCTCGACACGGTGTTCACCGCGGTGCAGGGCGCGGGCGCGCACGCCGAGATCGGCGCATGGGCCACCGGAGTCGCGGTGCTGCTCGGCGCGGCATCGGCCGTCGTGGCCGGACTCGCGGGCGGCGTGGAACGCGACGACGTCGACCTCAGCGAGACCACCGCCGACCGCACCGTCCTGGTGCTCAGCGCGTGCGCAGGGCTGCTCGGCGCGCCGGCCTTCGTCCTGCCGGTCGTCACGGCACCGGACTACACCCCGCCGGGGATCTTCACCGACTTCGCCACCACCTCGTGGGGCCTCGTCGCGGGCCTGGGCGCGGTGGCCGGCGCCGCCGTGCTGGCGCACCGCTGCCGTCCCGCCCGCGGCGCCGCGCTGCTGTGCGGGGCCGGCCTGGTGGTGCTCGTCCGGGTCCTCGAGCTACCGCTGACCGCCGCCCGCGCCGACGGGTCGGCGCCCGGCCTCGGGCTGTGGTTCGGGATCGCCGGAGTGCTGGCGTTCGTGTGCGCTGCGTATGCGGCGGCGCGCCGCACGGCAGCAACGCCCGCTGGGACGTTCGGCGCCTCCTGAGGCCCCGGAAGACCCAGTCCCGCTGTTCCGTTCGTCACTGGAATGGCCCCGCGGCGAGTTCGCCCGGTCACAAAAGCCCTGGCCTGTATCCATTCACCAGGCAAGACTGGGCCTTGCGGGTGAGCCAGTTCACCGGATGCGCCGCCCCAAGCGTTACCGCTGGTCGATATCGTCACCCGAGTCCGACACCGACGTCGCAGGAGACTCGCGTGGACCTGTACGAGTACCAGGCGAAGGAAATCTTCGCCTCCCACGGCGTGCCGACGCTGCCCGGCTCCGTGGCTACCGATTCCGATGGGGCCAAGGCAGCCGCCGAACAGCTCGGCGGGCCCGTGGTCGTCAAAGCCCAGGTGAAGACCGGGGGCCGGGGCAAGGCCGGCGGCGTGAAGCTGGCCGAGAACCCCGATGAGGCCAAGACGAAGGCCGAGGCGATCCTCGGCCTGGACATCAAGGGACACATCACCCGCCGGGTGCTGGTCACCACCGCGTCCGACATCGTCGACGAGTACTACTTCTCCTTCCTGCTCGACCGCGCCAACCGCAACTTCCTCGCGATGGCCTCGGTCGAGGGCGGGATGGAGATCGAGGAAGTCGCCGCCACCAAGCCCGAGGCGCTGGCCAAGATCGCGATCGACCCGATCCAGGGCGTCGACGAGGCCAAGGCGCGCGAGATCGTGGACGCGGCGAAGTTCCCGGCCGAGATCGCCGACCAGGTCGTCGACGTGATCGTCAAGCTGTGGGAGACCTTCGTCGCCGAGGACGCCACCCTCGTCGAGATCAACCCGCTGGTCAAGGACCCGCAGGGCAAGGTCATCGCGCTGGACGGCAAGGTCACCCTCGACGAGAACGCCTCGTTCCGCCAGGCCAAGCAGGCCGAGCTGGTCGACAAGGACGCCGAGGACCCGCTGGAGGCCAAGGCCAAGGCCAAGGACCTCAACTACGTCAAGCTCGACGGCGAGGTCGGCATCATCGGCAACGGCGCCGGGCTGGTCATGTCCACCCTCGACGTCGTCGCCTACGCGGGTGAGAAGCACAACGGCGTCAAGCCGGCCAACTTCCTCGACATCGGCGGCGGTGCTTCCGCCGAGGTCATGGCCGCCGGCCTGGACGTCATCCTCGGCGACCCGGACGTCAAGTCCGTGTTCGTCAACGTCTTCGGCGGGATCACCGCCTGCGACGCGGTCGCCAACGGCATCGTGCAGGCGCTGAAGATCCTCGGCGACGAGGCCACCAAGCCGCTGGTCGTCCGTCTCGACGGCAACAACGTCGAAGAGGGCCGCCGCATCCTCGCCGAGGCGAACCACCCCGTCGTGACGATCCTTGACACGATGGACGGCGCGGCCGACAAGGCCGCCGAACTTGCTGCTGCGGGGGCGTGACCGATGGCTATCTTCCTCAACGAGAACAGCAAGGTCATCGTCCAGGGCATCACCGGTTCCGAGGGCACCAAGCACACCGCGCGCATGCTGCGCTCCGGCACCAACATCGTCGGCGGTGTCAACGCCCGCAAGGCCGGCCAGGTCGTCGAGATCGAGGGCAAGCAGCTCACGGTCTTCGGCACCGTGCAGGAGGCGATGAAGGAGACCGGCGCCGACGTGTCGGTGCTGTTCGTGCCGCCGAAGTTCGCCAAGGACGCCGTGATCGAGGCCATCGACGCCGAGATCCCGCTGGCGGTCGTGATCACCGAGGGCATCCCGGTGCACGACTCGGCCTACTTCTGGGCGCACGCCAACGCCACCGGCAACAAGACCCGCATCGTCGGGCCGAACTGCCCCGGTGTCATCTCGCCCGGCAAGTCCAACGCCGGCATCATCCCGGCCGACATCACCGGCCCGGGCAAGATCGGCCTGGTGTCCAAGTCGGGCACGCTGACCTACCAGATGATGTACGAGCTGCGCGACATCGGGTTCTCGACCTGCGTCGGCATCGGCGGCGACCCGATCATCGGCACCACCCACATCGACGCGCTCCAGGCGTTCCAGGACGACCCGGAGACCGAGGCGA
Source organism: Saccharopolyspora erythraea (assembly GCF_018141105.1). Taxonomy (NCBI): domain Bacteria; kingdom Bacillati; phylum Actinomycetota; class Actinomycetes; order Pseudonocardiales; family Pseudonocardiaceae; genus Saccharopolyspora; species Saccharopolyspora erythraea. Next base: position 7,499,766 of record NZ_CP054839.1, on the reverse strand, counting down.
TCGTGATGATCGGCGAGATCGGTGGCGACGCCGAAGAGCGGGCCGCCGACTACATCAAGGCCAACATCACCAAGCCGGTGGTGGGCTACGTCGCCGGTTTCACCGCGCCGGAGGGCAAGACCATGGGCCACGCGGGCGCCATCGTCTCCGGTTCGTCGGGCACCGCCGCGGCGAAGAAGGAGGCCCTGGAGGCCGCCGGCGTCAAGGTCGGCAAGACCCCCAGCGAGACCGCGAAGCTGATGCGCGAGGTCATCGGGGGCTGAACGCTCCCGCCGAGCTCGTCCGCCGGGGCCGGGCGCCGATCGCGGCGCCCGGCCCCCGCTTTTGTTTGAGGCCCTTGGGCTCCGCTTTCGCCTGTGCCCCCGCGGACGTTCCGCGCCCGATCGGACCACCGCCTTGCTGCGGACGCTCCCTCCGTCGTCGCCCAGGAGTGAGATGAATCGTCCCCGGCCCCTGCCTCGCGCCGGTGTTCGATAGCGTCGAGGCAGTCGGGGTCTCGTCTTCGTCTCCCGCTCCAGGAGGATCCCCCAATGTCCGTGCCGTTCGGATCGCCACCGCCCGCCCCGCAGCGGGAGGCGTCGTCGGGCCCAGACCTGAGCCGCATCCTCACCCTGGTGGTGGCCGGTGCCGGCGCCATCGCATACGTCCTCGGCTTCTTCGACGCCGCGGCCGGCGCCGAGATCTCCGGCAACACCGGGTTCGCGCTGCTCGCGGCGGCCGTTCTCGGTGCGCTGCGCCTGCTCCCGAAGGCCCCCAACACCATGTACGCCGCGGCCCCGCTGTCGGCCTACGCCGCGCTCGCGCTGCTGCAGGGCGTGATCGGCGGCCTCGCCGGCGGGATCGTCGTGGTCGTGCTGCTGGTGGCGCTGGTCCAGTTCGGCGCGGTGGCCTACCTGCTGCTGGTGGAGAACGAGGTCGTCGCGCCGCCGAAGCAGCTGAAGTCGCAGCCTTCGAAGCCCGGCGAGTCCCAGTCCCCGCACCCGCCGCAGCGGCAGCACGGCCAGCCCCACCCGGGCAAGCCGCAGCCGGGCCAGCCGCAGTCCGGCTCGTTCCCCCAGCCCCCGCAGTGGGGCGCCCCGGCCGGTGGCCAGCCGCAGCAGCCGGGCGGTGCACAGCCGCCGCAGCCGGCGGGTGGCCCTCCGCCGTGGAACCCCGGTGGTCAGCCGCCCCAGCCCGGTAGCTGGACCCCCGCCGCAGGTGGTGCGCCGCTGCCCGGCAGCGGCGGTCCCGCGTCGAGCGGTACCGGGCCCCAGCCGCGCGTGCAGCCCGGCGGCCCCGGTCCGCAGTCGGGCCCGCCGTCCGGAAACACCGGCCCCCAGCCGAGCGTCGGCGGAAGCCAGCCGGGCGGGAACCAGCCCAGCGGCAACCAGGCCGGCGGCAACCAGCCGGGCGGGAATCCCCAGAGCGGCGATGCGCCGGGCAACAGCGGTACCTCGCAGCCCGGCGGCACGCAGGGCACGCGGCAGATGCCGCACCCGGGCTTCGGCGAGTAGTCCCGATCCGCAGGTGGAGGGCGCCGCTCACGACGTGGGCGGCGCCCTTCGCGCTTCCGCCCGCGGCATAGCCCGATGGGCGGAGGCGGCGGCGTGTTGAACCCGTTCGGGCTAACGGCGGTGCGACATTCGGGCCCGTGTCAGTGCTCGACTCGATCCCCCACGGCATCGCCGACGGCGAGTCCGACCGGCGCCTGGGCGTCCGGTGGCGGCTGCTCGGCACCGCCGTCGCGGGCGTCGTCCTGACCGGGTACCTCGGCACGGCGGGGCTCCTCGCGCTGGTCGTGGCGACCGCCGAAGGCGCCACCGCGCCTGCCGCCACCGCCTTCGCCGCCGCCCTGCCGGGTTGGCTGGCCGCCCACCAGGTCCCGCTGTCGATCTCCGGCGCGCCGCTCAGCGTTTTCCCGCTGCTGCCGACGTCGTTGCTGGTCCTGCTGAGTGCGGCGGCGTCGGCCCGGGTCGCCCGGCGTTCCCGGCTGCGGCGACCGGGCCAGGCGGCGTGCGTGATCGCGACGATGGGCCTCGCCCACGCCGCGGTGGGCACCGGCATCGCGCTGACCATCAGCGACACCGTCGGCGTGTCCCCTGTGGACGCATTCGTGCGCTGCGGCCTCACCGCGGCGGTCGGCTCGACGGCCGGTGTGGCCAACCGCTGCGGCCTGGCCTACCTGTTGTGGGAGCGGATGGAGGACGAGGTCTGGTCCGGGTTGCGGGCGGGTCTGCTGGCGCTCGCGGCGGTGATCGGCACCGGCACTCTGATCTCGCTCGTCGCGGTCTGCCTGTCGGTCGAGGAGATCAACGGCGGGCTGGCGGCCACCGGACCCGCGGGCGAGGCGTTCGGCAGCATGCTGCTGTCGGTCCTGTACCTGCCCAACGCGGTGGTCGCGGGCTGGTCCTTCGCGGCGGGGAGCGGTCTGGCCATCGGTGATTACGCGCTCACCCCGCTGCACTTCGCCCCCGGCAGGCTTCCCGGGCTCCCGCTCGCCGCGGCCCTGCCTGCGGACGCTCCAGGGGCCTGGTGGACGTTGGCCCTGCTCCTGCCGCCGGCGACCGGCTTCGTCGTCGGCGTGAGCTGTCGGCGCATGCATCCCAAGCGCACGCGCGGCCTCGTCGCGGCCGCGGTGGCCGCGGTGGTGGCGGGCACCGGAGCGGGCGTGCTCGCGGCCCTCTCCGGCGGTCGCCTGGGGACGGCGTTCGACCCGGTGACCCTGCGGCCGGTCCTGCTGGCCGCCGCCACGTCGCTCTGGGTCGCCGTTCCCGCGGGTCTGGTCGTGTGGTTCACCGGCATCCGCGAGTGCGCCGAGCCGCCCGTGACCCGCGACGACCTGGAAGGAACCGACGACGAGCAGGCCGACGCCGACGAGCCCGGGGACGAGGTCGAGCCGGACTGCGACCTGGATTGCGACCCCGAAAGGCAACCTGACGGCGATCCCGGCGGCGAAGAAGTCCCCGGTGAAGCCGCCTCCGCGGACGGCGCCGCGGAACAGCCGTCCCCCGACGACGACCCCGACGACGAGGCCGCGCCGGACGACCCTTCGCGGTGAGGGATGCGCCACTCGGCCCGGGGCCTGACGATGTCAGCGGAACCGCCGACGCATATGGTCTGTGCGAGATCGTGCCCAGGCATGTCAGGAGCGAGAAGCTGAACCCGAGCACCGCTGAACCCCCCGAGCAGCCGGAACCGCTCCGGATCCGCACCGCAGGTCCGGCCCGGGTCGTCGTCCTGGTCTCCGGTTCCGGCACCCTGCTGCAGTCCCTGCTCGACGCCACCGCCGATCCCGCCTACCCCGTGCGCGTCGTGGCCGTCGGGGCGGACCGGCCGGGCATCGAAGGTCTCGCCCGCGCCGAGCGCGCCGGGATCCCGACCTTCGTGCGGCGCGTCAAGGACCACGCGAGCCGGGCCGACTGGGACCGCGCGCTGGCCGAGGCGTGCGCCGAGCACGAGCCGGACCTGGTGGTCTCGGCTGGTTTCATGAAGCTGGTCGGTGAGGTGTTCCTCGACCGGTTCGCAGGCCGCTACCTCAACAGCCACCCGGCGCTGCTGCCGTCGTTCCCCGGCATGCACGGCGTCCGGGACGCCCTGGAACACGGCGTCAAGGTCACCGGCTGCACGCTTTTCGTCGTCGACGCCGGGGTGGACACCGGGCCGATCCTGGCGCAGGAGGCGGTGGAGGTCCGCCCGGACGACGACGAGGCGAGCCTGCACGAACGGATCAAGGAGGTCGAGCGGCGGCTGCTGGTCGACACCTTGGCACAGCTTGCATCGCACGGTTGGACCGTGCAGGGACGGAAGGTGAGTATCCCGTGACCGCGAACTCCCAGGAGCGGCGGCCGGTCCGGCGCGCGCTGATCGGCGTGTCGGACAAGTCCGGCCTGCTCGAACTGGCCACCGGACTGCATGCGGCCGGGGTGGAGATCGTCTCCACCGGCGGCACCGCGAAGACGATCGCCGCGGCCGGGGTGCCGGTCACGCCGGTCGAGGAGCTGACCGGCTTCCCGGAGGCGCTGGACGGCCGGGTCAAGACCCTGCACCCGCGGGTGCACGCCGGGCTGCTCGCCGACCTGCGCAAGCAGGAGCACGCCGAGCAGCTCGCCGACCTGGACATCGCCTCGTTCGACCTGCTCGTGGTGAACCTGTACCCGTTCGTGCAGACGGTCGCCTCCGGCGCGGGCCAGGACGAGGTCATCGAGCAGATCGACATCGGCGGCCCGGCGATGGTGCGGGCGTCGGCGAAGAACCACGCCAACGTCGCGGTCGTGGTCGACCCCAACCGCTACGAGTGGGTCCTGGAGCAGGTCCGCGCGGGCGGATTCAGCCTCGCCGACCGCGTCGAGCTGGCCGCCGCGGCCTTCCGGCACACCGCGTCCTACGACGTCGCGGTCGCGAGCTGGATGAGCCGCACCCCGGCGGGCGACGACTCGGTGTTCCCGGGCTGGATCGGCGAGACCTGGGAGCGCCGTTCGGCGCTGCGCTACGGGGAGAACCCGCACCAGCCGGCCGCGCTGTACGTCTCCGGTGGCGAGGCGACCGGCCTGGCCGCCGCCGCGCAGCTGCACGGCAAGGAGATGTCCTACAACAACTACGTCGACGCGGACGCGGCGTGGCGGGCCGCGCACGACCACGCCGATCCCTGCGTCGCGATCATCAAGCACGCCAACCCGTGCGGCATCGCGGTCGCGGGCGACATCGCCGACGCCCACCGCAAGGCCCACGAGTGCGACCCGGTCAGCGCCTACGGCGGCGTGATCGCCACCAACCGCGAGGTGTCGGTCGAGCTCGCCGAGCAGATCTCGGAGATCTTCACCGAGGTCGTGGTGGCCCCCGGCTACGCGGAGGGCGCCGTCGACGTGCTCTCGCGCAAGAAGAACGTCCGCATCCTCACCGCGCAGCCGCCGAAGTCCGGCCGGGTGGAGATGCGCGCGATCTCGGGCGGCATGCTCGTGCAGGGCTCGGACGCGGTCGACGCCGAGGGCGACGACCCGGCCGCTTGGCGGCTGGTCGCAGGCTCCGCGGTCGACGAGGCGACGCTGGCGGACCTGAAGTTCGCGTGGCGCGCATGCCGCGCGGTGAAGTCCAACGCGATCCTGCTCGCGGCCGACGGCGCGACCGTCGGCGTCGGCATGGGGCAGGTCAACCGGGTCGACTCGGCTCGGCTGTCGGTCGCCCGCGCCGGCGACCGGGCGAAGGGCTCGGTGGCCGCCTCCGACGCGTTCTTCCCGTTCCCGGACGGCGCCGAGGTGCTGATGGAGGCCGGGGTCCGCGCGATCGTGCAGCCGGGCGGCTCGGTCCGCGACGAGTCGGTCATCGCCGCGGCCGAGGCCGCGGGTGTGGCCATGTACTTCACCGGTACGCGGCACTTCGCGCACTGACGCGGTGGGGTGGGCGGGGACGGCCCCGCCCACCTCTCACACCCGCGGTGCGACCTCTCGGGCCACCGCCTTCACGGCCGCCTCGGACTCGGCCTCCGGGATGGGGCCGTTGCTGAACAGGCCCTTGTCCGATCCGTGGTAGCTGATCGTGACGACGGTGTATCCCTTGCGGATGACCAGTTCCGCGCCGCTCCAGCCCTCGGTGGTGACGGCCACGAACGCCTCGTCGCCGAACCCCTCGACGTCGGTCACCCGCGACGGGGTGGAGCCTGACGTGGCGGACTCCTTGGCGTACTCGTAGTCCATCCGGGCCTCGTCCACCGAGTCCTCGTCGGGCTGCGGCTTGGTGTTGATGCTGACGCTCAGCGACCGCGGGTTGTTCCCGTCCTTGCCCAGCGTCTGCTCCCAGTTGCAGTTGTAGGAGCCGGTCTCGGGGTCCTCGTAGCTGGTGGAGTCGGGGTTGGTGGTGCGCAGCCGCTGCAACGTCGGCGCGCCGACCAGGTCGCAGGCCGCGGGCAGGGCCGCGTTGGACGGCGGGTCGCCCACCGGCTCGGAGTACTCGCCGTACAGGTAGTAGAAGATCACTCCGCCGATCACCAGGACCGGGGTGAACAGCACCGCCAGGATGATCGAGACGATGCAGCCTGCCCTGCTCTTCTTCTTCGGCGGCTGCGGCATCCCCGGCCCCCACGGCTGTTGCGGGGGGTGGGGCGGCTGGGGAGCGCCCCAGTACTGCGGCTGTTGTGCCGGGGGGTGTTGCGGGTGGGGTTGTTGCGGTTGCACGGGAGCAGCCTAGGCGTGCTCGATCACGCCTTCGCGTCCATCCTGGACACGGTCCGAGCTGCGACTCCTCTCCGTAGGCGTCACCCGACTCAGCGAAGTTCGAACTCGTGTTCGTCAAATGCTTGACGGGGGCGGCCCGCTCGCGGTTTACTTGTCTTGTTCGAACTGAAGTTCGAAGATCCGGATAACTACGAAGTGGCTGGCGTCGGGGGTCGGCTGCTTCACCGGGTGGTGCTGCGTTCGCGGGGTGCAGGCGCGGCGCCGTCCGGACGCTGTCTTCCCCACAGCGACCAGTGGACGTCCGAGCCGGGGCCGGGACGTCCGAGGAGCCGAGTGAGGGAGGCGGCGATGTCCGTGGCGTCGTTGACGGCGCTGGACGGGGTCACCACGGCGGACGGGGTGTCCGTGGCGACCCCGGCCGTCGATGGCGGGGGCGGTCCTGTTGCGGGACGGGTGCTGCCCACGCGGGCGGAACTCGCCGCCGTGCTGCCATGGCCGGGACTCCGGCGTGGCAGCACGGTGGCGGTCCACGGATCGGTGTCGCTGCTGTTCGCGTTGCTGGCCGAGGCCACGGAGCAGGGCTCCTGGGCCGCGGTGGTCGGCCTGCCGGGGCTCGGGCTGGTCGCGGCCGCCGAGGCCGGCGTGGAGATCGCGCGGCTCGCGCTGGTCCCGCAGCCCGGAGACGACCCGGTGGGCGTGATCGCGGCCCTGCTGGACGGCGTCGATCTCGTGGTGGTGGGCGGACCGCACCGGCTGCTCGAGCCGGACGCGCGCAGGCTGTCGACCCGGGCGCGCAACCGCGGTGCGGTGCTCGTGCCGTTCGGCGAATGGCCGGGGGCCGAGGTGCGGCTGCAGTGCGTGCGGGGCCGCTGGCTCGGTCTCGGCAACGGCCACGGCCACCTGCGGGAACGCGAGGTCACGGTCCAGTCGAGCGGACGCGGCGCGGCGTCGAGGCCGCGTTCGTGCCGCCTGCTGCTGCCCGGCGAGGGCGGCGCGCTCGCCGCGGCGCGGCCGGAAGGCGAGCGCTCCGCGATAAGAGCGCTGCATCCGGAACCGGTTCCCGAGCAGTCCGAGGAGTGCTCCGACGCCCCAGCGGGAAGCCCCGATGCCTTTGCGGCACCGTCCGAACCTTCCGGTGCGCGACCGGACACCCACGATGTGCGGACACCGCACCGCCAGCCCTCCACCAGGCCGTTGCCGTCGGGGCCGGCCAACGCCCACCCCGGAGGCCGCCCGCACTCCGAATCCCGTGACGACCGCTCCGCCGTGCGTCCGCTACGACCGGTGGCGGGGTGAGCGCGATGCCACCGCCCCGTCGTCTCGTCGTCTGGTGCCCGGACTGGCCGGTGGTCGCGGCGGCGTTGGCGGCCGGGCTCGATCCGGTGGCGCCTGCCGCGGTCTTCGTCGCGAACCGGGTGCTGGCCTGCTCGCAGGCCGCGCGCGACAACGGGGTGCGCCGCGGGATGCGCCGCCGCGAGGCGCAGGGCCGCTGCCCGGACCTGGCCGTCTGCGAACACGATCCGGCGCGGGACGCGCGGCTGTTCGAGCCGGTGGTGGCGGCGGTGGAGTCGCTCGCGCCTGGTGTGGAGGTCGTGCGCCCGGGGCTGGTGGCCGTCCCGGCGAAGGGGCCCGCAGGCTACTTCGGGTCCGATGTGGACGCCGCGGAGCGCATCGTGGACGAGGTGGCGGCGCGGGCCGACGCCGAGTGCCAGGTCGGCGTGGCCGACGGCCTGTTCGCCGCGATCTTGGCCGCCCGCAGGGGCGTGGTCGTCGAACCGGGCGGTGTCCCCGGCTTCCTCGCCCCGATGCGCGTCGACGAGATCGACTACCCCGGCGCGGACCGCGGCGAACTGGTGGATCTGCTGCGGCGGCTGGGAATCCGGACGCTCGGCGACTTCGCCGCCCTGCCCGCGTCCGACGTGGCGACCCGGTTCGGGCGGGACGCCCTGGTGGCGCACCGCGCCGCGAGCGGGCGGGAGGAGCGGCCGCCGGAACGCAGGGCGCTGCCGCCGGACCTGGTGGTGTCGGAGAACCTGGATCCCCCGGTGGAGCGGGTGGACGCCGCCGCGTTCGTGGCGAAGGCGCTGGCCGAGCGGCTGCACGTCAGGCTCGGCGAGCTGGGGCTGGCCTGCACCCGGCTGGGGATCTCGGCGCGGACCGAGCACGGCGAGGAGCTGCACCGGATGTGGCGCTGCGCCGAGCCCCTGACGCCGTCGGGCACCGCCGACCGGGTGCGCTGGCAGCTCGACGGCTGGCTCAGCGGGCGGCGGGGCGCCCAGCGGCCGACCGCCGGGGTGGAGCTGCTCTCGCTGCACCCCGACGAGGTGGTCGGCGCGGGAGCGCTGCAGCTCGACCTGGTCAACTCCGCGACCGGCGAGGCGGACGCCCGCGCGGGGCGCGCCTTCGTGCGGGTGCAGGGGATGCTCGGGCCGGACGCGGTGCTGGTCGGAGTGCTCGGTGGCGGACGTGACCTGCGGGACCGGGTCCGTCTGGTGCCGTGGGGCGACGAACGCGCGCCGGCGCTGGACCCCGAGCGGCCGTGGCCGGGCCGCATCCCGGCCCCCTCGCCCGCGGTGCTCCCGGACTCGCCTTGGCCCGTCGCGGTTCTCGACGCGGACGAGCAGCCGGTGCGGATCACCGACCGGAATCGGCTCACGGCGGCGCCCGTGCGGGTGGTGGTGTCCGGCGGCCGGTCGCGTGCGGTCCGCGGCTGGGCCGGCCCGTGGCCGGTCGAGGAGCGGTGGTGGTCGGAGTCGGCGTCCCTGGCTCCGCGCCTGGTGACGCGCATGCAGGTCGTGCTGGAGGCGGAGGACGACGTCGGCGAGGCCGCCCTGCTGCTGGTGCACGAGGACGGCCGCTGGTGGGTGCAGGGCGCCTATCGATGACCGCGGGAACGCCTGGCGAACACTCGTTCGAGTGGATGCGGGCGGATTTGGTGGCATCGCTGTTTCGAACGGGAGTTCACTGGGTTCATGAGCTGGTTCAACCCCCCGCAGACCTGGTCCGAACTGGAAAAAGCGCTCTCCGGCCGCCCAGGGCCCCGCGACGAGCCGTACCCCGGCGACGGCGGTGACAGTCCGGCGTGGACCAGGAAACGAGCGGCGTACGAAGTCCCCGAGGATCCGCCGACACCGCCGTCCGCCGACCCCCCGGCACCCGCGTCTGAGCCGGAGTCCCCGGAAACGTCCGCTTCTGTGCCGGAGTCAGGAGAAACACCCGCATACGCGGAAGCGCCCGCGTCCCAGTCGGCCCCCGCTTCCGCGTCATCACGCCTGTCCCCGGCCGCTGAGCCGCCGGGGACCACATCACCGGGGCTCCGGGCCGTGCCGTCCGGTTCCGCCTCGGGGCGCCCGCCCTCCCGATCGGTCGCCGTCCCCTACGCGGAGCTGCACGCGCACTCGAACTTCAGCTTCCTCGACGGGGCCAGCCACCCGGAGGAGCTGGTCGCGGAGTCGGCACGCCTCGGCCTGGAGGCCGTCGCCCTGACCGACCACGACGGCATGTACGGCGTGGTGCGGTTCGCCGAGGCCGCCGCCGAGCACGGGGTCCGGACGGTCTTCGGCGCGGAGCTGAGCCTGGGGCTCACCGCCGCGCAGACCGGCGTCCCGGACCCCGAGGGCAACCACCTGCTGGTCCTGGCCCGTGATCCCGGCGGGTACGCGCGGCTGTGCCGGGAGATCAGCTCGGCCCAGCTCGCCGGTCAGGAGAAGGGCAGGCCCACCTACCGGTTGGAGCAACTGGCCGAGGCGGCCGAGGACCACTGGCTGGTGCTGACCGGATGCCGCAAGGGCGCGGTGCGCTCCGCGCTGGCCGAGGGCGGTCCGGCGGCCGCCGCCGCGGAGCTCGACCGGCTGGTGGCGCTGTTCGGCGGGGAGAACGTCGCGGTGGAGCTCACCGACCAGGGCCTGCCCACCGACTCCGAACGCAACGACGTGCTGTTCGCCCTGGCCCACGACGCCGGTCTGCCCGCGGTGGCCACCAACGGCGCGCACTTCGCAGGCCCCTGGAACGGCCGGATGGCGAGCGTGGTCGCCGCCATCCGGGCGCGGCGGAGCCTGGACGAGATGGACGGCTGGCTGCCCGCCTGGGCGGGCAGCCACCTGCGTTCGGGCGCGGAGATGGCCGAGCGCTTCGCGCGCTATCCCGGTGCGGTCGAGGCGGCGGCCCGGCTGGGCCGGGAGTGCGCGTTCGACCTGCGGCTGGTGGCGCCGCGGCTACCGCCGTTCGACGTCCCCGAGGGGCGCACCGAGGCCGAGTGGCTGCGCGAGCTGACCTACCGGGGTGCGCTGCAGCGCTACGGGCTCCCGCAGGACAACCCGGCGGCCTACGCGCAGATCGAGCACGAGCTGGCGGTGATCGAGAAGCTCGACTTCCCCGGGTACTTCCTGGTGGTGCACGACATCGTGTCGTTCTGCTGCGAGACGGGAATCCTGTGCCAGGGCCGGGGGTCGGCGGCGAACTCCGCGGTGTGCTTCGCGCTGCGCATCACAAACGCCGACCCGGTGCGCTACGACCTGCTCTTCGAGCGGTTCCTCGCCCCCGAGCGCGACGGTCCCCCGGACATCGACCTGGACATCGAGTCCGACCGCAGGGAAGAGGCGATCCAGTACGTCTACCGCAAGTACGGCCGCACGCACGCCGCGCAGGTGGCCAACGTGATCAGCTACCGGCCGAAGTCGGCGGTGCGGGACGTCGCCAGGGCGCTGGGGTACTCGCCGGGGCAGCAGGACGCCTGGAGCAAGCAGATCGAGCACTGGGGACCACTGCCGGACGACAGCGAGTTTCCCGGCCAGGTCCGGGAGCTGGCCGGGGAGCTCATGGGCTACCCGAGACACCTCGGCATCCACTCCGGCGGCATGGTGATCTGCCACCAGCCGGTGAGCGAGGTGTGCCCGGTGGAGTGGGCGCGGATGCCCGGCCGCACGGTGCTGCAGTGGGACAAGGACGACTGCGCGTCGGTCGGTCTGGTCAAGTTCGACCTGCTGGGGCTGGGGATGCTCTCGGCGCTGCACTACGCGATCGACCTGGCCCGCGAGCACCACGGCATCGAGGTCGACCTCGGCGAGCTGGACCTCGACGACGACGAGGTGTACGCGATGCTGCGGCGGGCCGACGCCGTCGGGGTCTTCCAGGTGGAGAGCCGGGCCCAGCTGGCGACCCTGCCCAGGCTGAAGCCGCGCAAGTTCTACGACCTGGTGGTGGAGGTGGCGCTGATCCGGCCGGGCCCGATCCAGGGCGGGTCGGTGCACCCCTACATCCGCCGCCGCAACGGGGAGGAGGACTGGGACTACGAGCACCCGCTGATGGCGGCCGCGCTGGAGAAGACCCTCGGCGTGCCGCTGTTCCAGGAGCAGCTCATGCAGCTCGCGGTGGACATCGCGGGTTTCTCGGCGGGCGAGGCCGACGAGCTGCGCCGGGCGATGGGCTCGAAGCGCTCCGAGGAGCGCATGGCCCGGCTGCGGGGCAGGTTGTTCGAGGGGATGGCCGTCAACGGCATCACCGGTGAGCTCGCCGAGCGCATCTACCAGCAGCTGCTGGCCTTCGCGAACTTCGGGTTCCCGGAGAGCCATGCGCTCAGCTTCGCGGTGCTGGTGTTCGCCAGTTCCTGGTTCAAGCGCTACTACCCGGCGGTGTTCTGCGCGGCGCTGCTCAAGGCCCAGCCGATGGGCTTCTACTCGCCGCAGTCGCTGGTGGCCGACGCGCGCAGGCACGGGGTCCGGGTGCACGGGCCCGACGTCAACGCCAGCCGGGAGCAGGCGGACCTGGAACCCGACCCGGAGAGCGAGGGCGGGCGCGCCGTGCGGCTGGGACTGGCCTCGGTCCGCACGCTCGGCGACAGCGTGGCCGAGCAGCTCGTGACCGAGCGCAACGAGAACGGCCCGTACACCGGCATGGCGGACCTGAGCAGGCGGATGTCGTTGAACGCCGCGCAGATGGAGGCGCTTGCCACCGCGGGTGCTTTCGGGTGCTTCGGGCTGTCGCGTCGCGAGGCGTTGTGGAACGCCGCCGCGGCTGCCGGGGACCGTCCGGACCGGCTGCCGGGCACCACGGTCTCGGCGGACGCCCCACCGCTACCTGGAATGGACGGGGTCGAGCTGGCCGCCGCGGACGTATGGGCCACGGGGATCTCCCCGGACAGCTACCCGTTGCAGTTCCTCCGCTCCCGGCTGGCGAAGATGGGGGCGCTCTCGGCGGCGGATCTGTCCGAAGTGGACAACGGGGCGCGCGTCCTGGTCGGCGGAGCGGTCACGCACCGGCAACGCCCGGCCACCGCAGGTGGCGTCACGTTCCTCAACCTGGAGGACGAGACCGGGATGATCAACGTGGTGTGCACGCCGGGCCTGTGGGCGCGATACCGCAAGATCGCCCGCACCAGCGCAGCACTGCTGGTACGCGGAACCATCGAATGCGCGGAGGGGGTGGTCAACCTGCGCGCCGACCGCCTCCAGCACCTCGACATGCGCGTGCCGTCGACATCCAGGGACTTCCACTGACCCGGACCCTCGGTTGGCGCCTGGACCTGCTCCCCGCGGCTGTGGGCTCGCCGGGCTCCCCCTGCGGCGTTGGCAACAGGATGCTGCCGTCACCGGGACGTCCGTAGCTGTTCGCACGGAGAGGCCGACGCGCTGTCTTCGGCAAATTCCGCTGCGTCGCAACGGCCGGTCTGCCATCTTGGCGTGCTGTGAACCCCAGTGACCTGGTCATCCGCCGTGCGCTGAGCTCGGACTCAGCTGCGGTGGCCGAACTGTGGCTGCGCTCGTTCGCCGCCGCGTTACCGAGCGTCCGACGGGCGCACACCGATGAGGAGGTGCGGGAGTACTTCCGCGACGTGGTGGTTCCCCAGTGCGAGACGTGGGTCGCGACGGCGGACCGGTCCGTGGTCGGCCTGCTGGTGCTCGACGGTGATCTGCTCAGCCAGCTCTACCTCGCCCCCGAGTGGCGGGGACAGGGCATCGGAGATCTCCTCCTCGAGCTGGCGAAGCAACGCCGCCCCGGCGGCTTGGCGCTGTGGACCTTCCAGGTCAACGGACCGGCGCAGCGCTTCTACGAACGGCACGGCTTCGTCGAGGCCGAGCGCACCGACGGCAGGCACAACGAGGAACGCGAGCCCGACATTCGCTACGTCTGGCCACCCGAGTCCTCGCAGCACGACTCACTGCCGCAGGGCGGGCGCAGGTAGCGACGCCGGCGGCGTTCGCCGTCGAGCGGTCCACGCGGGTGACGTCCGATGCGGTGATCATCAGAACTTCCAGAGATCAACCGGTGCAAGTTGTCATCACGCCTCTGGCCGGGGGCGGATGGGATGACGACGAGCAGGAGTTGATCAGCATGCGACGCGCACTTTCCGCGGCTTTCATCAGTGGTCTGTCATTGGCCGGGGCACTCGTGATGGGCACGGCGCACGCGCAGGAGTCCGTCACCATGGACGACTGCTTCGCAGGTGGCGGTGGGGTCGCGGTCGACCTGCTGTCCCACCAGACGAAGTGCTTCGGCGGCTTGCACCACGCCGCGACCATCATCGACTGACGCGGGCTCGGCGCAGTGAGCTTCCCGGCGGCCGTCAACAGCCGCCGGGCCTCCGGCCTGGCACACCGGGCGCACACCTGCCCCGCCGGATCGACGGGGTCTCGACACCGGCCAAGCACACGGTTCCGGCCGTCACCGACGGCCTTCTGCCGCCAGCGACCTCCTGCCATCGGCAGCCAGCTTCCAGCCGCCGGCCGCCACCGATGGCCTTCTGTCGCCATCTGCCACTATCTGCCACCGGCTGCTGCCACCGGCCCCCCGCACACCTGTTCCGGCCACCACCGATGGCCTCCTGACACCGACCGCCTTCAGCCGCCGATGACCTTCTGCCACCGGCGGCATCCGATCCGATCCTGCGGACCGAGCCCCCTCAGGGCACGACGACCACGGGACGTACGGCCTCCACGACCAGCGTCGCGGGCACGGTGCCGAGCAGGCCCCCGCGCCGGCGAGAGCGGCCGACCACTATCAGGTCGGCCCGGTACTGCTCGGCGACCTGCTCCAGCCCCACGGCCGGGTCGCCGCGCTGGTGCACGAAGTCCCAGTCGATGTCGATCCACTTCAGGTGGTTGACGACTTCCTTCTTCAGCTCCTCCACGAGGCTCTCGGCGGCTTCGCTCGCCACCGCCACCCCCATCGGTGACCAGTAGGCGACGCCGCCCACGGCCTCCACGTAGACCAGCACCAGACGTGCCCGCTCGCGGCGAGCCAGCCCCGCCGCCCACGCGGCGGCGTGGAAGCTCGCCGGGCTGCCGTCCATCCCGACGACGATGCCGCCCAGCCCGTCCTTGCCGATCTCGAATTCCCGCTCGGTTCCGTCGCCTTCGGCCACGCGGCGATGGTAGTGGGCGCCCGTGGTTCCGCTGGACGGATGCGACACACTCGCAACGTGGACACTCCGGGCACCCCCTCCGACCTCGAACGCCGCGCCCTCGACGCCGTCGACGTCGACCGCGTGCTCGCCGACCTCCGCGAGCTGGTCGCCATCCCCAGCGTCGGCGGCACCGCGGCCGAGCAGGACGCGCAACGCTGGTGCGCCGACCGGCTCGGCGGCCTCGGGCACCGCGTCGACCACTGGCGCATCGACGTCGCGGAACTGCGGGAGGACCCCGAGTTCCCCGGCCAGGAAGCCGACCGCGACATCGCCTACGGCTGCGTCGGCGTGCACGGCGATGGCGATCCCGCGCTGGTGTTCTGCGGCCACACCGACGTCGTGCCGCCGGGCGACCTCGACCGCTGGCCCGATCGCGACCCGTACGCGCTGCGCGTGCACGACGGGCTCGCCGCGGGACGCGGCACCTGCGACATGAAGGGCGGTGTCGCCGCGTTCCTCGGTGCTCTGGAGGCGCTGCGTACCGCCGGCATTCGCCTGCGGCGACCAGTGGGCGTGCACACCGTCAGCGGCGAGGAGGACGGCGGACTCGGAGCGTTCGCGACGCTGCGGCGCGGTCACCGCGGGGACGCCTGCGTGCTCGCCGAACCGAGCGCGGGCACGATCGTGGCCGCCAACGGCGGCTCGCTCACCTTCCGACTGGAGATTCCCGGCCAGGGCACCCACGGCTCCACGCGGACCCGGGGCGTGAACGCGCTGGAGAAGCTCGCGGAGTTGCTGCCCGCGCTGCGCGACCTGGAAGCGCGGCGCAACGCAGACCCGGATCCGCTGGTCGCGCACCTCGACGTGCCGTACCCGCTGTCGGTCGGCATGGCCCGCGTGGGGGACTGGGCGAGCACCGTGCCGGACCTAGCGATCGCCGAGGGCCGCTACGGCGTCCGGCTCGACGAAGGCATCGACGACGCCAAGGCCGAGTTCGCCGAAGCCGTCCGCCGCGCGTGCGAGGCCGACCCGTGGCTGTCGCAGCACCCGGTCCGGGTGAGCTGGCCGGGCGGGATGTTCGCCAGCGGCCGCCTCCCCACCGGTCACCCGCTGCTCGAAGAGACGACGCAGGCCGTCGTCGACGTGGGCGGCGCGAAGCCGGAGGTGCTCGGTGCGCCGTATGGCACGGACCTGCGCCTGTACGCGGGCGCCGGCGTGCCGACGCTGCAGTTCGGCCCCGGCGACGTCCGCTACGCCCACGCGCACGACGAACACGTCGCGGTCGCCGAACTGGAACAGGCCACCCGGGCCTACGTCCTCCTGGCGATGCGCCGCTGTGGGGCCGAGAACTGACCAGGAAAGCGGACGGCACGGCCCCGGGGCTTGGACGCGAGTGACATCAGTGGCAACCAACTGCTAATACCACTCACGAATGCGTGGGGGTGTTGGCCACTGACTTCCCGACGATCGCCGTGGCCAGGAGGACCGCAGGCGGGTTCGCCTGGTGACAGGGGCTGTCGTGGCCGTGTGGCAGGCTCGCCGCATGACGATCGCGGTGGGTGAGGACTTCAGCGACGCGGTGCTGACGGGCCAGGAGTGGGACGGCCGCAGCTTCGAGCGCTGCGACTTCACCGACGCCGACCTGCGCGGGCTGCGCACCACCAGCTGCGTCTTCACCGAGTGCACCTTCACGGGTACCGACCTGGGGGAGAGCGTTCACCGCGCGACGGCGTTCCGGTCGTGCCGCTTCGACCGCACCGTGTTCCAGCACTC
Organism: Saccharopolyspora erythraea; assembly: GCF_018141105.1. Classification (NCBI taxonomy): domain Bacteria; kingdom Bacillati; phylum Actinomycetota; class Actinomycetes; order Pseudonocardiales; family Pseudonocardiaceae; genus Saccharopolyspora; species Saccharopolyspora erythraea. The sequence continues at coordinate 7,483,506 of NZ_CP054839.1, read as the reverse complement.
CACTGTGGAGGGCTGCACGATGCTGGGCTCCGGGTTCGTCGACTGCCGGTTCCGCCCGTTCACCGTCCGCGAGACCGACATGACGCTGGCCGGTATGGGCCGCGCCGACCTGCGCGGCACGGACCTGCGCGGAATCCGCTTCCGCGAGGCCAACCTCAGCGAGTGCGACCTGCGCAAGTGCGATCTGCGGGAGGCCGACCTCAGCGGAGCGCGGCTGCTCGGCACCCGGCTTGAGGAGGCGAACCTGCGCGGGGCGCGCATCGAGGCCGACGGCCTGGTGCAGGCCGTGCTCAGGGGCGCGCGGGTGGACTCGATGACCGCGCTCGCCTTCGCCGCCGCCCACGGCCTCCACGTCGACTGACGACCCGAGCCGAGCCAGGGCAGACACGGGCAGCGGCTGGAGGGAGCGGGTCCCGAGCCCAGCCGGGATGGTTCCCCGGTCAGATCCCGAACCCGCGGGCGGATCTCGAAGAGGGCCAGATCAAGCGCCGGGCGGATCTCGGACAGGCGACCTGATCAAGAACCGCGCGGATCTCGGACAGACGGCCTGGCGGGGCGGATCACGGCGAGGCGGCCAGATCAAGAGCTGGCCAGATCCGGACGGGCAGGCCAATCCCGTGTAGGCGGCCCGATCCCGGATACATGGCACGGTCACGAACCTGCGGGAATCCAGGACAGGTGGGCCGACCAGGACAGACAGGCCGACCCCGGAGAGGCGGAAGGACGGGCCGAACCCGAACCGGCAGACCGCTTCCGGACAGGCAGGCCAATCCCGGATAGCGCGGCCCCGTCCTGGATGGGTGGGTCGATCCCGGGCAGGGGGCGTGGTGCCGAAAAAGGCGGTTCGGTCCCGGAGAGTTACGCCGAACCTGAACCGGCGGATCGAACCTGAACCGGCGGATCGAACCTGAACCGGCGGACGGAACCCGAACCGGCGGACCGGCCCCGGTTAGGCGGCCTGATCCCGGACACGCGCCAGAACCGAACCGGCGGCGAACGAATCCCGTGCGCGTCTGGATCGCGCCCACCGACCGAGCCCGCCGCCTCGCCGACCGACCCCGCCCCTGCGCCCAGGCCGTCCGCCCCCGCGCTGTCGCCCAGCGTTGGGCGCCGTGCGCACTACCCGTCCCGTTCGGCGAGACGCTGCCGCGTCTGCCCCGTGCCACCGTGCCCCGGCGCGCTCGGCCCGCGAGCCCGGATCACCTGCTCCGGACCCCTGAACGCAGTTCGGGGTGCCCGCGGCCTAGCCGCGCGCACCCCGAACTCCAGACTGCGTCCTGGTCACTCCATGGACGGGCGAGGCGGTGCCTCGTTGCCCGTCAGCTCGATCAGCGTCCCGTCGGCGACGAGGTCGCTGATCGAGGTGGGCAGCACGTAGGCCGTGCCACCGCCCGGCTGCTCGAACCACGGCACCGCCGTGCCCCGCAGCACCTGCACCGGCCGCTGCACGCGGTAGGCGAAGTACGCGCGGTTGGCCCACTGCGGCGGCAGCGAACGCTGCGTGTAGGGCGTGCGGATCGCGTACGCGACGTTGCCGTTGGGGTCGCCGAAGCGGTCCAGGTCGGTACCCGGCTGGAGCACGACGTGGCGCCGGTCCCGGTACAGCGTCAGCGGCGGCTCACCGCCGAGCGGCTGGATCTGCTGGCCCGCGCCCTGCGGCGGACGCCCCTGCTCCGGCCCGCCGCCCTGCGGCGGACGGCCTCCGGCCGCGCCGGGCGGGATCGGCGGCCCCTGCCGGGGCGGCCCCGCCATGCCCGGCCCACCGGGGCCGGGGCGGCGCTCCGCGCCACCGGCCGGGCTTGCTGCGCGGGCCGCCGGAGGCGGCGGCACCGCCGCGCCCTGCTCCGGGCGCGGCGAGCGCTTCGGGAGCGGCGGCGGGCCTGCCCCGGTCCGTTCGGACCGCCGGGCGCGGCCGCCTGCGCGGGCATGCCGCCGGGCGGCGACGCCGGGTGCGCGGGGGGCGGCGAGGCAGGCGGACCGGCCGGCGAGGCAGGCGGACCGGCCGGCGGGGCCGGGCGGTCCATCCGCGGGGCGGGCTGGAACCGGGTCGGCTCCTCGACCGGAGCACCGGGCGCGGCGTCCTGCTGGGGAGACTGCCCTGGCTGCGGATCCTGGTTGGCGGTGAACAGGAAGTGGCCGCCCGCGCTCTGCTCCTGGCGGCGGGGTTCGGGATCCGGGCGCTGCGACTGCTCGGCGGCGGCCGGAACCTCGGGCGCGACCGGGTGTTCCGGGGCGACCGTCGGCTGGGCGACCGTCGCCTCGCTGCTGAACTGGGGCTGCTGGGCGACCCTCGTCTCGCCGTCGAACTGCGACTGCTGCGCGGCCGGGGCCTCGCCCGAGGTCGCCGCGTCGTGCGGTTCCCGTGCGTCCGCCTCGGCGTCGGCCGACGCCACGGCGTCCTCGTCCGCCTCGGTTTCCGGCTCGGGCTCGGCGACCGGACGTGCAGGCTCGGCGTCCTGCGGCACCTGGCCGGCCGGCCTGGACAGCAGGAGGCTGCCGAGCAGGTAGGCGGCGGCCTGGTCGGGGCGGGAGAACCGGACGTCGGAGCCGAACTCGTCGTCGGCACCCGCCGTGACGATCCAGTCCGGGCCCTCCTGCACCAGCGAGCGCGCGCCGCTGCTGTGGCTGCCGATGCGGTAGTCGGAGCCGTCGACGGCGTACTCGGTGAGCTTGTCGTGCAGCTTCGCGAAGACTTCCTGCGCGTCGAGCCGCGAGTGGTCGTCGTCGGCCGCGCTCGGCGTCTCCGGCTCCGGCGACCACGAGTCCGCGGTGTCCGACCGCTCAGCGCGCGCCGAGTCGTCGTCGAACGACTCGGCGCCGAAGGGCCGGTCGTCGAGCTCGTCGGTGAACGACCTGTCCTCGTACGGCTCGTCCTCGTACTCGCGCCGGTGGCCGGGCTGGTCGTCGTCCACGTGATCCCCGGAGTCCGCCGCGGCGGGCGTGTCCGCGACCTGCGCCACCGCCGGGCTTTCGGAGTACTCGGTGGAGTCGGCGTAGGAGTCGGCATGCTCGGCCCGCTCGGCGGCGAAGTCCGAACCGGCGTCACCCGGCTCACCGGATTCGCCGAATTCGTCGTCGGCGGGCTGGTCGAGCAGTTCGCTGACGGCCGCGTCGCGGGTGGCGTCGTCGACCTCGGCGAGGGTGAAACGCCGGGCGCGGATGTGCTCGACCAGGTCGGCCTCCGGCGGCACGCCGTACTGCGCGAGGTAGTAGGCCACCGCGCCCTGCCACAGCCAGGAGCCGTCGGTGTGCCAGGTGCCGGGGACCGTGGCCGCGCGGTCGGGAGCGAGCAGGTCCTCCTCGTTCTCCCGGGAGGCCAGCACGATCGGCGCGTTCTCCAGGTACTGGCGCAGCGCGGCGACCTCGTCGGGCTGCACCGGGTTCCTGGTCGCCACCAGTGGGCGGCCCTGCTCGTCGAAGTCGTCGAACGTCTCCGCCGTGCGGAAGCGGGGCGCGCCGCCGGTGCCGGGCTCCGCGGGGGCGACGGCTTCCTGTGCGGCGGTGGGGGTGTCGGCGGTGTCCCGGGCCTCGGAGGGCTCCCGGCCGTCGATCTTCTCGCGCAGCCAGTCGGGCACGTTCTCCTCGGCGCGCGGGTACCGGCGGAGCTCGTCGGCGTAGGCGGCGCGGGGGAGGGGGCGCTGCCACCTCGGCTCGGAGTCGAAGTTGATGTCGATGCGGTAGCTGGACGGGCGTTCCACGACGTAGAGCGCGCTCAGCCACGTTCCCACGTCGGGGCGGTACATGCCGTCGCGGAGCTGCTCGAAGATGCCGCGCAGCTCCTCCGGCGGTTCCCAGGAACGCGCGGTGCCGTCCGGCGTGGTGACCTCACCCAGCAGGTCGTGGTACTCACCGGTGGCGCGGTACTCCACCGTGATCTCCTGCCAGTCCTCGGGGGCGGCCTGTAAAAGCAGGACCCCGATCCTGCGGGCCGCCTGCTCCTGCTCCTCCGGACTGATCGCTGTCGGACGCGACATGGGTGACATCCTCCCCCTCTCAACCAGGCACATCGACTCCACCCCGCACCAGACGCTACTCGACGGGGTGTCCGTGGTGGGTCCGCTGTGCCAGTTCTGTCCCGTTGTCCCAGCACACGTGCGGGTGCCGAGATCATCTTCGTCCGCCGCGGTTCCCAAGCCTGCCGTGTCGGCAGCCCGCACAACATCACACCACCAGGTGCGATTCCGCCAGAGGTCCGCGGGCTGCGGTGGGTGGTTAATCACTAGCGGCACGCCCGTGCCAGAAGGCACAGTTGGATCGTGCTGCGCCCCTACCGCCTGCTGGCCGCCGTCCCGAACGCCACGAGCCTGATGGTCTGCAGCCTCCTGGGACGCTTGCACATGCCGGCGATCGCCATGGTCATGAGCTTCCTGATCGCCGACTGGACCGGTTCCTACGCCACCGGCGGAGTTCTCGGCGCGGCGCTGACGATCGGCCAGGGAATCGCGGGCCCGTTGCGCGGCCGCGCCGCCGACCGCAGCTCGGCGCCGAAGCTGCTGCTGGCCACGGGCGCGCTCTACGGGGTGGGGCTGGTGGTGATCGCGCTGCTGGCGCGGCCGGGCGGCCCGCTCGACCCGGAGCTGTGGTGGGTGCTGCTGCCGCTGTGCATGCTGACCGGGCTCGCGCACCCGCCGGTCACCCAGGTGGGCCGGGCGATCTGGCCGCGGATCTCGCGGGGCCCGGCGCGGGAGGCCGCTTATGCCGTCGAGGCGACCATGCAGGAGTTGCTGTTCGTGGTCACCCCGGTGCTGGCCGCGTCGGCCGTGGCGTTCTGGAACCCCGTGGTCGCGACGTTGCTGTGCGCGGTGGCCTCGGCGGTCGGGCCCGCGGTGTTCGCCGCAGCGCTGTGGCGGGCGGGTCTGCGCGACGCCCCGATCCGCGCCGAGGGCGGCGGCGGCGCATCGCTGTTCCGGTTGCCCGGGTTCGTGCCGATGCTCGCGTTCTCCGCGTTGATCGTCGGCGGGCTGGTGTCGGTGGACCTGGTGCTGGTCGGCTGGTCCCGCGAGCGGGGCACGCCCGAACTGGCGGGGATCCTCGCGGCGGTCTGGGCGGTCGGCTCGCTGGTGGGCGGACTGCTCGTGGGTGGGGTGACGGGCAGACCGAGGCTGTGGCTGCGCGCGCTGCTGGCCGCGCTGGGCCTGGTCGCGCTGGTCCCGGCGCTGCCACCGCTGGCGGAACCGGCCTCGCCGTGGCTGGTCGGTGTGATCCTGTTCGCCGGCGGTACCGCGATCGCGCCGACGCTGGCGGCGGTCAACGGCAGGCTCGCCGAGATCGCTCCGGAGGAGCGCCGCTCGGAGGCGTTCGGCTGGTTCTCCACCGCCACCACGACCGGCGTCGCGGTGGCCTCGCCGGTGGCGGGCTCGATGCTGGACACCGCGGGTCCGGCGGCGGCCGCGGCGGCGGCCGGAACCGCGGCCCTGATGTCGGTGTTGCTTGTCGCACGTCACAGCGTCCGCGGATCGCGCGTCCCCAGGGTGGCGGAGGAGACTGCTCCCACGTGACAACTCGTGCCGACACCACCACAACGCCATCGCGGACGCACTCGTTGCGCAAGGTCCTCGGCCTGGCCGGGGCGACCGCGGTCGGGGTGCTGCTGGCCCTGCAGTCCCGGATCAACGGCACGCTCGGCGTGCGCATGCACGACGGCATCGCGGCGGCGGTGATCTCGTTCGGCTCCGGTCTGGTCGTGCTGGTCGTGTGCACGGCGGTGCTGCCGAAGGCCCGCAACGGAGTGCGGCGGGTGGTCGCCGAGGTTCGTTCCGGCGGCGGTCTGCGCTGGTGGCAGTGCCTGGGCGGGGTGTGCGGCGGCTATCTGGTGATCAGCCAGGGCACGGCCGCCATCGAGCTGGGCGTCGCGCTGTTCACGGTCACGGTGGTGGCGGGGCAGGTCAGCAGCGGGCTGCTGGTCGACCGGCTCGGCCTCGGCCCCGCGGGTCCGCAGCCGGTGACGTTCCCCCGGGCGCTGGGCGCGGGCCTGGCCGTGGTGGCCGTACTGGTCGCGGTGTCGGCGAAGCTCGGGACGGCCCAGGCGAGCTGGCTGGTGCTGCTGCCGCTGTTCGCGGGCATCGGGCTGGCCTGGCAGGCGGCGGTGAACGGCCGGGTGCAGCAGACGTCCCGGTCGTCGGTGATGGCGGCGACGCTGAACTTCGGGACCGGCACCCTTGCCCTGCTCGTGGTGTTCGCCGTGGAGGTGGCGCTTCGCGGGTTGCCGCAGAGCGCACCGCCCGAACCGTGGCTCTACATCGGCGGTTTCCTGGGCATCTTCGTCATCGGCGGTGCCGTCGCGCTCGTGCGCCACACCGGGGTGCTGCTGCTGAGCATGGGCATGATCGCCGGCCAGCTGCTGGGGGCGCTGCTGCTGGACCTGCTGGCGCCGGTGCCCGGCCAGACCGTGCCGATGTCCACAGTGGCCGGGGTCGGGCTGACCCTGGTGGCGGTCTGCATCGCGGCGTTGCCGGACCGGGCGGTGCGCCGCCCGCGCGATCTGGGACGATGAACAGCCGTGAGCGCGACGATTCTCGACGGCAAGGCCACCAAGGACACCATCTTCGAGGAGTTGCGGCCCCGGGTCGCACGCCTCGCCGAGCAGGGCCACACCCCGGGCCTGGCGACGGTGCTGGTCGGGGACGACCCCGCCTCGCACTCCTACGTCCGGGCCAAGCACAACGACTGCGCGAAGGTCGGCATCAACTCCATCCGCAAGGAGCTGCCCGCCGACGCCTCCCAGGCCGACGTCGAGGCCGTCGTCGACGAGCTCAACGCCGATCCGGCCTGCCACGGCTACATCATCCAGCTGCCGCTGCCCGAGCAGCTCGACGCCGGATCGCTGCTCGAGCGCATCGCGCCGGAGAAGGACGCCGACGGCCTGCACCCGATCAGCCTCGGCCGCCTGGTCCTCGGTGAGCAGGCGCCGCTGCCGTGCACGCCGCGCGGGATCATCGAGCTGCTGCGCCGCTACGACGTGCCGCTGGCGGGCGCCCGCGTCGCCGTCGTGGGCCGCGGCATCACCGTCGGCCGCCCCATCGGCCTGCTGCTCACGCGCCGCAGCGAGAACGCCACGGTCACCCTCTGCCACACCGGCACCAAGGACCTGGCCGAGGAGGTCCGCCGCGCGGACGTCGTCGTCGCCGCCGCCGGGCGTCCGCACCTGATCACCGCGGACATGGTGCGCCCCGGTGCCGCGGTGCTCGACGTGGGCGTGACCCGCACCGACTCCGGGCTGGCCGGGGACGTGCACCCCGACGTCGCCGAGGTGGCAGGGTTCCTTTCGCCGAACCCGGGCGGCATCGGCCCGATGACGCGGGCGATGCTGCTGAGCAACGTCGTGGAAGCCGCCGAGCGCGCGGCGTCCTGAAAACGGCGCCGCGACCGTCGGGAGCTCGGGAACGAGGAGGACGCCATGACCGGTGGGTTCGGCGGGAAGACCAGGGCGTCGGCGCACTTCCCCTTCGCCGCGGTGGTGCTGGTCGCCCTGATCGGGTTCCTGCGCATCGCGATGCAGCACTGGCGGCAGGGCTCGGTGCTGATCGGCGTCGCGCTGGTGCTGGCGGCGGTGCTGCGCGCGCTGCTCACCAACGAGCAGGCCGGGCTGCTGGCGATCCGCAGCCGGGCGATCGACATCCTGCTCTACGGCGGGCTGGGTGTGGTGATCGTCGTCGTGGCGATGACGATCACGCGAGGGCCATTCTGAGCGTGGTCGCGCTCTAGGCTGCGGACTCGTGCGAAACGACAGCCCTCCGCACCGAGCGGGCGAACCGGTCCGGGCCGGTGTGCCGGACCACGGCCGCATCCCGCGCTACTACGCGGTCAAGACCGAGCTGCTCGGGCTGATCGAGGAGCTCGGCGAGGGCGCCGTCCTGCCCGCCGAGCGCGAGCTGGCCGAGCGCTACGGCGTGTCCCGGGTGACGCTGCGCCAGGCGGTCGGCGAGCTGGTGCTCGAAGGCAGGCTGCTGCGCAGGCAGGGCAGCCGGACCGTCGTCGCGCCGCCGAAGCTGCTGCAACCGCTGGCGCTGGTCAGCTACACCGAGGGCATCCGCACGCAGGGCCTCGAGCCCGGCCGGACCGTGATCAGCGCCGAGGCGCTGCCCGCCGACCCGCAGCTCGCCACCGATCTCGGGCTGGAGCCCGGTGGCGAGGTGATCCACCTGGAACGGGTGCTGCTTGCGGGCGGTGAACGCGTCGGGCTGGAGTCGAGCTACCTGCCGCGGCAACGGTTCCCGCGGCTGCTCGGCGACTTCGACGCCGACGGCTCGCTGTACGCGTTCCTGCAGCAGGAGCTGGGCGTGGTGTTCGGCGAGGCCGAGGAACGCATCGAGACGGTGCTGGCCACGCCCCGGGAGGCGCTGCTGATCGGCACCAACCCGGCGACGCCGATGATCCTGCTGCACCGGGTGTCGTGGGAGCCGGACGGGACGCCGATCGAGCGGGTCCGGTCGCTGTTCCGCGGCGACCGCTTCAGCTTCGTGACCCGCCTGCGCCGGTGACCCGCCGCGTCAGGAGCGCTCCGGCTCGTAGTGCATCGCGGTGATCCCGCAGTCGAACGGCCGCGCCGTGACGAGCCGGAACCGCTGGTACGTGCCGGTGTCGGGGAACACGGGCAGGCCGGTTCCGATGGCGGTGGGGTTGACGAACAGGTGCAGTTCGTCGAGCAGGCCCCTGGCGATCAGTTCGGACGCGAGCGTCGCGCCACCGTAGGTGATCAGGTCGCCGCCGGGCTCTGCCTTGAGCCGCGCGACGGTCTCGGCGAGGTCGCCGCCCGCGACGACGGCACCGTCCCAGGGCGACTCGGTGAGGCTGTCGGAGATCACCACCTTGGGCGTGCCGATCATCCAGTCGATCGTCTCCTGCGTCTCGCCCTCCGGCCGGGACGCCCACGCCGGGATGAACCCCTCGGCGAGCTTGCGGCCGAGCACGATGCGGTCGACCGGTTCGGTCAGCGCGTCGACGTAGGAGTTCATGTCGTCGGTCCACGGCAGCGTCATCCAGTCCATCTCGCCGTTCGGGCCCGCCAGGTAGCCGTCGGCGGTGACCTGGAGCTGGAGCTTGAAGGTGCGCACGAGAAGTCCTCCCGGTTTCGGCGAGCCGTTCGCTGTGGACGGTGCCGCGCGGACCGCGGGCACCCAGATCGACGGCATTCGACAGTTTGCCCTGTTATGGGCGGTTGCGGTGTTCCGACGGGCATTTCGCGGCGGAATGGACCGCCGAATATAACGGCGGAATAACTGATCTAGACCGTCGCTCGCTGTTCACTCCGCGTTCGTGCCGCCACCACAGCCCATTCGCCCGTGGCCGTGACGGTGTGTCCCGTGCGAGTACTGATCGTCGGCGGCGGCGCGCTGGGCACCATGCACGCGCTGCGCGCCCTGGAGAACGGCCATCACGTGGTGCAGCTGGAGCGCGAGCCGGAGGCGCGCGGCGCATCGGTCCGCAACTTCGGCCTGGTGTGGGTCAGCGGCCGCGAACCCGGCCCCGACCTGGAGCTGGCCCTGCGCGCCCGCGAGGCGTGGGAGCGCATCGGAGCCGACGTGCCCGGGGTGGGCTTCCGGCCCAACGGGTCGCTGACCCTGCTGCGCACCGACGCCGAGGTCGCGGTAGCCGAAGGCATGACCGACCTCGCCGAACGCGGCGCGAAGCTGGTCGGCGCCGCCGAGGCGAGGGCGCTGAACCCGGTGCTGCGGGGCGACTTCCGGGCCGCCCTGTGGTGCGAGCGCGACGGCGCCGTGGAGTCCCGCGTCGCGCTGCCCGCGCTGCGCGCCCACCTGGAGGCCACCGGCCGCTACACGTGGCTGCCCGGCCGCGAGGTCCGCGACGCCGGCGAGGGCTGGGTCCGCGACGACACCGCGCAGCGCCACGAGGCCGACGCGGTCGTGCTGTGCACCGGCGCCGCCCTCGGCGGCCTGGTCCGCGAGCTGCGGCCCGAACTGCCAGTGCGCCGCGTGCGGCTGCAGATGATGCAGACCGACCCGCTCGGCGAGGAGCTGGCGACCTCGATCGCCGACGGTGACAGCCTGCGCTACTACCCCGCATACCGGGGCGCCGCGCTGGACGAGCTGAACCGCGCCGAGCCGCAGCCGCCCGTCGCCGCCGAGAACGGGATGCAGCTGCTGATGGTGCAGCGCCTCGACGGCGGGCTGACCATCGGCGACACCCACGAGTACGCCGAGCCATTCCCCTTCGACGTGCGCGAGGAGCCCTACGACCACCTGGTGCGCCGCTCCGAGGAGCTGCTCGGCCGCTCGCTGCCGCGCGTCACCCGCCGCTGGGCGGGCGTCTACGCCCAGACCGCCGACAAGTCGCAGGTCGTGCACCGCGAGCAGGTCCGGCCGGGGATCTGGCTGGTCACCGGGCCCGGCGGGCGCGGGATGACCGGTTCCCCGGCGATCGCCGAGGACACGCTGCGCGAGATCGAGGAGCGCTCATGATCGAGCTGGTCGTCCTGGACATGGCCGGGACCACCGTCGCCGACGGCGGTCTGGTGGAGGCGGCCTTCACCGACGCGATCGCCGAGGTCGGCGTCGCCGAGTCCGACCCGGCTTTCCCCGGCATGCTCGACCACGTCCGCCGAACCATGGGCGAGTCGAAGATCTCGGTGTTCCGCACGCTGCTCGACGGCGACGAAACCCGGGCGCGGCAGGCCAACGAGGCGTTCGAGCGCGCCTACGGCAGGCGGGTCGGCGAGTGCGCCGAGATCGACGGCGCGGCCGAGACCATCCGGCGGCTCCGCGGCTCCGGCGTGAAGGTCGCGCTGACCACCGGGTTCTCCGAGGCCACGCAACGCCAGATCATCGACGCGCTGGGCTGGGAGGGCCTGGCCGACCTCACCCTCACGCCCGCGCAGGCCGGCCGCGGCCGGCCGTACCCCGACATGGTGCTCACCGCTTTGCTGCGGCTGGGCGTCGACGACGTCCGCCACGTCGCCGTCGTCGGGGACACCGCCTACGACATCGGATCGGGACTGCGCGCAGGCGCGTCGGTCGTCGCCGGGGTGCTCACCGGCGCCCACGGCACCGCCGAGCTCACCGAGGCCGGTGCCACCCACGTCATCGACTCCGTCCGCGACCTGCCCGCCATCGTCCAAGTCCACTGAGGACAGAGAATGTCCAGGAGGTTCCCAGCCATGCGCACCAGCAGACTGGCCGGTGCCGCCGCCGGCTTCGCCGCGGTGGCGCTCACACTCACCGCCTGCGGACCCAGCGCCGCTGACCAAAGCGCTGCCGGCGGCGACGAGATCGTCTTCGCCTCCATCCCCTCCGAGGAGTCGACCAGTCTCCAGGCGAGCTACCAGCCGGTGCTGGACATGCTCGCCGCGGAGACCGGCAAGACCGTGCGCTTCCAGCAGGCGACCGACTACGCGGCCGTCATCGAGGGCCAGCGCGCGGGGAAGATCGACATCGCGCAGTACGGCCCGTTCTCCTACGTGCTGGCCAAGAACAAGGGCGTGGCGGCCACCGCGGTGGCCGGGCAGGTCGAAGCCGAGGGCGAGGCGCCCGGGTACCTCTCCTACGGCATCACCCGGCCGGACTCCGGCATCAACGGCCTCGCCGACCTGCGCGGCAAGAAGGTCTGCTTCGTCGACCCCACCTCCACCTCGGGCTACCTGTACCCGAAGGCCGGTCTGCTGAAGGCCGGGATCAACCCGGACACCGACATCCAGCCGATCTACTCCGGCGGCCACGACTCGGCCGCGCTGGCGGTGGCCAAGGGCGACTGCGACGCCGGGTTCGCCCAGAACGCCACGGTCGACACCCAGCTCATCGAGAAGGGCCAGCTCAAGCCGGGCGAACTGCGCACGGTCTGGCGCTCGGAGACCGTGCCGGGCTCGCCGGCGGCCGTCAGCGACGAGCTCGACCCGCAGGTCCGGGAGAAGGTCACCGCGGCGCTGCGGGAGAAGGCCAACTCCGGCTACCTGCGGGCCAACGGCTTCTGCCAGGGCGACTGCAAGCTCGGCGACATCGGCGGCTGGGGCTACGCCCCGGTCGACGACGCCTTCTACAACGGCATCCGCCAGGTCTGCGACGTGACGAGGGACGAGCAGTGCCAGTGAGCGAAGACCGCGTGATCGCACTCGACCGGGTCGGCAAGACCTTCGACGGCGGGGTGCGGGCGCTCGACGACGTCTCGCTCGAGGTCGCCCGCGGCGAGGTGCTGGTGCTGCTCGGACTGTCGGGTTCGGGCAAGTCGACGCTGCTGCGCCACGTCGACGGCCTGCAGCTCCCCACCTCCGGAGCCGTCGAGGTGCTCGGCGAGGACGTCGGGAGCCTGGGCGGTGCGGGACTGCGCGCGCTGCGGCGCCGCGTCGGGTTCGTGTTCCAGCAGTTCCACCTCGTCGGCTCGCTGACCGTGCTGGAGAACGTCTGCACCGGCGCGCTGGGCACGCTGCGCGGACCGCGGCTCGGCCTGCTGAGCTATCCCAAGCGCATCCGCCACGCCGCGCTGGAACGGCTGGAGCGCGTCGGGCTGAGCGACCAGGCCCTCCAACGGGCGGACACCCTTTCCGGCGGGCAGCAGCAGCGGGTCGCCGTCGCGCGGGCACTGCTGCAACAGCCCGAGATCCTGCTCGCCGACGAACCCGTCGCCTCGCTCGACCCGGACTCGGCGGCGCAGGTGATGGGGCTCATCGCCGAGATCGCCGAGGAGGACGGCCTGACCGTGGTGTGCAGCCTGCACCAGGTCGACCTGGCGCTGAGCTGGGGACACCGCATCGTCGGGCTGCGCTCCGGACGGGTCGTGCTCGACACCCCGGTGCACGGGCTCAGCCGGGACGAAGCCATGTCGATCTACTCCAAGGTCGGCACCGAGCTCACGGCGGTGGCGGTCTCATGACCACCGCGGCGCAGCCGGTCCGCGCCGAGCCCCGCACGCTCGCCCGGCCGGGGGCGGAAGGCGCCGCGGCGGCGCTGACCGCCCTCGCGCTGCTGGCGGCCGCCGTCTGGGCGTTCACCGACCTGCGGCTCAACGTCGCGACCCTGGTGGACGGCGTCGCCAACGCCGCGGACTTCGCGGCCCGGACCTTCCCGCTGGACTTCCCGCCGGTCGGCGAGCTCGTCGCGCTCTGCGGGCAGACGCTGGCCGTGGTGGTCTGCGCGACGTTGCTCGCCTCGCTGATCAGCGTGCCGGTGGCGGTGCTCGCGGCGGGCAACACCGCGTTAGGCCCGGCCACCCGGTACGGCGGCCGCGCGCTGATCGTGCTGGCCCGCGCGGTCCCCGACGTCGTGCTCGCGATCGTGTTCTTCCGCGTCTTCGGCTTCGGCGGGCTCACCGGCGTGCTGGCGATGGGGCTGCACTCGGTCGGCATGATCGGCAAGCTCTACGCCGACGCGGTCGAGCAGATCGACGAGGGCCCGCGCACCGCGATCCGCGCCGCGGGCGGCTCGCGCGCGCAGCAGCTCGTCAGCGGCGTGCTGCCGCAGGTGCTGCCGTCGTTCGTCGCGACCTCGCTGCACCGGCTCGACATCAACCTGCGGGTGTCGGTCGTGCTCGGCTTCGTCGGCGTCGGCGGACTGGGGCAGGCGATCGCCGACGCCCTGCGGACCCTGGACTACCAGCGGGGCATCGCGCTGGCGTCGGTGGTGTTCGGGCTCTGCGTGGCAGTGGAGATCGTCTCCGGCGCGATCCGCGGCGCGCTGCTCGGACCGCGCGACGAACACCGCGGGCTCCTCGCGCGGCTGCGCCGCCGACCGGGTCCCACCGGCGCGCGGATCAGCCGGCCCTGGAACCTCGCGCGGGTGCGGAGGACCGGCTACTGGCTGCTCACCGCGCTGGTCGTCGCGGCATCGGTTTGGGGAACCGAAATCTCGTTCGAGCAGCTCGGCCGGGGCATCACCGAGTTCGGCCCCACCATCGCGCTGTTCTGGCCACCCGAAACCGGTGGCATCCTCCCCGAGCTGCTGTCGGAGCTGCTGGTCACCGTGCAGATCGCGCTGGCAGCCACGCTGATCGGGGCGGTGCTGTCGCTGCCCGTGGGGGCGCTCGCGGCGGCCAACGTCGCGCCGAGCCCCGCGGTGGTCCGGTTCTTCCGCGGCGTGGTGCTGCTGGTGCGCGGTGTGCCGGAACTGGTGCTGGCGATCGTGTTCGTGGTGATCACCGGCCTCGGCCCGGTGGCGGGTGCCCTCGCGCTGGGCGTCGGATCGGTCGGGCTGCTCGGCAAGCTCGTCGCCGACTCGTTGGAGGAGGTCGACCGCGGGCTGGAGCGGGCGCTGCGCGCCACCGGCGCGAGCCGGGTGCAGGTCTTCTTCGCGGCGACCTTCCCGCAGGCCGCACCGGCGTTCGTCGCGCATGTGCTGTACCAGCTCGACACGAACATCCGGTCGGCAACGCTGCTCGGCCTGGTCGGCGCGGGCGGCATCGGCTACTACCTGCTCAACGCCTCGCGGGTGCTCGAGTTCGGAGTGGTGACCACCGTCCTGCTGCTCACCTTCGGCGCGGTGATGGTGGTGGAGGTGTTGGCGGTGTGGTTCAGGCGGCAGACGCGCAGCGTCTGAAGGCGGGGACGCTGGGCCGGGAAGGCGCGAGCGTTCCCGGCCCAGCGGGAGCTCTTCCAGTGGCTTTGCGTGGTCGTCCGGCGGCCCCGCGGTGAGGGTGGGGTGGGTTTTAAAGACCTCCGCCCTCCGGCCGGAAGGCCTTCGGCCTGCTGAACGCCCCATCTGGGGCGTTCAGTCCCACCAGAACGACCAGGTCCTTCTGCCACGGATTTCTCGGGCGTAGGCGGAGATGCTGCCCGATTCCTGGAGGATGCGGTCCGGGCAGAAGGTCCAGTGCTCCGCTGCTACGGCGGCGGCGTGGTGCATCTCCTGCGGGGGTGCGGCGACGCTGAGGTCGAGGCGGTCCGGGCCCAGGCGCAGGAGGCGGACGCCGAAGCGTTCCTCCCAGTTGCGGGCCATCGCGGCCAGGCCGGCCGTGCGGGAGACGTGGTTGGCCGCGCCAGACCAGCCGAGGGTGGCCAGCACGTCGGCGCCGCGCTCCACCGGCACCAGGCCGAGCCTGGTGTCGGCGTCGACGAAGCGCGGCACCTGCTGGTTGGCCAGGATGTCCGGGTCCGCCAGCAGGTTGCCCTCCGCCGCCAGGCCGGGGCAGTCGTAGCCGAACGGCTCGAGCACCTCCAGCTCGTAGGCGGGCCCGAGGTCGTCCTCGGCCTGCACCAGACCGTCCCAGATCCGCGCCATCACGTCGGCGGCGTGCCAGCGCTCGATGTGCTCTCGCGGCTCCGGGGGGACTATCCCCACGGTGCAGCGGTCGCCGTAGACCTCGTTGCTGTCGCACAGCAGCAGCGGCCACAGCCCGGTGCGCTCGTGGTCGGTGCGCAGCGCGGCGAGCAGGTGCGGCGACGGCCGCTCGTCGCTGATCCAGCACAGCGGCGCCGGATCGCCCTTCCCCGGTGACTGGTCGGTGAGGATCTCGCCGGGAGGCAACGGCACGGACGGCGCGACACCGGTACCGAAGGCAGCGGGCAGGTCGGCAGCCGAATCCGCACGCCAGTCTTCTCGCAACACGCCACCGCCTCCTCGCAGAGAGCCTGCCGCCCACCTTAAGGAGCCCGCCCGGCATCCATCCGTTCGGGCTCCGGCGCGTCGGCGGGATTCGCGAACGTGGTCGGTGACGAGCACGACCCGCCCCGACATGTGCGTATTCAGGGCTTCTTCCGCCTGCGAGAGCGGCAGCCGCAGGCCGATCAGCGGCCGCAACCGTCCACACGCGACCAATGGAAGCAGTCCGGCGAGGTCCTTCCGGTACACGCGGTTCGTCCGGACGTAGTACATGCGGGCGCGCCTTCCCGTGGTCTGGCCGACCAGCCGCAGCAGCTCCACCGGCCGATCAGCCCCAGCAGTCCGGTCTGTCCACTGCGGACAAGCTGGAGGAGGTGTCGGAGGCGAGCAGGCGCAAGTCCCCGCCGGTCCGGTTCCGGGAGGTGGCGCAGCGCTTCCGGTCGTGGGCGCTGGTGCGGCCGCACCGGTACCCGCAGTTGTTCGGCACCCCCGGCTACCGAGCCCCGAGTTGACCTTCGGACTTGCCGACCGCGCGATCATCGGCGTGGTGGCCGGCCTGGTGCCGGCCGAGCTGCCCGGGGGACGGTCGGCGCTGGAGCGCCGGCTCGGGTCGTGGCGCGCCGAGCGCGGCGACGAGCAACGGCCGCCCGCGATGCTGCGGCGCGCCCTGTTGACGTGGACGCGGCTCACGGGCTGGTGAGCCTCGAAGTCGAGGGGCAGTTCACCGCAATGGGTGTCGCGCCCGGGCTCCTCTTCCGGCTGGAAGTGCGGACCCCGCTCGACCAGCCCTGGGACCGACCCACCGGGCTGCCGGACGGCTCACTGCTGCGCGGCCGGCTTCTCCACCTCGCAGTCGCCGCCCGGGTAGACCAGGCTCTGGTGCCCGTCCTTGAACCGGACCAGGTAGGGCGGGGCGCCGTCCGCCCCGCGCACCTCCAGGATCTCGCCGGTCTGGTCGGCCTCGTCGACGTGCTTGCTGTGCACGTGCAACTGATCGCCCACCGCTGCCTTCATGACCATCACCTCCGCGACTCAAGGTTAGGTGACCAGGGCCACAGCGCGCAGCGTTGAGCGGCCGCGCCGGACCCGCCCGCGGGAGCCGCGAGGCCCCGGCGGGCGGGTCCGCGAGCGGGTCAGCCGCCGATGGCCTTCGAGCACGTCGTGGTGACCTGCCCGTACTTCTCCAGCTGCGCGGAGGCCCACTCCGCGCTCGACTCCAGGGTCACCGATCCGGAGGCGACCTGCTCGACCGACTTCTGCACGTCGAGCAGGTTCTGCTTGAGGGTCTGGTCGGCGGTCTGGTCGGCCAGGCGCTGCAGCTCCTGCGCCTTCGCCTGGGCGTCGGCCTGGGCCTGCTGCGGGTCGGCGAAGTTCGGCATGAAGTTGGCGATGTTGATCGCCTGAACGCAGGCCGAACCCGCGTCGAGCCGGTCCTGCGCCTGCTGGATGCCCTCCTGGGCCTCCTGGGTGTTCTGCTGGAGCTCGCCGCACGCGCTCAGGCCGGTCAGCAGCGGCAGCGCCAGCGCCACAACGACGAAACGCACTCGGGTTCGCATCTGTCCTCCGGTCCGCGAAGTCGCCAGCCGGGGCGCTGTCGACCACGTCACCCTATCGATACCGAAGGGCGTGATGGGCGATTTGTCGCGAGAACACCGATCAGGAGGAAGGGGCGATCCAGGCCATGACCTCCGGCGGGAGGTCGAGCTGGGCCAGCCACGGCGCCGCGCCCACCCGGTAGAGCACGACCGAGCTGAGGGCCACCGCGACGATCGTCAGGCCCGGGCCGACCAGCACCATCTCGACCTTGCCCCCGGTGCGCATGCGCATCACCTTCGGCGGCGCCACCGGATACCAGGTCTTGCCGGTCAGCGGCACCGGCCAGAGCATCGGGCAGCCCTGCTCGGTGATGGCGTCGCCGACGAAGTGCGCCACGCAGCCGATCATCACCGCCAGGCCGAAGGCGGCGGCGTCGGTGGGCTGGTCGCCCGCCCACGCCCAGCACGCCAGCGTGAGGACCAGCGAGGCGACCGTGATCAGGATGGCGTCCTTGCGGGGGCACCACGTGTGCATCAGGCCGCGCACCGCCAGGCCGGCGAAGAAGAACATCAGCACGCCCAGCGCGGTGCCCTGGCTGGTCTGCACGATCGCCGTCGTGGCCAGGCCGGCGAGCACCGCGAAGATCAGGGTGTGGGTGAAACCGCGGTGCGTGCCGTCGCGGTCGCTGTCGCGCTTGGTGCGGGTGAGGCGGTACAGGAAGCCGCTGAACCCGCTGAGCGCCGCCGAAGCCCCGCGGGAGACCCCGCCGAAGGTGCTGGCGACGGTCGACTTGGGGTGGTCGATGTCGGGCAGCAGCGCGGCCCCGGAGGCCAGCGTCGCCCCGACGACCCAGGTCTTGGGCGATAATTGGCCGATCGCGTGCGTGTCGGCCAGCGCCGTCACCGCCGCCCACGCCGCCAGCCCGCTCATCGCATGCGTCGGTCCCGTCGCCATGGCCCCCTCCTGGATCAGGTGTTCGACGCTCGAGCGTAGAAGAAGATCGTCGCGAGGGGGGCGGCCACCGCCGTGTGCCGCGTCGCGGGCTGTGGGACCGTCACAAACGGCGGCGGGGGCCGGGTGGCGGATGGAACAATCGAATCCGCTAGCAGTACGCTTGTACCGCTTGCATTCTCGCGAGAGGAGCACCCCGCCACATGAGCAAGATCAAGGTCCAGGGCACCATCGCCGAGCTCGACGGCGACGAGATGACGCGGATCATCTGGCAGTTCATCAAGGACAAGCTGATCCACCCCTACCTGGACGTCAACCTCGACTACTACGACCTCGGCATCGAGCACCGGGACGCCACCGACGACCAGGTCACCGTCGACGCCGCGAACGCCATCAAGAAGTACGGCGTGGGCGTGAAGTGCGCCACCATCACCCCGGACGAGGCCCGCGTGGAGGAGTTCGGCCTGAAGAAGATGTGGCGGAGCCCGAACGGGACCATCCGCAACATCCTCGGTGGCGTGATCTTCCGCGAGCCGATCGTCATCTCCAACATCCCGCGCTACGTACCGACGTGGACCAAGCCGATCGTCATCGGCCGCCACGCGCACGGCGACCAGTACAAGGCGACCGACTTCAAGGTGCCGGGCCCGGGCACGGTGACCGTCACCTACACGCCGGAGGACGGCGGCGAGCCGATCGAGTTCGAGGTCGCCAAGTTCGGTGAGGACGGCGGCGTGGCCATGGCCATGTACAACTACAGGCGCTCGATCGAGGAGTTCGCGCGCGCGTCCTTCCGCTACGGCCTCGAGCGCGGCTACCCGGTGTACATGTCCACCAAGAACACGATCCTCAAGTCCTACGACGGCTTGTTCAAGGACGTGTTCCAGGAGGTCTTCGACGCCGAGTACAAGGCCGACTTCGACGCCAAGGGCCTGACCTACGAGCACCGGCTGATCGACGACATGGTCGCCACCGCCATGAAGTGGGAGGGCGGCTACGTCTGGGCCTGCAAGAACTACGACGGTGACGTGCAGTCCGACACCGTCGCGCAGGGCTTCGGCTCGCTGGGCCTGATGACCTCGGTGCTGATGACCGAGGACGGCAAGGTCGAGGCCGAGGCCGCGCACGGCACGGTCACCCGGCACTTCCGCCAGCACCAGCAGGGCAAGCCGACCTCGACCAACCCGATCGCGTCGATCTTCGCCTGGACGCGCGGCCTGCAGCACCGCGGCAAGCTGGACTCGACCCCCGAGGTCGTCGGCTTCGCCGAGGCGCTGGAGAAGGTCGTCATCGAGACCGTCGAGAGCGGCCGGATGACCAAGGACCTGGCGCTGCTGGTCGGCGGCGACCAGGGCTACCAGACCACCGAGGAGTTCCTCGCGACGCTGGACGACAACCTGCAGAAGAGGATGGCCAACCGCTGATCTCCGGCGGCCACCACGCCTGACCTGATCCCAGGCGAAGGTCGAAGAACGCCACTCTCGCCCCCGAGGGGGCGAGAGTGGCGTTCTTTCGTCGGGTCCCCGCGCCGCGGGCTACCTGCAGAACTTCCTGCCCTTGCGGAGCTCGTCGATGCGCATCGCGCTGCCGAGCGCGAAGAAGGTCGGTGCCCACTCGCCGACGAAGATGCCCCAGCGGTCGGCCCGCTCGGTGCTCTCGGCCTTCTTCGAGGTCAGCCAGGAGAGGAACGACAGGCCGATCGAGGCCATCCCGGCCGCGAACATGTGGTCTGAGGTGATACCCATCTCGCGCAGCTTCGTAAGCATGTTCGTCCCCCCGTCGGGCTTCGGTCTCCAGCGCAGGCCCGTCGGATTCCCACTCCGAGCGGTGAGGAAACGCCGCATCACCGACGTGACGCCTTTCGGGGCGCCGCCCCGGCTTCCCTCCCGCTTTCCTTCCGCTTTCCTTCCGCTTCCAGTGCCGCTGACTGCGCGCACATGTCCGCTTGTGGGCGACACCCGACGCGCTGAACCGGACGTGCAGGCGGGTGCCACAGGGTGCCGCCGGGGTCGGCCTGCCCGTATAGCTGAAATCAGGACATGTCGCCTGACCAGGAGGAACGTCATGTTCGGGGTGCCGCGTCCGGTCTTGTACGCAGTTGCGGGTGTGCTCGTCTTCATGTGGGCGACGGGCACCCAGGCGGGCGGCCTGCTCGGCGGATCGGGCCCCTGCGAGTTCCAGGTGAACGCCGACGTGCTCAACGTCCGCGCGGGCCCTGGCACCGGCGAGAATCAGGTCGACTCGCTGCTCAACGGCGCGAAGGTGCGCGGGACCCCCACCGTGGTCAACGGCTTCCGCGACCTCGGCGGTGGGCGCTGGGCCGCCGACGAGTTCCTGACCCGCAAGCCCGGCAGCAAGTGCGAGCCATGATCCACGTCTCCCGGCCGTGAGGAACCCGTGGCGATCCGTCCTCGTTGGCATGGTGAACGTGCAAGGTGACGACGGGGGATCGGATGCCCTACGAATACAAGGTGGTCGAGCTGAGGGAGAAGATGCTCGGCGGCAAGATGTCGGGGGACAAGCTGGAGCGGGTCCTCAACGAGCACGCCACGCAGGGCTGGCAGCTCAAGGCGATCACGGGCGCCGATGTCAAGGGCCGCCTCGGCCCGGGCGGCGTCGAGGGCCTGCTCGTCACCTTCGAACGCCCGGTGTGACCACCCGCCACACGGCCGGGGGTGCCCACGGGTGCCGATCACGCCTCCGCTAGAGTGGTGCGCGCACGCGGTGCTGAACCGCAGGCGCGATTAGCTCAGTGGGAGAGCGCTACCTTGACACGGTAGAGGTCACTGGTTCAATCCCAGTATCGCGCACCATTGGTTCGTGCAGTTCAAAACCCCTGCTGGTGATCATCGCCGGTGGGGGTTTTGCTGTTGCTGGGAGCAAACTGGGAGCAGTTGATCTTGGCTTACTGTGTTCCCGCGATATGTGTTCACCGCTGACTGTCGGCGGATCGCCGCCACCGGTGGTCGAGCGCGGTCGTCAGGTGATCGATCATCGGCTGGGTCACGTGGGAGTAGATGCCTTCGACGCCGGGCATGCGATGTCCGAGTCGTTGGTGTTGCAGGGCTCTGTCGACGTGGTCTTCGTTGAGCCAGGTTTTATGGGTGTGGCGTAGCCCGTGGAAGGTCAGTCCCGGTTGGATCGGTGCCCAGCCCCTCCGCTTGTGCCCGGCGACGGCGGGCAGCCAGATGCGGCCGCGGAAGTTGGCTCGTCGCAGCAGCCCGTCGTTGCCTCCGGTGAAGACATGGTCATGAAACTGGCGTGCGGCGTGTTCGAGCAGGAGCGTGACCAAGAAGGCGGGCAGGTGCAGGGTGCGGGCGCTGGCGGGCGTCTTGGGTGGGCCGAGTTCGAGGCGCCCGCCGATCTCGTGGAGTGCGCCTTTGTCTTTGTCGATGGTGATGGTGGCGGTGCCGTCGAGGGTGACGTTGTGCCATTGCAGCCCGGCCAGTTCGCCCCACCGCATGCCGGTGTAAGCGGCGGTGATGATAAGCGTCCGGTACGCCGGGTCGCAACGATCAGCGACGCGGCGCACGACGCTGGCGGTGGCCGTCTCCTTGGGTGCTGACGGCTCCAGGTTGAGCCTGAGGCGTCGGCACGGGTTCTTGCCGATGTAGTCCTCGTCGACCGCTTCGGCCAGGATCATCGACAGGATCGTGACGATGTCGGCGACGGTGGGGTCACCGAGGCGGCGGCGCAGCCCCTTTGCCCACTGCTTTACCTTGATGTGGCTGATGTCAGCCAGGGGCGAGTCGGCGAATCTGGGCAGGATGTGGTTGCGCAGGTGTGCCCGATACTTCGCCCAGGTGCTCTCAGCGACGTCGTGAGCGTCGGACCAGATCTCGGTCCACTCGCCGAACGTGGTCTGTGCCTTGCGCGGGTCGGTGAACGTTCCTTGCCGGGTCTCGTACTCGATGTCTGCGGCACGATCGCGGGCGTGGTCGGGGTGGGTGTAGCCGGCTTCGCTGGCGATGGTGCCGTCGGGCCGGTGGTAGCGCACCCGCCACCCTGCGCCATGCTGTTCGATCCAGGCCATATTGCATCTCCCTCGATGTAGTGCGTTCGGGCGATCCGTATTCACGCTCCATTGCGCCGGGAATGCAAGCGGTATGTGTTCGCTCTTGAAAAGAGATTCCGGGCGACTGAATCCCGTGGTCGGGTTATCAGTGTCTCTGGGAAGAACGTGCGGCCGGAGAGTGGGAGATGTGGACGATTTCGCGAATGTTTTCGTCGGAGAATCGAAGGTGCTTGCCGAGGAAGGTGCATGGGATGGTGCGCATGCTGGCTTTACGTCGCAGCCATGATTCCTTGATCGCGAGCAGTCTGGCTGCCTCGGCCGGCGTGTAGAGGACCGCCGAGGCGGGAGGTGTGCCCCCGTCTGCTTCGTTGGCGGTGAGGCGTGCGGGTTCCTCGGTGGCGTCCTGTCGGGCCATGGGCGTCCTTCGCAGGAGGGGGCGGGCGCCGCCTGAGCACGGCGCTCGTTGGCACCCTGAACTCCGAAATGTGAGGCCGTTCGGGACACTGACAAGAGAGGTTTCTCGTGATGCACCGGGTCGTCGTCGTTGGGCGACCGTGTGCCATGTATAGACGCTGGCCGCCCGATGTATTTTGCTTCTTTGCCTGCAAGCGAGTCTGGGATACCTCTGGAACCCCTAGTCAGGCACCTGGCCTGCGGTAAAGGCACTAACAGCCGGTACCGCTCTAACCGGACATCGGAATGGAGCCCGCGTTGGCGCCGCTGCTGGAACCCCCAACGGCAGCAATCGGGAAGACCGCTTCCTCAGTCGTGGGTAGCAGGCAGGGCGGCGGGCCCCGGTTACCAGCGCATTTGCCGACGCGATCGTCAGGACTGGAGGTATTTGACAAGCACGTCGAAGATCGGTGATCCGGGTAGGGGGTTACGTTTCTGGGCGACTTTGCGCCATCCCCAGCTCGCGTACGCGTGTTGTGCCGGACCGGCAGCCGGTTGGACCGTCAGGGTCGCCCGCTGTTCCGGACGGTCTTCGAGCAGGAGGTCGTGGAGCTTGGCCGCCACACCGGTACGCCGCCAGGGTGTCCGCACGAGAAGTTCGATCAGGACGAAGGTGCGGCCGCGTGGCTCCTCGGTGAGTCCGGGATCCACGTCGGTGGTGAGGTCGGTCCACCATGGGGCGGACGGGGGCATGGTGAGGCCGAAGCTGAAGCCGGCCATGGTCCCGTCCGATGCACGGGCAATGATCAGGCCTGCGCCTTCGCGCTGGTGTTGGACAGCGAACCGGTCTTTGAACAGGCGAACGTGCTCGTCGGTGTAGTTGTACGGGGGCTCGGAGAACACTTCGCGGTAGACCTCACCGAGCTCGTCGCCGAGCGGGCCTGCCTCCTCGACGGGGACACGGTGGAACTCAACAGGTGAGTCAGTCACGCCAGATCGTTCTTTCTCCCGGGGGCGACCTTGTGCACGTACTCCGTCAGGTTGGCGTGGAAGTCAACGACGGTCACCACGTCACCGTATCGGTCGGTGAGGTTCCTGGAGTGGTCGAGGAGGCGGTTGAGCGCGTGGGAGGAGCTGATCGCCTCGGCCTGGTGCAGTGCTCGTTGTGCGAGCACTGCTGACTCCTCCGGTTCCTGCTGGGCGAGCCGGACCTTGCTCATCCGGAGGTCGTCGAACAACCGGCTGCGCAGCCGGTGCTGCTGTCGATGGGCCGCGGCGTTGAGTGCGTGGACCTCGGCATGCTGCGAATAGGTCGTCACGCGCTCTGACCTGGTGTCTCGTAGTGCGAGCTGGGTGTACGCGGCGGAAGCCAGGCTCTCGACTTCCGCGCGGTCCATGTACTGGTTCCAGGGTTGATGAGCATCCGCGGTCGCTTGATCGAATGCCTCCAACGAGGCTTCGGCCGACCGGCGGGTATTCGTTGCCTCGTCCCTTCCGAACCGCGCATAAGCGCACGCTTCGTGGCCGTGCAGCTCGGAGCGAACCAACGGGTTGGCGTTCCTGGGCAGGGTCGCCAGCGCAGTACGGACCATGGCCAGACTGTCCTCATATTGGCCCAACGCCTTGGACAGCTGCGCCATGTCCCCGACAACCTTCGCCCCGAGATCCAGCGCACCGGCATGTTTGCAGGCATCCAAGGCGTAGAGGAAGTAGCGCTGAGCCCCGACGGGAAAGCCTGCATCCCAAGTCATCCACCCTGCGAGCTGGGCGAGCTGACCGACGACTTCGAACAGCCGACGCTGAGCGGCGGCCGGATGGCTGTGCTCAAGGGTTTCGACCACGGCGTTGAGCTGACCGAGCACGGCTTTGCGGTGCAAGCCCCCTTGGCCTGATGCGTCCCATCGTCGGAACAGGTCCACGGCCTGCTCCAGGCTGTCGATCTCGTCGGGGCCGACCTGGCCGGGCTTGACGGGGACGACCGGGGAAGCAGCGGCCCAGTGCCTCACCGGGACTACGAGAGCTGTGCCGGTGAGCAGCGACAGCTCCAGAAACTCTCGACGTGTTGCCATGTCGCTCCCGATGAACTCCACAATGTTGCCGACCATGGTCTGCGACGAACCGGCCGACCCAGCGGTGACGGCGGGCCGGTAAGCCTGCACGGTGCGAGGCTCTCCAGCTCCGTAGGCGGCCTGCTTGAGTTGGTCGAACCTTTCACGAACGTCGTCTGCTGCTCGAGTGAGCGCGGTGTCGAGGGCCGATTGCATCTCGGGGAGCGGCGTGATTTCGGCTCGCTTTGACTCCCATTTGTTGATCGTCCTTGTGCTCACACCCAGCAACGCTGCGAAGTCATTGACCGTGAGCCGAAGCGCGTCTCGAAGCAGCTTGGCCTCGAACCCGGTCCAACGAGCGATGGTCGGCATTCTCCCATGATCGCTCAGTGGCACCGATGCATCCAGTAGTCAGCGCCGGAGTGCGTCGTGGGTTCGTCTCCGGTGCGCGTTCGGTTCGTTCCGGCTGACGCCCATGAGCGCGAAGCTTGGGCCATGGCAGCTCAACGCACTGTTTCAGACGAGCTCGGCAGCGGCGCTGAGCAGCGGGCAAGACACAAATGTCTCTGAACGCGGTCACGGAGCTGAAGACGTGTGCCATCACAGCTTACTGCGGACCTGGCGTACGCAGCCCGTAGGAAATTGATCAGGGAAAGCGTTTCGAGACGACCGCATAGGCACCTGGTCCGGCGTGGTGCCCCGAACTCGACGCCGGACCAGGGTTCCACGTCCGGGCGGCGCGACCGCCAAGCCCCCCGCCGCGCCGCCCGGACACCCTACCGACCAGGGAAGGCACGCAGTGCAGAAATGGATCGAGATCGCTGCTGAAGATCACCGACGAAATCGGGTTACGCTCCGACTTGCCCGCACCCCACGTGGCATCAAGCTCCTGGCGCCGCCGGCAAACATCACCCATGTCGTCGGCAATCACGTCGAGGCACTGAGCGAGTTGCTAGCCGCTTTGGCTTCCGGATCGGACGACACGATCTTGCCAAACCGCCCGCAATGACTTGCGTCGCTGTGGGCAGACACAGCGCTGACCAAAGCCCCGACGGATACGTGACCGCCTGGACTGGGGACCTCGGCTGGGAATTGCCAGCGGACATGAGAACCATGCCGATTCCACTCCCGGCGCTCACACCGGTCCACAACCCAGTCGAGGCAGCGAAGGATCCGCTTGCCTGCGAGCGGTCCTGCAAGCCTTGAAACGCATCAAGACACGGCCTGCGGTCGAGGACCCCGACACCGACACCAGGCCGTACAGAGGTCGGCCGCAGCCTCGAGCAACGGCGCCTGCTGCGGCCGACCTCATCGCTGAATTCGAAAGAGGAACTACACATGCGAATGAAGATCTCTTCCGAGCGAAGATGCAATCACTATTCCGTAGGGCAAGCGGGCGAGGTAGGCCCGGTGAACGAGACGTACGACACCGATCACTCCCGCGTCGTACTCGTCACGGGCGCAGCCGGTCTGATCGGTGTTCCCGTGGTGCGTGCGCTTCGCGCACGGGGGTTCCGTGTCGTGGCGGTAGATGATGGCAGTGCCGGAACGCTGCACCGACTGAACGAGTTCGCCGATTACCCCGAGGTACGGCGTCAGGTACTCGACATCCGCCAGCGTTCAGAGCTTGTCCAGCTCATGGCGGCAGAACGGCCCTGGGCTGTGGTGCATCTTGCTGCGCAACACTTCATCCCCGCTTGTGACAGAGCACCTGCCGAAACATTGGCGATCAACGTGTTGGGCACCCAACATGTGCTCGATGCCTGTGCGGTCAACCCGCCACAACGGTTGGTGTTCGCCTCGACCGCCGACGTGTATGCGCCGACCAACCGCCCACACCACGAGGACGACCAGCTGCAACCACAGGGCGTGTACGGCTGGTCGAAGCTCTTCAGCGAACGTCTACTGCAGGACCAGGCGCACCGCCTCGGATCATGCACCACCGTGGTCGCTCGCCTGTTCAACGTCTACGGCCCCGGTGATCCGCACCCACACCTGCTTCCCGAGGTCCTCCGGCAGGCCCGACGTAGCCAGACGCTCTATCTCGGTGACCTGGAAGCGGCACGCGATTTCGTCTACGTCGATGACGTTGCCGATGCGTTGCTAGCACTCCTGCGCACCCGCAGGAGCGGAGTCTTCAACATCGGCTCGGGCGTTCCGGCCACTGGTCGTGAGCTCATCGATATTGTCGCCAGCATCATCGGCCAACGCCTGGACACGCGAGTGGACGCAGAGCGTCTCCGACGCCGAACACGGTCGATGTCATTTGCCAACCCGGATCGCCTGCGACAAATTGTGCCGTGGTGGCCTCGTACCCCCTTGCGAGAAGGAATCCGACGAACGATCGCGACAGGCCTCCCCGCACACGGTGTCGAGCCGGAGGACAAAGCATCATGAGCGCTGCCGTCCCGAACCTCGTCTTCGTGCTCGATACGCCGAACGTGTGGCGCGGTCGAGCATTGGCAGGCACGCCTGCACGTGTCCTTGCGCTTGCCGAGCACAGTCACCGCGCCGGCGCCGCTGTCACGCTGGTGCTGTGCGATCGCGGTGCGGACTACGGTGAGGCCACGGACTGGCCGTTCGATGTCGTGCTCATACATCCCAGCGACTTCTACGTGCCCCGCGCACTCGCCGGGCTCCTCGGACGAGCTGTGGTGGACTTCCTTGTTTTGTGCGAAGCGGAATCGCTTGTTGCCATTGGGCGTGAGCTAGCCGGTCTGCTGGGTGGGCGTTTGGTGTACGACATGCACGACGACGACGCCGCAGTCGCAGCCAGCGTCGGTGAGCCGCCGGAGACAGTGCAGACCCACGCGACGACACAGCGCATCGCGCTGCGTACCGCCGACAACGTGATCGTTTCTACGGACAACGAAAATGAGCTGGCAGCCAATGCGGGTGTTCCCGCGCTGCGAACGGCGTTGCTGCCCAACGGTGCCGACCCGAACCAGCGCCGCTACTGGGGACCGGATACCGACGCCGCGACGTTGGTCTTCGTTGGCAACCTCTACTACCAACCCAATGCTCGCGCGGTCGAGGCCATTCGCAGCGTGATCATGCCTGCACTGCGCGCCGACGGTCTCGACGTTCGGGCGCGCATCGTCGGCCGCGGCCCCGCCGCGCTAACCCGCGGAGGTCAAGGCATCGAGTTCACCGGCCGCGTGGACACGATCGACCAAGCCTTGGAACGCACCACCCTCGCACTCGCGCCGCTGACCGCGGGATCGGGCGCGAAAATGAAGGTTCTCGACTACCTCGCTGCAGGGCTGCCGGTGCTGGGCACAAGCGAAGCCGTGACCGGCCTTCCCGCCGCACATCCGGGCGTGCTCGTCGACGACGACTTGCACATGTGGCCCACGCGGATCGCCGCGCTGCTGCGCGACCCCGACACACTCCATCAGATGGGGCGGGGAGGCCGTCGCTGCATCGAACGAGAGCTGTCGTGGCAGCAGATCGGCGCTGGGCTGGTACGGCGCTGCCGAGCGTGGCTCAACGCCATCTCGCCACGAGCGAAGCCGACCGTCGACCGCTACTGCGCCGGTCAGCCGCGGTGGCTGAGCGAGCACGTCGATCAAGACGCCCTGGGAGCCCCGGAGATCACCCAGCCCGGACAACCGCACTGGCTGCGCCGCCGTAGCACCGTCACACCGAAAGGCTGCTGATGGAATCGCGATTCCTTGACCTCGGGACCTGCGTATGCCGGCTCAACGCGTCCAACGAAATCCACGTCGCCGTGCACCACTACGTGAGCCCGTTCCTGTTGTCCGCCGGTGAGAGTGAGCCGCACATGACGATCACGGTCGCGCGCGACGCGGCCACCGTCGCCGAGGCACGCAAGTCCCTCGCCCAGCACCCGCCGACCACGACGCGCACCAGCCACCCCGAACAGCGCTATCACGCCTGGCTCACCGAGGACCGCGAGATCCTACTTCCCGAGAACAGCGCCGACCACGTGATCATCAGAACCGCGGGCCTCGTGCTCATCGCCGCCGAGCACGCCCACGTAGCGGCAACGGTCGGTACTCGAGTCGTGCGCCAGCTCATCATGCGCGGTGGGGAGGTACGGGGAGGTCGCTGTGTACACGCCGCCGCGGTGGACATCGACGGACAGGGCGTGCTCATCGCCGGCCAGTCCGGTTCCGGCAAGACCACCGTGTTCACCCACCTTATCGAAGATCACGGCGCACATCCCGTCTCTAACGATCGCACCGTGCTCAATCCCACGGAGACATGGCAATGGAACGCGACAGGGGTGCCGCTGTCTGCTCGCTTTACCCCGGAAGGCATCAGCGGCTCCCCCACACTGACGACTGCGCTGAAGCGCTACGAGCCCAACCGAGGGCGATACCTCGTGGACGGCAAGCTCGAACTCACACCATGGGAAATCTCCACGCTGTTCGACCGTCGGGTACTTCCGGTGACCGAGGTCGCGCAACTCGTGATCCTCACCCGCTCGGCACAGGCGTCGGCAGCCGAGGACGACGGGAACTTCCTTCGAGAACACCTCGACTTCGGTGCCGAGGACTTCTTCGCTGACGACTGGCTCAACCTCGGCTCAGACCTCAGTAAGGCGCTGCCCGGCTCCAATGTCGGGGCCGACGGACTTTGGGAGCGCTTGGCCAGGACAGTACCTGTGCACTCAATGGCGTGGACCGACCCGGCCGAACTGCCGGCTATCGCTGCGAGGACCTACAAGCAGGCGAGACTGTGAGGGGATGCGTGCTGGCCGGTGTGTGGGGTGCTGGCAAGACCTCCGTCTACCAGCGCATCGTCGAGCGGCTCGTCGACGCCGACTGTCAATCGCTGATCGCGATGCCGCAAGCGGCGACGATCACCACGCACACCTACACTCCCGGCGCACCCCACGAACACGCCGCCCTGATCCTGTCGTGGCTGGACCGCCTGACTGCGTTCCTCGAGGAAACCGACCGTCGATTCCAGGCGAGCACCCTTCCCCGCCATCGCTTCGCGCCCGCGTGGACACCGACGTGCGTGCTGGAAGGACTCGGCTTCGACGTCCCGATGTACGGGCTTCCGATCAGCCGTGAGGTCGTAAGAAACATCGAGACGCGGCTCGCTGCGCTCGGCGTGCACCTGGTCCTACTCAGTGTCCCCGACGACCGAATCCGCGCTCGGTGCGTCGAGTCGACCCGGCAGCATCGGGGACCGAAGTGGGCACGCTACCTGGAGAAGTTCGGCGCCACGGATGCCGCGCGCTCCGAACACATCCGCCAAGTGCAAGCCGAGCTGATCCGGTGGGTGCAGACCTCTCCCATGCCACGTCAAGTCCTCGACACGGCCGCCCAAGACTGGGGCTCTTACGCGAGCCGAGTCGTCCGACTGATCGCCGACCACACATGATCGACCCCGTCAGATTGAACCCATGCTCGCAGTCGCCGCAGGTAGTTCTCGCGCATCGCGTGATCGGCGACCCGCACCCAGTACTCCACCCCAGTCAACAGCTCCAACCCTGTTGCCACGGCCAACCGCTCCGACCAGGCTGCAGGCCATCGATTGGACGCTCGATAGCCGTCGATGAACGCCTCGGCCCACTCTGGTTGATCGGCGAACATCCACATCGCGGGCTTGACGAAGTCCATCACCGGATCGCCCCACCGCACATGCTCCAAGTCCAAGAGCGCACGAAAGCTGCCCTGCTCATCGAGCAGAATGTTGGGCAGGTACACATCCAGGTGCGTGACCGCCGGCCACACCACCGGCGACACCTTCTCGGCCAACTCGCACAACAACTCCAAGCCCGCCTTGATCAACGCAGCCGGAACGCCGTCGACCGATCGATAAGCAGACAGCAGTGCCTCCGCCCGCCCTACGACGACGTCATTCCAGCTCGCTGATGTCGCCTCCCGCCCGGCTAGGGGATCACCGAAGCCTTCGACAGGGACTTGATGTAGCCGAGCCAGCGCCGCGCCGGTATCCCGCATCACCTCCAGCACCGTCTCAGACTCCAGCGAAGGCAACGCCTCCTCGGCGTCCCTGCCCGGCAGGTACTTGAACACGGTCAACGGCCGACCTGCCACCGCCGCGCAGGAGGCGGTGAACGCCAGCACAGCCGGCACCGGTATTCCCTGCTCACACACGCGGCGATGCTCAGCCAGCCGCGCCAATCCGCCCGCCCCGAGACGGCCCAGGAACACCTTGCCCACCAGCCGGCCACGTGACGATTCCAGCACCCATGACGCATGGCTACGGCCTTGCCGCAAGGGCCGCAGCGGGCGAATCGGGGCCGCCTCCGGCAGTAGCTCGCCCACGCCTGCCGCGACATCCTGGCCAGTAAGCTCTGGAATCGCCACAAGCCGTCACACTAAAGGCACGTACCGACACGAAAGGCATACATGGGCGCCGCGACCACCGAGATCATCGCCCGCGCTGTCATCCGCCGCAACGGCCAACTCCTCGTGGTGCGACAACGCACGAAGTCATGGTCCTTCCTGCCTGGTGGCCACGTCGAACCCGGCGAAAAGGTGGAAGCCGCCCTCGTGCGCGAGTTGGACGAGGAACTCGGCACCGAAGCCAAGATCACCGGCTTCCTCGGCGCGGTCGAGCACGGATACATCGAACGCGGCACCACGCATCACGAGATCAACTTCGTCTTCGATGTCACCATCACCGACCCGGAACCCGTCAGCCAGGAAGACCACCTGGAGTTCCGCTGGCTGCCGCATGACCAGCTCGCCGACACCGACGTGCGGCCCCATGCACTGAAGGATGCCCTGATCACCGTCGGGGAGGACCGCACTCCTTTCTGGCACGCCTGGAACGGCTGATCCACCGGCAGCGCCCAGCGCACACCTCTTTGACGAAGACGCTGGCGCTGGGCTGGATGGGTGATCATCCAGAGATCTGCTGACGGTTCAGGACAGGGCCACCTACCGTGTGGCCGCCGGATGACACTGTGGGGAGTGCTGTGAGGAACGACGGTGACCACGGGTAGAGCTCAAGACGAATGGTCGAGTGAGCCCCCAGTTGTGACTGTGGCCAGGCAGGTGTGGTCCGGCGACCGTTCCTACGAGGACTTCCGACTGGCGTTCGCCGAGGCGACGGTGTACGCCCAGCGGACACCGCGACCGGGTGTATGGGTGTCTGACGTTGCGGGCCGGGGGCGATGGACGTCTGTCTTCTCGCGCTTGGAGCGCTTGGCGGCCCATGTGGGGGAGTGCGACTACCTGGCAACCAGCGGTGCAGACCTGCTGGAGCTGGTTCCTGCGGGGGTCGGGGTGATGCTCGACCCCGATGACGAGCACCGGTTCCCCGTGCTGGCACGGGTGGCCTCGGCTACCCAAGTCGCCGAGGCGTGGGAACAGATGACGCGACGGCGAGGATCAACGGACCCCAGTGAGGTGCCGTCCTCTGCCAGAACCCCCATCGCCCCAGGCGCCTGATCGGTCGACGAGAGACTGAGGGGTTCACTGTGGACGGTCCAGGCTTTCACGTCGAGATCGACGTGTTAGAGGCCGCATCGAAGAGCATGGGCGAGATCGTCGCTGATCAGGACAACGCCGAACTACATAACCTGTGCGGCGGCCCCGACGTCTACGGACATGAATGGGTGCACGCCGAGTTCGCGGAGTTCTGCGCGGCGTGGTCGGTCGGCTTGGACGCGTTATGCGACCGGGCCCGCAACATGGGCTACGAGCTGGGCGAAGCCGCACGCACCTATCGCGAGGTTGACAAAGAGGCCGCACGTCACCTCACCGAGGACCCGGCTACGGACGTCATCGACCCACCGAACTTCGAGCCCAGGGGGCACCCCTGATGCCCGCCGAACTCGGTCAGACCAATGACCCGAAAGCACTGGTCCCCGGCACTCCCGAGGCGATCTTGGGAAAGGCACGGCTGCTGGGCGCTCGTGCGGAGGACAGCATCCAGGCCGGCGAAGCCCTCAAGCAGATCGACACCGGCGCATGGACCGGAGAAGCATCCGACCGCTTCCATGACGAGCACCAGACCGAGGTACCTCGCTGGTTGAAGGCCGGCGAATCGCTCAACGCTGCCCGTAGCGCCCTGGAGTCCTTCGCCGGCTGCTTGTCCTGGGCGCAGGGACAGGCGGCGGAAGCCATCGAGCTGTGGAATCAAGGTCAGGAGGCCACACAGCGGGCGCAGGCCGCTCATGAGCAAGCTGTGGCTGAGGCGAACGCCCAGACCCAGGCCAACGCTGGCCGCGGTGACCCCACCGTCATGCAGGCACCTGCATTCTCTGACCCTGGTGAGGCCCAGCGACAGGCCGCCCGGGACATGCTGCAGCGGGCACGCGATCAACTGGCCGACGTCGGTGACCGCACCGCCGACGCCCTCTCTACAGAGGCGGTACTCGCTCCGCAGGATTCTCAGAAGCAGGCCGATGCGAACTTCTACGGCGGCATCTGGAACAGCATTTCGGGGTTCGGCGAGAGCCTCGGGACGCTGATCAGCGATCCCGCCAGCACGGTCTCAGCGATGGCCTACGGCGTTACCCACCCGGTGGAGACGTTTAAAGCGGCTGTCGCATGGGACGACTGGGCCAACGGCCGCGGTGACCGCGCTCTGGGCAAGATCACCGGCGATGTGCTTATGTCCGCAGCGACGCTTGGCGTGGGCAAGGTCGCCAAGACACTGCTGCGCAGGCCCCCACCCAAGCCGCCAGCAGCGGTGAGACCATCGGTAACCGACCCGAAGCTCAACAACATCGTGAACGCGCTGTATAAGGGGATCGACCACCCCGAGCGCACAGGTGACGGGACGACAGCCGACGCTGTACGACATGAGCGGGCGACGAACGAGGACGTCCAGGGCAGGAACCATGAGAGGAAGGCACGAGAGTCGATCCGTGCATTGAACAACTGGCTTCGCAGGAACCCGAACGCCCCGGAAGCCGATCGCCAGATCGCCCAGGCCGAGATAGCCAACCTGCGAGACGCGCTCGGACAATAGTAGGAGGAACACGATGGACGACGCGTCGTTCGAAGAAGAGCTAGAGGCTGGTGCGCGCCTCGTCCGACAGCTTGCCCAGGGGCTGCCGACGGTTGGCGACCTGCTGCAGGAACACGAAGACGACAACGACGAGATCCTGCCGACGATCTTCCTCAGCCAGGTCGCTGACTGGTACGTCGAGGCATGGCGCTCACGACAGACTGAGCTGAACGCCTTCGAAGAGGCCGAGCGTTTCACTGCCCGACTGGCAGCGAGCTACCCCCAAGTGGGGGCTGCTGAGCAGAACATGATCGCGGTGGGGTTCCTTGAAGCGCTCCCGAATCCTGGTGCAGCGGAAAGAGCATGCGTCGACAGCCTCCCGGACGTACTCCGAGAAGAACGCGAGAAGATGGACACCCCTAGGTCGGACACTTAATGACGTCGCATGATACGAGCCGACGACGATCGACAAGATCCTTCCAATACCACCCTTCGCGACCAGCAACAAAGCCCCAGCGCCGGAGGTTTGTGCAGGTGGTGGTGTTGCGGTTCCCTCCGGAACCGCCTTCATCGAGGCGAGCGCGACACCTACCAGGTGCGATACGGCACCGATCCGCCGGTGGTTCCCTTCAGAGAACGCCCTTTATTGAGGCGCGGCCACGAACCCCTTCGGTCGGCTGATCGAGTGACCTGCGATTCCCTCAGGGATCGCACTTCATCGCCTAGCTCAACCGTCCCAGTTATGCCAAGCACGAGCGCCACACCGTTATGACAACGGAAAAGTGCGCTGGTGATCAAGGTTCCGTCGGAACACGGCTGGTCGGACGGTTCCTATCCTTTGGTGCCCCTGGCCGTGGATCGAACCTCCAGACTGCCTCACTCGTCTGTTTGCTGATCGATCGCGGCCTCGTAGAAGGCGTCCGCGAGCGCCACGATGACAGCGCTGATGCCGGGCCCGTCGCTGAAGAAGTAGTCGGCCATGGTGTTGTGCGCTTCCTGGTTATCGACGACCGCTTCGGTGACCGCCGCTTGGAAGTCCTGCGATTCCATGAACTGCTTCTTCGAGTTCACCTTGGTCTGGTTGATCAACTCTGGGCGTGCGAGTAGTTGCTGCACCAGTCCCTGCACGAACTCCCGGACCTGGGACTGGGAGAACGACTCGGCGCCGAATAGGTCATTCATTTTGTTGATGACGACTTGGAGTGCGACGTATTTCGGTTCTTTCCGGGTGCCGGTACCCGCGGCGCTGATGCCCTTGAGCTCGCCGTCACCGGTCAGCGAGATGTCGACCGCGGTGGCCTTGTTGTGCTTGACCCCCACGAGAACCACGTCGGAGAGGTCGACCTCCGCAGCCCAGGAGGAGTCTGCGATGACCTTCTCCAGGAGTCGAAGGAAGATCGACAACATCTCCATGTACGGGTCGCCGTAGTCGACGATCTGGCTCATGAAGTCGTAGAGCCGGACGAGGGTGGAGACGTCCTTGCGGAACAAATCGAGGGTGTTGAGGGTGACCTTGTCATCGGCCTCCATCGCAGCCGCGTAGCGGCGGGCGAACTCGTTCTTGGCCGGGCTGATCGCGGCCGAGAGCGCGTTGTTGCCCTTGCGCTCCACCCAAAGCCGGGCAACCTCACGGACTTGCTCTGGCGTGTAGATCCCAGCCTGGTCGAGTTTGGTCGCGAGGTGGAAGACGACGTACGGGTCGGTCTCGGTCTCCAGCGCGGCGTTGGTGAAGTACGGCTCGAACGCGGCCCGGATGTCCTCGGGTTTGTTCACGAAGTCGATGACGAACGTCTTGCGCTTCTGCTCCCCGCCCGCTGTGCGATGGGTGCGGTTGAGCCGCGAGAGCGTCTGCACGGCAGTGATCCCGGAGAGCTTCTTGTCGACGTACATCGCCGAGAGCAGTGGCTGGTCGAACCCTGTCTGATACTTGTCGGCGACCAACA
Organism: Saccharopolyspora erythraea; assembly: GCF_018141105.1. Lineage (NCBI taxonomy): Bacteria > Bacillati > Actinomycetota > Actinomycetes > Pseudonocardiales > Pseudonocardiaceae > Saccharopolyspora > Saccharopolyspora erythraea. The sequence continues at coordinate 7,448,237 of NZ_CP054839.1, read as the reverse complement.
TGATCTTGTAAGTCGATCCCTTGAACGCGGCGGCTAAGTCCGAGCCTGCGCCGGGGTTGAGGTTGGCCTCGGTGAACTCGTCATCCTTGCTCGGCTGCGGCCCCCAATCCGAGACCCACTCCTCGTCGCCGGGCATCGTCACCGCGCCGGAGAAGGCGACGAGGGTGCGGTAGTGGTACGACGCGTCCTCCGCGGCCCGCTTGGCGATGTAGGCGTCGATCGCTTTCTTGTACTTCACCGCGGCCTTACGCGAGTCAGTCACGACCATCGCCTTCGCCCTGCCCTCCAGCAGGTGGGCGACGTTGGCGTGGAAATGCTCGACGATGATCTGCACCTTTTGGCTGATGTTGGTCGGGTGCAGCTTCACCCACCGCATCAGCCCCTTGCGCGCCGCGGCCTCATCCACCACCACGTCACCATCGCCGCTCTCGGCCTGACCTGCGATCTTCAGCGCGGTGTCGTAGGACTGGTAGCCCCTGAGCACGTCGAGGATGTAGCCCTCCTCGATCGCCTGCCGCATCGAGTAGAGGTGGAACTCGACCGGCTTGCCGTCAGGACCCTTGCGGCCGAAGAGTTCCAGGGTCTTGTTCTTCGGCGTCGCGGTGAACGCGAAGTAGGAGATGTTCTTCGACTCCGCCCGCTCGGTCATCTCAGAGGCGAGGATCGACTCGACGTCGACGGAGCCGCCCTCCTCGATTTCCTTGACCTCCTCAGCGGTCAGCACGGCCTTGAGCTTGGACGAGATCTGCCCGGACTGCGAGGAGTGGGCCTCGTCCGCGATCACCGCGAACCGTTTGCCTTTCAGACCCTTGTCGGCTCGGATCTCGTCGAGCGCGAACGGGAAGGTCTGCACCGTCACCGCGATGATCAGCTCACCGTTTTTCAACGCGGTCGCAAGTAGCCCGGACTTCGACTTTGCCCCCGCCTTGCGGACGTCCTCGGGGCTGATCGTGGCCACGATCTTCCCCGACCCGTCGATCTGCCGGATCGCCTCCTGGAGCTGCCCGTCGAGCACCGTGCGGTCCACAACCACGATCACTGAGTCGAATACCTTCTCGTCGTCCACGTGCAGCCGCGCCAGCCGGTGCGCGGTCCAGGCGATGGTGTTGGTCTTCCCCGACCCTGCCGAGTGCTCGATCAGGTAGCGATGCCCCACTCCTTCCTCGCGTACCGCGGCCACGATGTTCGTTACGGCCTCCCACTGATGGAACCGCGGAAAGAGCATGCTCGTACGCCGTACCGAGCTGCCGGTTGCGACGTCCCACTCCTCCCTGGTCTCCACGATCATCAGCCGACCGATGATGTTGAGCCAGGCATGTTTCTCCCAGACCCGCTCCCACAGGTACGCCGTCGCCGACCGCCCGTCCGCGCTGGGCGGATTCCCCGCGCCACTGTCGTGGCCCATGTTGAACGGCAGGAAATGCGTCTTCTCGCCCTCCAACTTGGTGGTCATCGCAGCCAGGTCATTGGAGACCGCGAAGTGCACCAGCGCCCGGTGCCCGAACGACAGCAACGGCTCCGGCCGACCATTGGTCAGCGGGTTCCGGTTCTTCCGGTACTGGTTGATCGCCTCATCGAGGGACTGGGTGAAGTCGGTCTTCAACTCGACGGTGGCGACGGGGAGCCCGTTGACGAAGAAGACCAGGTCGATACTGCGCCGGTCAGCGGTGGAGAAATGCACCTGCCGCATCACCCGCACCCGCATCGCCGCGTACTGCTCGTTGGTGGTCGTGTTCAGACTGGTCTCGGGCCGGAACTGCGCCATCTTCAACCGGCCACCGCCGATGTACTGCACCCCGTTCCGCAGGATATTCAACATCCCGCCGCCGTGTTCGAGGGGCTTGTCGAGCACCGTGGCCAGCACGTCGAGGAACTTCGCCTCCGACCCCGCCGCCCTCAGGGCCTTCTTGTACGCCGCTTTCTGGGTCTGCTCCAGCCACGCGAACAGGTCCTCGGAGAACAGCGCCCGCTCCCGGTCGTACCCGGTGTCATCCGCCGAGTACAACCACCCGTGATCCGCCAGGTACTCGCAGATCTCAGTCTCGAAGACGTCCTCGTGGTGGTCCGCCATCACACCCTCTCCCGCACGTCGATCTGCCCGGTCACTACCGCCGTGATCAACGCCGCCCGCCGCTCGCGAGCAAGCTCGACTAAGCGCTCTGATTCAGCCTTCGTTCTGTCGATCTTCGCAGTCTGCTCATCGAGGTATTCGGCGATAAGTCGCTGTTCGTCAACGGGCGGCACCGGGATCTGGATCGCGCCCAAACGCTGGTTGTTCAAGATCGGAACCCGGTTCATCTGCGAGGCAGCCCAGAGCTCGCTCTTCGTTGCATGTAGGACGTAATACAGGTATCGCCCATCTACCTCGGTCGGAACAACGCTCGTAATCTGCTGATTGGTGGTCGCTGGAACAGGTAGATACCCAACCGAGCCCAGCGAGTACGCGATACATCCAACGAGAACCGAACCAGCTGGGACCGGACGCAAATGACTCCAGCCCTGAGGCGTAAGCCATGCGCTAGCCGTCGTCGCTGAGCTCAAGTCCTGAGGGCGGACCCATGGGCGTTCGTTCGCTTCCTCAGCGAAGTTGCCGCGGTCGTTGGTTGGCGGGGTAGAGCCGGTCAACAGCGTTCCACACCGGCGCAGAGCCTTGACGCTCCACCGTTCCGGGATAGCCCCGATCCACTCCACGCCAGACTCAACGAGAGCCACCCCCGCGCGCACACCCTTCGTCGCAGCTTCGGCGATGACAGCGTCTCGCCGTTCGCCGAGCATCTCGATCAGGCGCTGCTGCTCCTCGATGAGCGTGTCGATGCGGGCGGTCTCGCGGTCGAGGTAGTCGGCGATGGCGCGCTGCTCATCCTGTGGCGGCACAGGCACTTCTAGGGCGGCCAACTGGGCGGCAGAGACCTCCATGAAGGTCGTGCCCCGACCGAGCGAAGTCAACTCGGCCCCGGCGGCGACAAGCGCGTACGTGAGGTATGAGGCTTCGGTTCCCTTAAACGGAACGATGGCTCGGCATCCCTGACTGAAGGACATCACGGTCGCGGTCCTCGCGACGTAACCGATAGGAGCTCGAATCGACAGGAGCACCGAACCAGCCGGAACAGTCGACGAGCCAGCAGCTGCCCCCTCAGCCGTAACGGTTCGCTGCGTCGCGTGGACAACGCCGCCAATCACCGGGCGGAGGTCAGGTGGGGTCGCGAACGGCACCTCACCGTCCCAGTACTCCGCCTTAGCGACTGGCGTTCCACCGCCGACTAATTCCCCCAGGCGACGGATCGGGACACTCTTCCAACGGTCCGACTTCATTGCTCGACCTCCCGCAACAGGTCGAGGATTTTGGCGACCTGTTTTTCCAGGTCGGCGTCGATTTCGGCGAGGGGGCGGGGTGGGATGTACTTGTAAAGTGGCGGGTGAATGGGATTTCGTAGCCGGTCTTGACCTTGGCCCAGTCGATCCAGGCGTCGGGTACGTGCGGCTTCACCTCGGCGTCGAAGTACGCCTGAATGACCTCGGCCTTGCCAGCGGCTCCTACGGTGGAGCCACCGTAAGTGAAGGGGACGTTCTCGGTGTCGCGCTTCTTGGTGTCCGGCTTGGGCTTGCCCTTGTGGTCGGTGACTGGATTGCCGTCCTCGTCCAGCAGGGGCCGCTCGATGGTGATGGTCCAGTAGCCGAACTCGTCGTTGCGGAGCACCTTGGAGGTATCGGGGTCGGCGTCGGTGAAGGCGGCGTACAATTTCACCACGTTGGCGCGGTCGGCATCGCTGATCTCGCGGCCTTTCGAGCCGAGGTTCTTGCGCATCTTGGTCCAGAACGACGTGCCGTCGATGAGGTGGACCAGGCCCTTGCGGTCGGGGTGCTTGGTGTTGTCGAGAATCCAGATGTAGGTGGCGATACCGGTGTTGAAGAACATGTTCGTCGGCAGCGCGACGATCGCATCGACCAGGTCGTTCTCCAGCAGCCATTTGCGGATGTTGGAGGGGCCGGATTCGGCGGCGCCGTTGAAGAGCGGCGAGCCGTTCATCACGATCCCGGCTCGGCCGCCGCCGTCCTCCGGCGCCCGCATCTTGTGCACCAGGTGGAGTAGGAAGAGCATCTGCCCGTCCGAGGTCGACGGGAGGCCCGGGGCGAACCGGCCGTAGGGACCCGCAGACTCCTTCTCTTTCGTGACCGCCTTCGCGTACTGCTTCCAGTCGACGCCGTACGGCGGGTTGGACATGCAGAAGTCGAACTGGCGACCCTTGAACGCATCGTCGGTGAGCGTGTTGCCGAAGGCGATGTTGGTCGCGTCGTGGCCTTTAGCCAGCAGGTCGGACTTGCAGATCGCGTACGACTGGGGGTTGTACTCCTGGCCGAACAGGCTCAGGCTCGCGTCGGGATTGTGCGCGAGCAGGTGTTCCTCGGCCAAGGCGAGCATGCCGCCGGTGCCCGCGGTGGGGTCGTATAGTGTGCGGACGATGTCGGCTTCGGTAAGGTCGGCGTCCTTCTCGGCGAAGAGTAGGTCGACAAGCAGCCGGATCGCGTCCCGCGGGGTGTAGTGGTCGCCCGAGGTCTCGTTCGCGGCCTCGTTGAACTTGCGGATGATGTACTCGAACGCGTCACCCATGTCGGCGTTGGAGACGACGTCTGGATGCAGGTCGACGGCCTTGAAGGACGTGATGACCTCGCGCAGGAGCTCCGCCTTCTCCAGGGCGAGGATCTCCTTCTTGAAGTCGAAGTACTCGAACACGTCGACATCAGACGAGAACCGGTCGATGTAGTCGATCAGGTTGTCGGCCAGCCCGTCGGCATCTTCGAGCAGGTTGGCGAAGGAGTAGTTCGAGGTGTTGTAGAACGGCCTGCCAGTCGCCTTCTTGATCTCGATCTTGAGCCGGTTCGGGTTCTCGTACTTCGCCGCCAGCTCTCGGACCGTCTCCCGGTCCGGTTCGAGGATGCAGTCGAGCCGGCGCAGGATCGTGAGCGGGAGAACCACGTTGCCGTACTGGTTGGGGCGGTAGGGGCCCCGAAGCTGGTCGGCGATCGACCAGATGAAACTACCGAGGGTGCTCACAAGGCTCCTTACGACGGTCACTCGATGATAGACGTTGGACACTCAGCGCGAGCCCATGCGCACCATCCCAACAGGCGGCGCACAGTCTGCAGCAGCCGGTGGTCACAAGAGCATCATTCCGTATCACGACACTGTGCGTGCCAACAACCACATCCACGAAGGTCAAGCACGGCAAGCCACTGTGCATGGACGGGCGGGCTTCCTCGGCGTCGGCCGGTATGCCTCCGTCGGCAGGCTTGAGCGTTCCCTGTTCCAGGCAGCCCGAAAGACTACTCGACGACCAAGCTGCCGCACGAATCATCTACTCAGCCCTGTTGCCGTCCTCTTGCGCTTCTGTCCGTGGATCGACCCTGCGACGCCTGTCGGCTGACAGATCACCAGGTACCGGGTTCCGTTCGATGGTGCGCCGAAGGGCCTGGCTGGGAGGCGCGGTCCGGAAATTGAGAGGCGCCAAGTGCGTCGACCGCGTCGCACGGGTTTGGGCATCTGCGAGCTGCACCGCCCTGACCTGCTCGAATCTTGTCCGTGCAGGTCAGGGCGATCTGGCTGGCTACGTTGACACAGGAGTGCTCCCTCAACTGTGCTCGACTGCGTCGAACGGCACAGAACGCCAGGTAGCGGACCTCAACTGCATGATCACCGGCTGGCTTCGAAGGTGAGCACATACCTTGAGCTCAGTGCTGGTCGGCGCAGCTTGTTTTCGTGAGGTGGGGGGTTCGTCTTGCTCGGATTGTCTACAGGTCTGCGTGATTGAGCCGCTCAAGCAGGCTGGGTTTGCGGGCGTGTTGCTGCCGTAGGGCGGCGGCGCGCTGGGCGAATTCGTGCGAGCGGGCGTCGCGTTCGGCCAGGGCTCGCAGGTCGGTGAGCAGTGAGACAGCGGCGTCGTACTCGGTGGGTTTACGGGTGCCGATCATCGCGTCCACCTTTGACCAGGCGCCTTCTTTGTCGCGAGCCAGTTCGTCCAGCCGTTGTTCGCGGGCGAGGGCTCGTGCTTGCTTGCGGCGTGCGTCCTCCTCGGCGCGCTGCCTGGATTCCTGGTGATGGCGTTCGGCCCGCCGACGTGCTGTCTGGTCCAGCAGGTCGGCTATGGTGCGCCGGGGCGGGCTGGGAACGCTCTGAGTGGATTCGTCTTGGAATCGGCACAGCATTTCCATTCTCACGGTCGCGGATCGACCCTGGAGAATTCGCACGAGCAAGTGGTCTTTCTCGGCGGGGGACAGGTTGGTTACCCACGCGGTAAGCTGTCGGGGGTCATCGGTGGCCTGTTCGAGTGGTGGACTTATCTCGGCGGCTACCGTGAGCAGGTCGTGGTCGAGGCGGAGGAAGTCGCCCAACGCGCGTTGGGCAGCGGTGAGGGTGCGCAGTCCTGGCGGTAGGGGTGGCTCGAGTTCGTCGTCTTCGGTGGGGTCGAAGGCGTATTCGTCGCGTTCCCAGGTGCCGTAGCCGGCCAGCCAGGCGAGGTAGAGGGGTCGGTGGTCGCCGGCGGCGAGTTCGCTTCGAATGCCGACGATGGCCGACAGCGATTCCGGTGCGTCGTCTTCCCAGTCGCTGTACTCGTCGTCGCTTGTCAGATCGAGCACGAGGTGCTCGCCGGAGGTCCAGGCCACCACCTGATGGTCGAGGCAGTACTGCTCGGCGACGTCGAGGTCGAGCACGCTGCGTGGCATGCGGAGCATGATTCGCCGCGTTCCCCAGTTGGCGAGGTAGAGGTGTGCGTCGTAGTAGCGCTCCATCAGCTGGCGTGGGTTACCGCGGAAGTCGCCCCAGTGGTACTCGTTGACGAAGCTGGTCGCGGTGATCCGCGCCCGCGTCGACAGCGAACGCAGCTCGGCTTGCTGGCGAGCGTCGAGCGGCCGGTCGAGGGCGAGGAACTCGTAGTACTGGTACTCGCTCACGGCGCATCCCGGTCTTCTGCTCCGGCGAAGGGCACTGCTTGGAATCTTGAGTCGTCTCCCATGTGGATGAACAGGTGTCCTTCGACTGTGCCGTCTGGGGTCAGGGCGGCCCAGCCGCGGCCGCTGACCTGGTCGCCTTCGTCGTCGCCTTCCCAGCTGAACTCGACGCAGCTGCGACCGTCGCGCTTGGTCGAGCGGCAGTCCACCCATCCGCGGACGGCGATGAACCCGAATTCACCGGTCCCGTCCTTGGTGAATTCGATGAAGCCGGGTTCGACGAGATCGATGGCGTCGCGGTCCCACATGTCCATCTTCACGATCCGCCATCGACCTTTCAGGCTCATCTCCGGTCCTCCACACTTGCTGTCGTCGCGGCGCCAGGGTACTGACCACACGCGTACCAGCCCGCCGGCGGTGTTGAAATGGGTGGCGTGGTGAGCACGGAAGTGGAGCGGGTTCGTCGGTTGATCGACGGCTTGCGACGGGATCGCCGGAAGCATCCGCATCACGGGCGACGGGAGTACTCACAGCGCGTTCGGGAGGTCACTGACGCCTGTGCAAGGTTGATCGAAACCGAGCCGGCGTCTGTGCCTGCCCTAGCGCGGCGGGCGGTCGACCTTGTTGCGACGGCGTTGCAGTACATGGACGACTCATCCGGCGCCATCGGCGGCGACCTGCACGCGCTGATGGCCGTACACGCCCGCGCCTGCGCGGCGGCCCCGCCGGATCCGAAGCGGCTCGCCGGGTGGCTGGCCACGCTGCGGCTCGACGGGCCGGGCTGGCCGGACTTCGAGCTGCATGACTACGCGACACCGCTGGGCAGACCGGCCGCGCTGAGTTGGCGCGGATCGTCGACGAACGCGCCAAGACAGCCGAGCACGACCCGCTCGACAGGACAGGGTTCGGGATCCGCACCTTGCGGGAGCAGCTCGCCGAGATCACCGGCGACGTCCACCACTATGTCACCGTGCTGGCCGAAGACCTCTACGCCGCTTCCCAGTATCTCAAGATCGTGGACGCACTGAGAAGCGCAGGGCGCGCTTGCGAGGCCGAGCGCTGGGCACGCCGCGGGTTGGGGATCGGGAACCCGATCGACCAGGCCAAGCTCCGCGATGCCTACGTGGACTTGCTGTTCGAGCGCGGCGCGGCCGATGAAGCGCTCGCTCTTCGATGGCAACGGTTCGATGAGCACCCGACCAAGTCCCACTACAGAGAGCTGCGGCGCACCGCCGAACGCCTCGGAGGCTGGAGCGAGCTGCGCAGCGAGGCACTGGACCGCATACGGCATGCCACCGCGAAGCGACCTGCATTCGCCGACCATCTCGTTGACGTGCTGCTCGATGAAGGCGAACTGGACGAGGGGTGGCGGCAGGCGGTCGACCACGCCGACGACCTGCTCGAGTCCCGCTGGCATCAGCTCATCAACCTGCGCCAGCCCACGCACCCGCAGGACGTGATCGGGCCATGGCAACGGCTGATCCAGCAGCGACTCGACACCAGCACCGACAAGTACCGCTACAACAAGGCGATCACGATGCTCCGACGGCTCAGCGACGGCTACCGCGCTACCGGCGACACGACCGGCCTGGACACATACCTGGCCGACCTGCGCAAGCTCCACGGGCGCAAGACGTCGTTCATCGCCAAGCTCGACCGCACCGACCTGTGATCGCCCCGGTGAGCGGGTGATCGTGGTGGGAGCGACAAACTTGGGAGAATTCTGGGAGAGCCCATGCGAGCAGAACCGCACTGAATGCTGCTGGACCGTCCACAAGAGATTCGCCCTGACCTGCGAAATCTTCAAAACCGCAGGTCAGGGCGATTTCGCTAGCTACCTTGACACGGTAGAGGTCACTGGTTCAATCCCAGTATCGCGCACCATTGGTTCGTACAGTTCAGAGCCCCTGCTGGTGATCTTTACCGGCAGGGGCTCTGAACTGTTGGGGGGAGGAACCGGGAGGCGTTGATTTTGGCGTACCTGGTTGGCGTCGAACCTGGTCGCGCTGATGGTGGTCGTTTGGTCGTCCACGTGACGGCCGAGTACGTCCAGGCCGCTGTCCTTCCCGGAGACTCCATCGGGGTGCGTGGAACCCGTTCGTCACCGGTTCATCGCAGTCGCCGCGGCCGCCTGCTTGTGTAGCGGCTGCCACTGCCACCAGGTAACGCAACGCCAGGCCCATTCCAGCGGGCCGTAGCGGAAGTGAGCGAGCCAGATCCGGCTCCACACCACCTGCACAGCGATGACTCCGAGCGAGAACACGAGCATGGTTTCCCGCGCATCCGTCGCGGGCCACGGAATTCGCTGGGTAGCAGCCCGTGGGTCGACACCATCGTGGAGCCTGGCATCCCTCTCTCGCATCAAGCCTTTTTCGTTTCTCCGGGTTTCGCTGAATGAGGAGCCAAGCGCCTATCGATCGGCGCATGCTGGGCAACAACGGTGCAAACCGGATCGCCTCCGGCCGGAGGTCAACCCGCTGTGGTCTGTTCGATCCAGCCTCGGTGGGCGGTCAGGTCGGTGTAGATGCCGGGGCCGGTGGAGCACACCGGATCGGCGTCGCCGTCGCGGCTGGTCGCTCCGATCAGCTGCCACTGCCCGGGACGGCCCGTGATCTGCGGTCCGCCGGAGTCGAGGATGCACGCCTGCGCGTTCTCGGTGGGGCTGTCGGTGCACAGCTCGTTGTCCGGGTTGTAGTTCTCGCCGCACCGGTCGTCCGGGACGAGTTCGGTGTCCAGTTCCTGCAACCGGATCGGCAGGTCCGGGCACTCGCTGCCGTCCTCGCAGGTCATTCCCCAGCCGAGAATTCGGGTGTCGGTGCCCGCCGGTGCGGATTCCGCGGCGAGCTCGATGGGCTGCGCGTCCACGGGGTGGTCCAGCTTCATCACGGCCACGTCGTCGCGGAAAGGCTCGTAGGTGAAGTCCGGGTGCGCGATGACCTCGGTGACCTTGGCTTCGGCACCTTTCGTGCGGTCATGGTCGCCGACCCGCACGGAAAGCTGCTCGGGCTTGACGTTCACCGCGCAGTGCCCGGCGGTCACGATCCAGTCCGGTTTGATCAGGGATGCCCCGCAGTAGTGGTGGCCGTCCTTTTGAACGCTCACCATGAACGGGTACTCGGCAGTGGCTTCGTGCCCCCCGATGATCGCCGACGCCGGTGGTGCCAAGACCGCGGTGAGTGCGATCGCTCCCGCTGCTCCGCACAGTGCGGCCTTGCCGAGTTCGGCCATCTGATCCTCCTGCGTGTTCCGCGATTCGGTCACACGCAAAGCTAAAGACCCGCGTCAGCAACGGGATCAGCTTCGTGGCCACCGTGATCTACTACTTTCGTCCATCTCGATGACGTTCTCCTGAGCGCCGCAGATGGACCAAGCGGGTGATGCGTCTCAAGAAGCGCCGCAATTGCTGGGACGATCGATGACCGTGGCGAGCCTTGGTTCCGACGCGCGGTATCCGCGCCTTGCAGGCGAACTGTTCGACGACGAGCAGCATCTCCGCTGGGCGTCCGAAGACTGGGGACATCTCGTCCATGACAGGCCGCGGGCCGTTCTGCGCCCCGAGGGCGTTTCCGACATCCGTGCCATGGCGCGGTTCGCGGCTGAACGCGGGATTCCGTTCGTGCCGCGGGCACAGGGGCACTCGTCCGGAGGGCAGGCGCAGGCGGAGAACGGCATCGTCGTGGACATGAGGGGGCTCAACGGAACACATGCCGTGGCCGGCGACCACGTGGTGGTCGGTGCGGGCGCGCGATGGAGCGAGGTGCTCCGCGCAACCCTTCCGGAGGGGCTGACGCCACCGGTCCTCACCGACTACCTCGAACTGTCCGTCGGGGGCACCCTTTCGGTCGGTGGAATCGGCGGAGCGACTCACCACCACGGGCTGCAGACCGACAACGTCCTCGAGCTGGAGATCGTCACCGGCGACGGCGAACTCCGCACGTGTTCACGTACCCGCGACTCCGATTTGTTCGACGCCGTTCTGGGGGGACGCGGAAGACACGGCACGATCATTCGAGCCACGCTTCGTCTCATTCCCGCCAAGACTCGTACGAGACGGTACAAGCTGTACTACCGGGAGCTCGATACCTTGCTGGCGGACCAATGCCTGCTCGTCGAGGATGGCCGGTTCGACCACCTCGAAGCCCATGCCCGGTTCGACGACGGCGGTGAGTGGGTCTACGCGATGGTGGTGGCGACTCACTTCGATCCCGGGCGGGAACCCGACGATGCCGCCCTTGTCGGCCATCTCGGCCACGAGTCCGTCGAGATCGACGATTCGGGGTACTTCGACTTCCTGAACCAGATGGAGGAGGACGAGGCCTACCTCAGGTCGACGGGGGCGTGGGACCAGCCGCATCCGTGGCTCGACCTCATGCTGCCAGGCTCCGTGGCGGAGGATTTCATCGTCGAAACGATGCGGGAGCTCGTAGTCGACGACATCGGTGAGTCAGGGCTGGTTCTGTTCTATCCGTTCCACACGCGCGTGATCAGGACGCCACGAGTCCGGGTTCCGGCCGAGCCGCGTGCGTTCCTTTTCTCTTTGCTCCGCACCGCACCGCACGACGAGGTCGTGGTGAGCAGGCTCGTGGAGTCCAACAGGGAACTTCGCCAACGCGTTGTGTCCCTCGGCGGCACCGTGTACCTCGAGCACGCGGAGTCCCGATGAACGGAGCCCGCCCGACTGGCGCGACGAACTGCCGGTGGGGCTGAATCCGTCGGGCGATGAACATTGGATGTCGGGATCGGGAAGTCCGGGCCGGGTGACGCGGTGTTGCGCTTGGATTGCGGCGAGTTCACGCTGCCGAGGCCATGGAGGCCCGATGTTCAGGAAGGTCCCCCGCTGCCTGACGGCCGTTGCTCAACCACACTAGCGGGATCAACGATTACGACCACGTCCTGTTCCCGTCGTACCTCCAGGGCAAGCTCGACGACCTGGAGGCGAAGCGCTGGAAGACCTGGCGCCCCGAGGAGCTGATCGCGATCGGGTTGGCCGAGCCGCCGACAGGCGCCCCGGGGGAACGGCTGCAATACGCCAACACCAACTACCTGATCGCGGGCGAACTGCTGGAGAAGGTCACCGGTCAGGACGGGCAGCGCTACATCACCCGGCACGTGATCCGGCCGCTGGGGCTGCGGAACACGTACTTCCCCGGCAGCTTCCCGTTCATGGTCGGCCCGCACAGCGAGGCCTACGAGGCGGTCTTCCACCTGGCCCCGCGGTGGGGTGAGTACAGCGACTACAACATGACCTGGGCGGGGACGGCCGGTGCGCTGGTCTCCACACCGCAGGATCTCAACACGTTCTTCGGGGAGCTGCTCGGGGGCCGGCTGCTGCCCCCCGAGCTGCTGTCCGAGATGAAGCGGACGGTGCCCGTCCGCGACGGCGCCGGCAACGAGGCCGCCCGCTACGGCCTCGGCCTGCTGGCCGTCGACGGCGGCGAGTGCGGCTCTGGGGCCACAACGGCGCCGTGTTCGGCATGACCACGACGTCGCTGAACACCGAGGACGGTGCCCGGCAGCTCACCTACGCGCTGAACCTCACCAACTACCAGCGGTTCGGTCCGGACGGGCAGCTGTTGCCGTCGCCCATCGACGATGCGGTCAACGGCCTGACGGCGAAGGCCATGTGCCCGGCCACGCCGCCGGCAGCGGTGCCGCGCATCGCCGAGAGCTTCTAGAAGTCAGGCGGTGGTGGTTCGAGCGCGCCGCGAATCGCGGCGGCCGAACAGGAACCACAGGGCGCTGCCGAGGAACGGGGCCACGAACGCGAACACGATCCAGGCCAGCTTCATCCCCCCGCTGTGGTCGGACAACAGGATGCTGATCAGCGCGCTGATGAACAGCACCACGTAGGCGAGCATGGCGAGGCCCATCGCGCCGCCGAGTGCGAAGCCGGCGACCTGGGTTGGGTCCACGGCCATTGCGGTGTGGTGGGCGATTGACGCGTGCATCGTTCTTCCTCGTTCCTCGGTCCGGTGGCTGTTGCCCTTGTCGGCGACCCCGACACGACTCATCCTGTCGTTGCGCCGCCGCGCGCACTTCGGCGTTGAGGCTCGCTTCGATTGGCCGAAAGTGGTAGTCGCGGTGCCTGAAGTGCGGACGTGCCCGACCGGTCGTCTGGCCGAGCATTGAGCGGTCAGCGGGCCGGTGCCGAGCCGGCCCTTCTCCCGCAGGAACACGTGAGGCCGATGAGCGGAATGGGCGGGCACTACCGTGGGGCCGTGCGCTTCCTCGATCACCTGAGGGCCCGGTTGTCGTGGTGGGACGGCAGAATCCGGTCGCTGCTGTTCGACCTGGTGGCGGCCGTCTTCACGGTCCGGTTCGGCGTCGACTTCGACACCGCGCTGACGGTGCCCAACGTCTGCCTGATGATCGGCGCGGCGCTGGCGTTCCTCCTGCGCAGGCGGTTCCCGTGGCTGCCGGTCGTCGCGACGGCCGCGATGGCCACCTTCACCGGTCCGGCCGTCGCCGCGTCGGTCGCCGTCTACACCATGGCACGACGGCGGGGACCGTCCACGCAGCTGTGGATCGCCGCTGGACTCCTGACCGCCGTGCTGATCCTGCACACCTACTACAACCAGCCTCCGTCGAACGTGTACGTCTTCGTGATCTCGGTTGCGGTAGCCGTGGGCGTGGCGATGCTGCTGGGTCTGTGGGTCTTCCAGCGCAAGATGCTGCTGGTGACGTTCAGGGAGCGCGCCGAGCAGGCCGAGCGCGAGCGCGACCTGCTCGCCGAACGGGCGGTCGCCGCCGAGCGCAGGCGCATCGCGCGCGAGATGCACGACGTGGTCGCCCACCGGTGCAGCGTGATCTCGCTCCAGGCGGGCGCGCTCACGCTGACCGCTCCGGACGAACGCACCGGGGAGGTCGCCGAGGTCATCCGCAAGACCAGTGCGACCGCGCTGACCGAACTGCGCAGCATGCTGCGCGTGTTGCGTGAGGACGAGAACGACGGGCCGGGGGAGACCAGCGGCGAACTCGCCAACGACCCGACCTTGAGCAGCATTCGACGCCTGGTCGCCGATTCCGTCGAATCCGGGGAGAACATCCGGCTGGACTTTCCCGACCAGCTGCCGGAAACCTCCAGCGAGATCGGCCGGGCCGCCTACCGGGTGGTGCAGGAGTCGCTGACCAACGCTGCCAAGCACGCGCCGCACGCCGCTGTGCACGTCGAGGTCGCCGCGGACGACGGGGAAGTCGTGGTCACCGTGTCGAACCGCCGGAGTCCAGGCACCGGATCCGACGCCGTTCCCGGATCGGGATACGGGCTGATCGGCATGCGGGAGCGGGTCACGCTCGCAGGAGGCGCACTGCGCACCGGGTGGGCCGAGGACGGCGGATACCGTGTGCGGGCGGTGTTCCCCCTGCAATAGATGAGGTGCTGGCGTGGCCGTCAAGGTGGTCCTGCTCGACGACGAGGAACTGGTGCGCGGCGGCATCCGGCTGATCCTCGACCTGGACCCGGACATCGAGGTGGTCGCGGAGGGAAGCGACGGATCGGTGGCCGCGGAGCTGGTGTCCAAGCACCGCCCGGACGTGGTGCTCACCGACATCCAGATGCCCACCGTCGGTGGGCTCGAGGTCACCAAGCGCCTCACCAGGCTGCCGGATCCGCCTGCCGTCGCCGTGCTCACCACGTTCGACCTGGACGAGTACGTCTACGCCGCCCTGCAGAACGGAGCGGCGGGGTTCCTGCTCAAGGACACTCCGCCGCGCGACCTGGCCGCCGCGGTGCACGTCGTCGCCCGCGGTGAGGCGATGCTCTCCCCGCGCATCACCACGAAGCTGCTGTCGACGTTCTCCTCGGGGGTGACCGCCGCGCAGGCGGCGAAGACGCGGATGGAGGAGCTGACGGCCCGCGAGCGCGAGGTGGCCGTGGCCGTGGCCCAGGGGATGAGCAACGCCGAGATCGCAGGCAACCTGCACATGAGCCTGTCCACCGTGAAGGTGCACATCGGCCGGATGATGACGAAGCTCGGCATGACCAACCGCACCCAGGTCGCCATCCTCGCCCACGACGCCGGGTTGGCGTGAGCCGGCGGGCGGCTCCCGCGGAGGCTGTCAGCCGGTTTCCTCGGACTCCTCGCGGGTGCCCGCGATCAGCTCCTCGCGCGCCCGCGCGACGCGCGAGCGGACGGTGCCGACCGGGCAGCCGCAGATGTCGGCCGTCTCCTGGTAGGACAGGCCGAGCACCTGGGTGAGCAGCAGCACCTCGCGGCGCTGTTCGTCGAGCCCGGCCAGCAGCATGTTCAGCTCGACGATGTCCTCGAAGCCCGGCGCCGGACGCTCGGCCGCGGTCGTCCACTCCACGGCGGCGGTCGTGCGCGGCCTGCTCCGGGCGTAGCGGACCTGGTCCACGACCACCCGGCGGGCGATCGAGAGCAGCCAGGTCCGGGCCGAGGCGCGGCCGGCGAACCGGGGCAGGCTGCGCAGCACCCGGACGTAGGTCTCCTGCGCGAGGTCGTCGGCCTGCTCGACGCTCGCCAGGTGCGCGACGAAGCGCCACACGTCTCGCTGGGTGGCCCGGATGAACTCCTCCAGCGCGCGACGGTCACCGGTGCCGGCCGCCAGGGCGAGCTCGGTCAACCAGGCGTCATCTGCGGCGGATCGACTCACGGTCGCCGACATTACCTCGATCGTGATCGCCTGAAGAGCCGGGGAACCGGTGGTTCTCACGATGCGACCACCTGTGCAGAGCCTGGTTTCCGGCCTGCGCGCCGTCTCCGGGCACGCACGACACCGAAAGGCCCCCGATGTCCCCGACTCCGACGGCGCTCCGTGCTCAGCCGGCCACGCGGCAGGTTGAGCTGTCCGTCACAGGCATGACCTGCGCGGCGTGCGCGACCCGGGTGGAACGCAAGCTCGGCAAGCTCGACGGCGTGCGGGCGAGCGTGAACTACGCCACGGGCCGCGCGAGCGTCGAGGTCGCCTCCGCCACCGACGACGCGGCGCTGCTCGACGCCGTGCGACGGGCCGGTTACCAGGCGGAGCCGGTGGTGCCGGAGAGCGCCGAGGAAACCGACTCCGGCGACCGCAGCCGGGACCTGTGGCGCCGGATGCTGGTCTCGGTGCTGCTGTTCGTGCCGCTGTGCGACCTGTCGTTGCTGTTCACCGCACTTCCCGGCTCGCGGTTCCCGGGCTGGCAGTGGGTGCTGGCCGCGTTAGCGCTGCCGGTCGTGGGCTGGGCGGCGCTGCCGTTCCACCGCGCCGCGGTCAGGGGTGCCCTACGCGGGTCGTCGTCCATGGACACGTTGGTCTCGCTCGGGATCTGCGCCGCAAGCGCGTGGTCGGCGTACGCGATGTTCTCGGGGCACGAACCGGCCGGGCTCACCGGGTTCTGGGCGCTGATGCGCGCCGACGGCGCGATCTACCTGGAGGTCGCCGCCGGGGTGACCACCTTCGTGCTCGCCGGTCGCTACTTCGAGGCGCGCGCCCAGCGCAGGGCGGGCAACGCGCTGCACGCGCTCGCCGACCTGCGCGCGAAGACCGTCACCGTCGTGCGCGACGACGGGTCGCGGCAGGAAGTCCCGGTCGACGATCTCCAGGTGGGGCAACGCTTCCTGGTGCGCCCGGGCGAAACGGTCGCGACCGACGGCGTCGTGCGCGACGGCCGCGCCGAGCTCGACTGCGCGGCCATGACGGGCGAGTCGATGCCGGTCGGCACCACGGCGGGCGACGACGTGATCGGCGGAACCGTGCTGCTGACGGGGCATCTGGTCGTCGAGGCGACCCGCGTCGGTCGCGACACGCGGCTCGCCGCGATGGTCCGCCTGGTGGAGGAGGCGCAGACCGGCAAGGCGGCCGTGCAGCGCCTCGCGGACCGGATCTCGGCGTACTTCGTGCCCGCCGTGCTGGTGCTCGCGGTGTTCACATCGGCTGGTTGGCTGCTGGTCGGAGGAACGGCGGAGCGCGCGTTCACCGCAGCGCTGGCGGTGCTGGTGATCGCCTGCCCCTGCGCGCTCGGACTGGCGACCCCGACCGCGCTCATGGTCGCCACCGGACGCGGAGCGATGCTCGGCATCTTCATCAAGGGCCACCGGGCCCTCGAATCGACCAGGCACATCGACACCGTCGTGCTCGACAAGACCGGGACGGTCACCGAGGGACGGATGTCGGTGGTGGGCGTCGAGTGCGTGCCTGGTGTCGAACGGGCTGCGGTGCTGCGTCGCGCGGGTGCGCTGGAGGACGCGTCGGAGCACGCGGTGGCGCGTGCGATCAGCGCCATGGCGCGGGAGGAACTCGGTGCGCTGCCCGGTGTCGCGGAGTTCCGCAACCTGACCGGGCTCGGCGCTCGTGGCGTGGTGGAGGAACGCGAGGTCCTCGCCGGGCGCGCCGCGCTGTTCGGCGAGCTCGGCTGGGAGGTGCCCGGCGACCTCGACGACGTGCGCCGCGAATGGGAGCGGCAGGGCAGGACCGCGGTGCTTTTCGGCTGGGATCGCCGTGCCGTCGCGGTGTTCGCGCTGGCCGACCTGGTCCGGCCGTCCGCGCCCCGGGCGGTGGCCGCACTGCATGGGCTCGGCCTCCGGACGGTGCTGCTGACCGGCGACAACGCCGCGACGGCGGACGCGGTGGCCGCGGCGGTCGGCATTGGCGAGGTGGTCGCCGAGGTGCTGCCGGACGAGAAGGTCGACGTCGTGCGGCGGCTGCGCGCGCAGGGCCGGGTGGTGGCGATGGTCGGCGACGGTGTCAACGACGCGCCCGCGCTGGCCGCCGCCGACCTGGGGCTGGCCGTCGGCACCGGCACCGATGTCGCGATCGGCGCCGCCGACCTGATCCTGGTGCGCGACGAGCTGACGGTGGTGCCCGACGCGATCCGCCTCTCGCGTGCCGCACTGCGCACGATCCGCGGCAACCTGGTGTGGGCGTTCGGCTACAACCTCGCCGCGATCCCGCTCGCCGCGCTCGGTCTCCTCAACCCGCTGGTCGCGGGTGGGGCGATGGCGCTGTCGTCGTTCTTCGTGGTCTCCAACAGCCTGCGCCTGCGCAGGTTCGCGCCATGCGGCGGGGAAGACCAGGGGCGTCGGTCCTAGGCGTCGGGCACCCAGCGCAGCACGTCGCCGGGCTGGCAGCCGAGCGTGCGGCAGATCGCGTCGAGCGTCGTGAACCGCACCGCCTTCGCGCGGCCGTTCTTCAGCACGGCGATGTTCGCGGGCGTGATGCCGACGGCGGCAGCGAACTCGCCGACCGACAGGTTGCTCATGGCGAGCTGGACGTCGAGGCAGGCGACGCCGAGGATCGCCACCGTCACGTAGGGGCACGGCGAACGGCGCGTAGGGGCACGGCGAACGGCGCGTAGGGCGGGAACCGGTCGACCTCATCGGCCACCGTCTGCGAATGACCACGATCTGCCTGAAGAGGCCGGCCAGGATCGCTGCGATGATGCCGGTGCGGAGCGAGACTATGAAGAAGCGGTTCATTTATCGAGGATCGATTGGTTTCTATCGAACATCAATCGATATTCGATAGATCGCCCGCGCTCGCCGCCTCCCGCGGTCACCGCCTGCGGGACTCGGCGAGCCGGGCGAGCATCGCGTTGTAGGCGGCGAGCTCCTCGTCGCCGGAGCGGTTCTCGCGGCGGCCTTGCCGCACGTCGTGGCGGTACCACTGGGTGAGCAGCGCGATCAGCACGATCACCAGCGGCAGCTCGCCGCCCGCCCACGCGATCGCCCCGCCGAGGGACTGGTCGGCGAGCAGGTCCGGCGCCCACGGCAGGTCCAGCGTCCGGTAGAAGTTCTCCGCGATCACCGTGGACTTGCTCATGACGATCACGCCGAAGAAGGCGTGGAACGGCATCACCGCGAACACGACCCCGAGCCGCGCGAGGTGCGGCAGCGGTCGCGGCGCCGGGTCCACGCCGATCACCGGCCAGTAGTACAGGTAGCCGACGAGCAGGAAGTGCGCGTTCATCAGCTCGTGCGCCCAGTGCTGCGACATCGCCCACTCGAACAGCGGCGTGAAGTACAGGACGTAGAAGGAGCCGACGAACAGCACCGTCGCGACCGCCGGGTTGGCCAGCGCCCGCGCCGGCGGCGAGTGCGTCACCGCGAGCACCCATTCGCGCGGTCCGGCCGGGTTTCCCCGACCGCTCGGCGGGAGCGCGCGCAGCGCCAGCGTGATCGGGCCGCCGAGCACGAGCAGGACCGGCGCCAGCATGTTCAGCACCATGTGCACGAGCATGTGCATGCTGAACAACCCCGACGAGTAGACGCCAAGTCCCGACGACGTCGCCACGACCACCGTCGCGCAACCGGCCAGCCACGCGACCGTCCGCCCGGCCGGCCAGGCGTCGCCCCGCCTGTGCAGCCGTCGCACGCCCACCGTGTACAGGACGGCCATGACGACCGCGGCGGTGCCGAGCACGAGGTCGAAGCGCCACGTGGTGATGACCCCAAGCACGCTGGGAGGTACTGGCAGGTCGTAGCCGATGACCACCGCCGTCGGGCTGACGCCGCGGGCGAGCAGGTTCGGGGGCGGGGTGTGCGCCATGCCCGCCGAGACGCCTGCCGTCACCAGGACGAGCGCGAGCTCCGGTCCGAGCAGACCGCGCACCCCGCGGGCCCGGCGTCGGAGGGCGACGCCCACAGCGCCGAGCACGAGCAGGCATCCGGCCTTCGCCAGCACCAGGGCTCCGTACCGGGTGGTGAGCAGCTGCGGCAGCGGCACCAGGACGAGCGCATCGACCACGCCCGACACCGCCAGCGCGGTCCAGCACCAGAACGCGAGCCTGCGGTAGCGGCCGAGCACCAGCGCCGTCCGCGCGCCGTTGCGGCGCAGGTGCGCGACAACGGCGACGAGCACGCCGAGCCACAGCGCGGCCGCCACCACGTGGATCAGCATGGCGTTGGTCGCGATGTCGTGGCCTGCGTTCGAGGCGGAGTGCCCGACCACCGCGGGTGGCAGCACGCCCGCGACCGCCACCCCCGCCAGCAACGTCGTCGGCCGCCACGACAGCACGAAGTGGCAGCTCAGTGCCACGACGAGCGCGACGGCCGACGTCACCAGCCACGCCTTGGGTTCGATGAGCGCGTGCAGCATTCCGGAGAACGAGCCGGGAGCCAGGACGTCGGCCACCGGCTGACCGGAGGAGTCCGACATCTCCAGCGGCACCATCGCGGCGGCCGCCGTGGCCCACACCCACCCGGCGGCCTCGGCGGTCCGCACGGCCGCGTAGCCGTCGGCGCAGACCCCGCCGGACTCCCGCGGTGAGGTGAAGAAGGCCGCGAACACCAGCGATCCCACGCACACAGCCGCCGCGACATCGGCCACCATGCGCGCCGCGTTCACCCCGAACACCGTCACAGCGCCGGGATCGCGGTAGCCGAGGACGGCGTAGACCTCGCCCCCCGCGGTCCACACCAGGACAGCGGCCACCACGACCGCCGTGATCGTCCCGGCCAACATCCATGTGCCGTGCCAGCGCCGGCCCGTTTTCCCGTCCATCTCCAAGGAGGTCGGTAGCGGTGGCGGTGCGGTTCCCGCTCAGCGGTGCGCGCCTGTCGATGGCACCCGCAGGACCTTGATCAGGCTCATGTAGTTCTCGTCGCCGTGGCCCGCCGCGACGGCCCGGTCACCGAGCGTCTTCAGCTGCGACGGGACCTCGTCGCTGATCCCGGCGTCGCGGCTGGTCCGGACGATGTGCTCGATCGCGGTCAGGCACATCGCCAGAGTTCCGCCGTCTCCGGGGAACTCTCCGCGGTCGATCCGCGCCGCTTCGGCCCGCAGGATCTCCCCGATGACCGAGGGAAGGAACCAGTCGACCGCCGTCTCCGCGAAGTCGGCAACCCCGACTCCCGCCGACTCGACCAGGGCAGCGGCGTGCAGGAAACCGTTCACGGTCGCCCACATCAGGCCGAGCAGCGCGGTGTTGTGCAGGACGGCGAGCCCGGCGTCGTCCCCGAGGTACCGGGGGACGCCCCCGAGGGCGTCCAGCGTGCTCCGGTGTGCGTCGAACGGCTCCCGCGCGCCGCTGTAGAAGACCACCGAGCTCGGAGTGCCGATGACCTCCACCGGCACCATGATCGCGCCGTCGAGGTATCCGGCGCCGTGCGCGGTCGCCCAGGTCAGCGCTTCGCGGGCCTCCCGCGGAGTGCCTGAGCAGAGGTTGACCAGCACCTTGCCGGACAGCTCCGCGCCGGTCCGGTCGAGGGCCGCGCGCATCGCGGCGTAGTCCGCCACGCACACGACGACCAGGTCGCTCGCGGCCAGCGCCTCGGCGGCGGTGGCGGCGCGCACGGCGCCCTTGGCCACCAGCGGGTCGGCCTTGTGCGCGGACCGGTTCCAGACGGTGGTGGGATGGCCCGCGGCCAGGAACGCATCGGCGAGCGCGCACCCCATGGGGCCCAGGCCGACGACGGTCACGGGCGCGGCGAAGCCGTTGTTCATGTCGTGCTCCCGAGGTCCAGATTTTCATGCGCCGCAACGGTTTCCGGCGTGCGCCCATCGTCGTCGCGCGGGAATACCCTGGACAAGTACCGACTTGCAAGTGGGGTACGCACCTGGAAGTCAGGGGAGGATCGGATGAAGGGTCGCCAGCCCTACAGCTGCGGACTGGGGCCGGTGTTCGACGCCATCGCGGGCAAGTGGAAGGTCCTGGTCCTGTGGGAGCTGAACCCGGGGCGGCGGCGCTTCGGCGAACTGCGCAGACGGGTCGCCGGGATCACCGAGAAGGTGCTGATCCAGCAGCTCAAGGAGCTGGAGCGCGACGGCCTGGTGCGGCGCGAGGTGCACTACGAGATGCCACTGCGGGTGGAGTATTCCCTCACCGAGCTCGGCATCACGCTCAACGACGCACTGATCCCGTTGGCGGAGTGGGGAAAGCGCTACGAGCGCGTGAAGGAGAACACCCGCGTCTGAGTGCCCGCCTTCGGACTCGCCGTGTCAGCGGTGCCGGTTGCGGGGGTGGGCCAAGCGCCTTCAAAGACCAAAACAGGCTCCGAGAAGGCGCGACGCGCGCACAGCGGCGGACGCGGGCACGTGCGGCCCGCGTCCGCCGCGGAGCGGTCAGGTCACCAGGCGACCACACCGTCGCTGACCGGCTGCAGCGTGCCGACCTGGGCCGCGGACAACGGCAGCTCCGTCACGCGCTCGTCACCGCCGTTGGCGCCGTGGAAGTCGGCCACCACGGGCGCGGCGGCGCCGGGCGAGGTGATTTCGACGGTCGTGGCCACCCAGCACACCGGGTCGGCCTTGTCGCAGGGCGTCCACTTGATCCCGCCGAACGCCGAGCGGCCCGGGAGGAGCTCGATCGGCCGGCCGGGGCCGGGCTGGGGCACCGCCTCGACGCTGACCGGCAGCTCACTGTTGTCGGCGGCGCGGAAGCCGACGCCCGGCGCTCCCTCCACAGTGCACGCACGGTTGCCGATGTTGGTGAGCACGAGCATCGCCTTGCCGCCGCCGGGCTGGGCGTTCAGGTCGGCCGCGACCTCCTCGGCGGCGCACGGCGCGGGCTGCGCGGGGGCGGCCGGGGCGGAGGCCAGCGCGGCGCCGGCCGCGCCCGCCAGGGCCATCGCGGCAGCGGCGGCGGTGGTGGTCAGGTAGAAGGCGGTCTTGCGCATCGGGACCCTCCGTGATCGTCTCGGAAACTCGTTCCGTGAGACGTCCGGCCGCTCCCGCCGTTGCGAAGCTGAGGAGTTCACCACTGCGGAGCAACCTCGGCGGCAGGCGGTTCACGCCCCGCCGGGGACGCGGCCGATGATGCGGGCGTACATCCGCCCCGGGCTCGGCCTCGACGCGGGATCGAGGAAGCCCGGCAGCATCGGCAGCTCGTCGGCGAACGGCTGCAGGCGCTCGTAGAGGGCGCCGGCGTCGGCGAGCCGGTCCTCGGGGTCCTTCTCCAGCAGGTCCTGCACGAGGTCGTCGAGCTCCGCGGGCACCCCGTGCACGGGTGGCGGGGCCTGCTTCACCTGCTTCTCGAAGACCGCGTAGGCGGTGGGGCCGGTGAACAGCTGCCTGCCGGTCAGCATCTCGTGCAGCACGCAGCCCAGGGCGTAGAGGTCGCTGCGCGGCCCGGCGACGCCCTGCTGGATCTGCTCCGGCGCCATGTACGCGGGCGTGCCGAGGATCTGCCCGGCGCGGGTGAACTGCGCGACGTCGGTGTCTCGCAGCACGGCGAGCCCGAAGTCGAGCACCTTGACCGCCCCGTCCGGGCAGAGCATCAGGTTGGTCGGCTTGAGGTCGCGGTGGCAGATCGACAGGGCGTGGGCGGCCGAGAGCACCGCGCACGCCTGCGCGGCCACCGCCGCCGCCCACGGCACCGGGACCGGACCGTGCTCGCTGATCAGGTCGGCCACCGTGACGCCGTCGACGAACTGCATCACCTGGAACAGGCGGTGGTCGTAGGCCCCGAAGTCGTAGAGCGTCGGCGCACCCGCGTGCTCGAGCCGGGCGAGGATGCGCGCCTCCCGGATGAAGCGCTGCTCCAGCTCCTCGTCGGGTCCGCCGGGCAGGTGCAGGAACTTCACCGCCACCCGGCGGTCGAGGTGCAGGTCGTGGCCGCGGTGGACCGCGCCCATGCCGCCCTTGCCGAGGGGGAGCTCGTCGAGCTCGTACCGATCGGCGATGAGCATCCGGCCTCCCACCAGATCAGGGGCTCAGCCGTCCGTCGAGGAGCCCGTCGAAGCCTAGCCGGGCCAGCCTGCCCGCCAGCTCGGCCGTCTCCCGCGCGGTGTCCTCCAGCTCGGCGAGCCTGGCGAAGGCCCGGCCATAGGCCCGCTGCTCCTCCAGAGGAAGCCTCGGCAGCCTGGTGCGCCTGGCGTCGACTCGGCTGGACCCGGCGCCGGGGCGCGGGTCGGCCGAGCGCAGCGCGCCCGCGATGTACTCCGGGTCGACCTGCGCCCGGTCGACCCGGTAGAGCGTGAGGTACGGGCCCAGCACCGCTTGGTCGCCGCGGACGACCCTGGCGGCGCCGGTCGCGGTCGCCACCACGTCGCCGGGGTGCAGCGGGACCATGCCGTCGGTGGCCGTGGTCCAGCCGGACGGCGCGTGGTTGCCCGCTACGTCGTCGGCGGTCAGCACCGGGGTTTCGCCCGCGCCGAGCGGCATTCGCGGTGAGCCGTGCCGGATGGTGATCAGCCCCGCCTTGGCCATCTCACCGATCGTGGTGATCGGCAGCGACCTGCGTTCCGGCAGCACCTCCAGCTCCGGCAGCGGCAGCGAGGCGCCGCGCAGCTCCTCCAGCGCGGTGGCGAAGTCGCGGCCGAGCCTGCGGCCGGTCCGCCGCAGCCGGTTCGCCGCCGGGCTCAGGTCCACGTCGTCGTCGAGCAGGTCGATGATGCGGGTGCCTGCCGATTCCGGTTCGGCGGCGTGGCGTTCCCACACCGGCTCCACCGAGGACAGATCGTCGGCCTCCAGCAGGAGCAGGTGCGAGGGCGGGCGGTCGCCGGGTGCCGGACGCCGCAGCAGCCACAGGTCGTTCCCGCCCGCCGGCAGCGTCACGATCGCCCGCAGCGCTCCGGCGCGCAGCAGGTTCCCGCGGATCCGCTTGCCCGGACGGCGCGAGGCCGCGGCGGGCGGCATCAGGATCGCGACCGGGGCGCCCGGTCTGGCGTGGGCGAGGCAGTGCTGGACCCACGCGAGCTCGGGCTCCCCGCGCGGTGGCATGCCGAACTCCCAGCGCGGGTCGCCGGTCAGCTCGCCGTGGCCCCAGGAGCGTTCGTTGAACGGCGGGTCGCACAGCACCGCGTCGGCCGTGCTCCCGCGGAAGCCGTCCTCCCGGAGGGAGTCGGCGGCCACGACCTCGGCATCGGTCCCGCGCAGCAGCAGGCGTGCGGCGCTGATCGCGGCGTGCGGCCCGTCGGCCTCCTGGCCGAGCGCGCGCGACGCGGGAGCGGCGAGCAGCAGCGTGCCGAGTCCGCACGCGGGGTCGAAAACGGTGCCTTCGGCCTCGCAGAGCCGCACCATGAGCGAGGCGACCGCGTCCGGCGTGGTGACCAGCCGCCGGGAGTGCGCCTCGCGGTAGCGGTCGCAGAGGAACTCGAAGGTCTCGGCCTCGCCGCGCTCGTCGGCGAGCGCGGTCAGCAGCTCCGCGAGCTCGGGGTCGCCCACGCCGCCGTCGAAACCTGGCACCATGAAGTCGCGCCGCCGCAGCAGGAAGGCTCCCGCGTCCGCGACCAGGCGTCCCAGTCGCAGGTCGTCGGAAGCCGTCCGCAACCGCTGCCAGGCGCGTTCGGCCATCGGCACCTGGTAGGGCTTGCCGTTGCGCCGGAGCCACTCCTCGACTTCGCGGAGGGAGAACAGCGGGCTCGCGCTCGTGCCGCCCACGGGCCGCGGGAAGTCGTCGTAGCGGCGCCGCCAGTTGCTCACCGCGGCGCGCCCGACATCGACCAACCGCGCGATGTCACCCGCGTTCACGGTGGCGTCCTGGCTCATTGGACCCACCCTAGCCGCAGTCAGCAAGCGGGTCCACGGCCGAAATGCTTGTGAACTCAGTTCACCGCATGATTCACTGGGGGTATGACGCACAACGAGTCGTTGGTGCTCCGCTTCGCCAGTGGAACGGATCCGGGGCGCCGCCGTCAGCTGAACGAGGACTCCGCCTACGCCAGTCCGCGCGTGCTGGCCGTCGCCGACGGCATGGGCGGCCACGCGCACGGCGAGGTGGCCAGCTCGATCGCCGTCGAGGTGCTCGCCGACCTCGACCGCGACCTCGACCCCCAGCGGATCGACCTGCTCGACGCGCTCTCGGACGTGGTGACCGAGATCGGCCAGCGGCTGGCGAACCTGGGCGTGCGGAACCCGGAGCTCAAGGACATGGGTACCACGCTCACGACACTGGTCTGGGACGGCACCCGCTTCGCGCTCGCCCACGTCGGCGACTCCCGCGGGTACGTGCTGCGCGAGGGTGCGCTGCACCAGCTCACCCGCGATCACACGCTCGTGCAGGAGCTGGTCGACGCCGGCCGCATCACCGAGGAGCAGGCCGCCGAGCACCCGCGGCGATCGCTGCTGACGCAGGCCCTGCGCAGCGGCGAGTCACCCGTCCCGGACCTCTCCTACTGCGAGGTCCGGCCGTTCGACCGCTACCTGCTGTGCTCGGACGGCGTAACCGCGGTGCTGCACGCGGCCGACATCCAGGAGGTGCTCGGGACCGTGCCCGAGCCGGGGGACGCCTGCCGGCGGCTGATCGAGCTGGCCAACGAGGGCGGCGGCCCGGACAACATCACGTGCGTCGTCGCCGACGTCATCGATCCCGCGGCCTTCGACCAGGAGGACGCCGTGCGGGAACCGAACTGGTGGCAGCGGTTGCTCGGAGGATGATGCGGGCGGAGCCGGACCCGTCGGGACGGCTCCGCGGATGATTCGGCTGGACTTCTCAGGGGCCCGGCGGCAGCCGGACGGCCCGGTGCGATGCGTGTGCTGCGATTCCCCGGCTCGCCGGTGCTATGAACGGACCAGCCGCACGATCGCGTCGTTGGCCTCCCGCAGCTTCTCGTCGGCCACGGCGCCGCCCTCGGTGACCGCCTCGGCGACGCAGTGCTTGAGGTGCTGCTCGATCAGCCCCAGCGACACCGCCTGCAGCGCCTTGGAAGCCGCGCCGACCTGGGTGAGGATGTCGATGCAGTACTCGTCCTCGTCGATCATCCGCTGCAGGCCCCGGATCTGGCCCTCGATGCGGCGCAATCGCTTGAGGTAGCCTTCCTTGTCCTCGGTGTAACCACGCATCTCTCAACTCCTGGATCATCCGCGCCCGCAAGTCCGCCTGCGGTGCAAACCGTCGTGGATACGATACCTCCGTACCGCTGCTCCGGAACCCTCCCGCTTCGCCGATCGCCTCGAATCCGCAGGTGGAGCGGCTGATGCCGGTGAACCCGGCAGTCCACAATGGACAACCGGGCTCCTCGGGGCCGAGTGCGTCAGGACGGCCGGAAGCCGCGCAGCCGCAGGCTGTTGGACACCACGAACACCGAGCTGAACGCCATCGCCGCCCCGGCGATCATCGGGTTCAGCAGCCCCGCCGCGGCCAGCGGCAGCGCCCCGACGTTGTAGGCGAAGGCCCAGAACAGGTTGCCCTTGATCGTGCCCAGCGTCCGCCGGGAGAGCCGGATCGCGTCGGCGGCGGCCCGCAGGTCACCGCGCACCAGCGTCAGGTCCCCGGCCTCGATCGCCACGTCGGTGCCGGTCCCCATCGCGAGCCCGAGGTCGGCGGTGGCCAGCGCCGCCGCGTCGTTCACGCCGTCGCCGACCATCGCCACCGCCCGGCCCTCCTTCTGCAGCCTGGCGACCACGTCGACCTTGTCCTTGGGCAGCACCTCGGCGATGACCTCGTCGATGCCGACCTCCGCGGCGACCGCGCGGGCGGAGTCCTCGTTGTCGCCGGTCAGCAGGATCGGGGTGAGGCCGAGGTCGCGCAGCCTGCGCACCGCCTCCGCCGAGGTCGGCTTGATGGTGTCGGCCACCACCAGCACCGCCCTGGCCAGCCCGTCCCAGGCGACCGCGACCGCCGTCGCGCCCTCCGACTCGGCTGCGGCCTTGGCCTCGGCGAGGTCGCTGGGCAGCCGGACGCTCCACTCCTCCAGCAGCGCGACGCGTCCGACGAGCACCGCGTGCCCGTCGACCACGCCGTGCACGCCCAGGCCCTCGGCGTTGGTGAAGCTCTCCACCTCGGGCAGCGACCCCGCGCGCTCCCGGGCCCCGGTCGCGATGGCCCTGGCGATCGGGTGCTCGGAGGCGTCCTCGAGGGCTCCGGCCAGGCGCAGCACCTCGGTCTCGGTCTCGCCGCCTGCGACCGCGACGCCGGTCAGCGACATCTGCCCGGAGGTGACGGTCCCGGTCTTGTCCAGCACGACGGTGTCGATCCGGCGGGTCGACTCCAGGACCTCCGGCCCCTTGATCAGGATGCCGAGCTGGGCGCCGCGGCCTGTGCCGACCAGCAGCGCGGTCGGCGTCGCGAGCCCGAGGGCGCACGGGCAAGCGATGATCAGCACTGCGACCGCCGCGGTGAAGGCCGCCGCCACCTCGCCGCCCGAACCCAGCCAGAAGCCCAGGGTGGCGAACGCCAGCAGGATCACCACCGGCACGAACACCGCCGACACCCGGTCGGCCAGCCGCTGCACGGCGGCCTTGCCGGTCTGGGCGTCCTCGACGAGCTTGGCCATCTGCGCGAGCTGGGTGTCGGAGCCGACCCGGGTCGCCCGCACCACCAGCCGGCCGCCGGCGTTCACGGTCGCGCCGACGACGGTGTCGCCGGGTGCGACCTCCACCGGCACCGACTCGCCGGTGAGCATGCTGGCGTCGACCGCCGAGCTGCCGTCCTCGATCACGCCGTCGGTGGCGATCTTCTCCCCGGGGCGCACCACGAACCTGTCGCCGACCGCGAGCCGGCCGGTCGGGATGCGCTCCTCGCGGCCGTCCCGCAGCACGGCGACGTCCTTGGCGCCCATCTCCAGCAGCGCCCGCAGGGCGGCGCCGGCCCGGCGCTTGGACCGCGCCTCGAAGTAGCGCCCGGCGAGGATGAAGGTGGTGACCCCGGCCGCGACCTCCAGGTAGATGTTGCCGCTCCCGGCGGAGCGCTCGACGGTCAGCTCGAAGCCGTGCGTCATGCCCGGCTGCCCCGCGGTGCCGAAGAACAGGGCGTAGAGCGACCACGCCAGCGCGGCCAGGGTGCCCATGGAGATGAGGGTGTCCATGGTCGCGGCGCCGTGGCGGAGGTTGGTCCAGGTCGCGCGGTGGAACGGCAGCGCGCCCCAGACGACCACCGGCGCGGCCAGCGTCAGCGACAGCCACTGCCAGTTGGTGAACTGCAGCGGCGGCACCATGGCCATCAGGATCACCGGGACCGACAGCACCGCGCTGACGATCAGCCGGGTGCGCAGCGCGTCGTGCTCGTGGTCCTGAGGCTCCTCGCCGGCTTGCTCGGGCTCCTGCGGGCGCGGGAGCGTCGCGGTGTAGCCGGCCTTCTCGACCGCCTCGACGAGGTCGTCGGGCGTGACGGTGTCGGGGAACTCGACGTTGGCCTTCTCGGTGGCGTAGTTGACGGTCGCCTGCACGCCCTCGATCCTGTTGAGCTTGCGCTCCACCCGGGCGGCGCAGGAGGCGCAGGTCATACCGCCGATGGCGAGCTCGATCCGGTCACCTACCCGGTCGGTGGTGGCGGTCATCGTCCTGTCTCGCTTCCGTGTTCGTCGTGGCCGGTGTCCTGCTGGTGCTGCGCCGGGGGAGGGGGCGGGGTGATCCCGTCGGGGTTGACCGTCCTGCCCACGGTGAAAGCGCTGACGAAGGCGAACGCGGCGACCAGCGCGAAGCCGCCGAGTCGGGCCGCTGCGTTCACGGTCGGCTCACCACCTCGTAGCCCGCTTCCCGCACTGCCGCCGCGACGTCGGAGTCGGCAGGCGGCGCTGCGCTGGTCACCGTGACGGTACCGGTGGACAGGTCGACGTCCACGTCGCTGACCCCGGCGATGGCGCTGATCCCGGTCCGCACGGAGCCGGCGCAGTGGTCGCAGGTCATGCCATCGACGGTGTAGGTGGTGGTCGTCATCTTCGGCGTCCTCTCGCGTGCGGGCCGGGTGGAGCGTCCGGCACCCAGTACAATACCCCCCTAGGGTATTAAGTCAAGTACGCAGGTCGGGCCGCTGGATGCTGTTCCTCTGTTCCCTCGACAGGGTTCCGCTGGAGAGTTCCCGATCTTGCCCTGCGTTCGTCCGGGTGCAGGTCGGGCGACGTGCCACCTACCCCAGGGGGGTAGTGCGGGATGGCAAAAAAGCGCCCACGCGGCACTTGCCGCATGGACGCTTGTGTTTGTTGGTCGGCCGGCCTCCGGCGCACTCCGGCTCGCGGCCGGAGCCTGCTTCGAATGCTCCGCTGTCGCCCGGTCCCGTTCGTCCGCCCCGCCCGTGCTGGGCTCGTCGCGGGGTCGGGCAGCCGCGGGCCTCGAGCAGGAGGGGGTCAGGCCGTCGCGAGCTTCAGGCCATCGTGAGGTCGGGCCGTCGCCGAGGTGGTCAGGCCGAGGCCGCCAGCCAGGTGGACCGCCCGGCGTGGGTGGGCATCCAGCAGCCCTTGGCCGCCGTGCCGATCTCCACCGGGTCCTCCAGCCTGAGCACCTGCTTGATGACGTCCCGGGCGCGACCGGAGGTCCGCCAGATGACCGTCTGCGGGAACAGGACGTCGGGCTCGTCGCCGGGGATCCGCGCGGCGTCGGCGTCGTCCTCGCCGTAGAGCTGCACGATGTCGATCACGTTGTGGTGCACGCGCAGGCCGACCACGGCGACCAGGGTCCCCGCGGAGTCCCTCGGGTGTGCGAACTGGAAGTCCCTGGACATCAGCGCCTGCAACCCGTCGGTGATCTCGTTCGTGACACCGCCGGTGATCGTGCGCGGTTGCTGCTCGAGCTGGGTTTCTGTCCGTATCACGACATGTCCCCCTGCATGATCAGGTCGTCGAACTCGCCGTCCTTGGCACCGCTGAGGAACGCCGCGATCTCGTCGCGGGTGTAGACCAGCGCCGGACCCTCCGGGTACCGCGAGTTGCGGACGGCGATGTCGCCGTCGACCAGCGGCGCCAGTTCCACGCAGTTGCCGACCGAGCCGCTGTGCCTGCTCTTGCGCCAGACCGCGTCGAACAACTGCTGTGCGGGCATTCCGTTATGGACCTGCTGCATCGAAATCCCCAACCTCCCCCGGGTGCCGTGCACGGTCACCTGCACGTGCAGATGATCGTGCACGAACCGTAGCAGTTGCGGATGCAAGAGAGAATGCACGTGCACGGCGGTGTGCGTCAGGTCACACGATTGGGCCTGGGGCCTGCGTGAATACTGGTAACTACGAGCGAACCGCGGGGTTCAGAGCTCGTCGAGGAACGCGGAAAGCCGCTTGCGGGTCGCGTCCGGCGTCAGCGCGTCGACCGCGAGCCGGTGGCTGACCTTGCTGTAGAGCTCGACCTCGTCGGGTTTGTCCAGGTAGAGGGCGCCGCAGAGGTGCTCGAGGTAGACGATGTCGGGAATCTCGGGCTCGGCGAAGCGCAGGATCGTGAACGCGCCCTCGGCGGCCGAGCGGCCCACCGCCAGCGGCACGATCTGCAGCGAGATCGTCGGCAGCTTGGTGGCCTCGAGCAGGTGCTCGATCTGCTCGCGCAGCACCTTGCGCCCGCCGATCGGCCGGTGCAGCACCGACTCGTCGATGACCGCCCACAGCCGAGGGGCGCGGGGCTGCTGGAAGAGCCGCTGGCGCTGCATGCGCAGCCGGACCCGGCGCTCGACCTCCTGGTCGGACGCCTCGGGCCGGCCCTGGGTGGCGATGGCCCTGGCGTAGTTCTCGGTCTGCAGCAGGCCGGGCACGAACTGGATCTCGTAGGTCTGGATGCGGGAGGCGGACTCCTCCAGCCCGACGTAGTCCTGGAACCAGGAAGGCACCAGGTCGCTGTAGCGGTGCCACCAACCGGGTTGGTTGGACTTGCGGACCATGTCCAGGAACGTGGCGCGCTCGGCCTCGTCGGTGACCTTGTAGAGCGTGAGCAGGTCGGAGACGTCGCGTTCCTTGAAGCCGACCCGGCCGAGCTCCAGCCTGCTGATCTTCGAGCCGGAGCCGCGGATGGAGTAGCCCGCGTCCTCGCGGGAGATGCCGTTGGCCTCGCGCAGGCGGCGCAGCTGGCTTCCCAGGACAAGCCGTCGGGCGGTGGGGCCGCTGGTGGCGGCACCATCCGTGGTCACGTCCAGACCTCCCGTTGTGTTCCGGCTCCCCGACCCGTTGTCGCAATCTCGCCACGGATCGTTACATGCGGCGGCAGTGTAGTGCAGCGAGACCGCGAAACCAGTGCTACGCGTCAGTACTCGCTCACTTCGACCAGCGGGGGGTGGTCGTGCCACGTGACGATCACGGACGTGCCGTGCGCGCCGCCGCCGAACTCTACGCGCAACCACCCCTGCGCGGTCCAGGTCCGCACGGAGTATCCCGGCTTCG
The DNA here is from genome assembly GCF_018141105.1 of Saccharopolyspora erythraea. Classification (NCBI taxonomy): domain Bacteria; kingdom Bacillati; phylum Actinomycetota; class Actinomycetes; order Pseudonocardiales; family Pseudonocardiaceae; genus Saccharopolyspora; species Saccharopolyspora erythraea. The sequence continues at coordinate 7,416,406 of NZ_CP054839.1, read as the reverse complement.
GGGTCGCCGAGACCAGGCTCGCCGAGGTCGCTCCCATCGACAGCACGACGTGCCCGCCGCCGACGTCGTAGGTGCGCACGTCGCCGGCGGGGCTCGGCACGGGATCCCGCGACGACGACTCCGGTGCCGGCTCCGGTGCCGAGGTCTCGGGAGCGGCCGATTCCGGCGGAGCCGACGCGGGCGGGGTGGTGGGCTGCGGTGGGTGCTCGATGACGGGCCGCACGGCCGGCACCGGGTCGGGCCGGTCCAGCACCGCGCCGCGGATCACGTCGCGGACCCCGAGCCACGACAGCGTGACCGCCGCGGTGGTCGCCGCGAGCCACGCGGCGAGGTAGGTGAGGGCTCGTCTGGTCCGCACGGGAGCGACATCCTGCTCGTTGCGGGCGGTTCGGCGCAACCGCGATGCGCGTGCGCGCGTACGCGGGTCCGGGCGCGGCTTCGGTAGCGTCCCGGGCATGGCAGTGGTTCTGGTGGTCGAGGACGACCCGGTTGTGCGGACGGCGATGATCCGCGACCTCAGCGCCCGCGAATGGGTGGTGCGCAGCGTGGGGACCGCACTCGCCTCGCTGCGCGAGGTCGCCGAGAACCCGCCGGACGTGATCGTGCTCGACCTCGGCCTGCCCGACCTCGACGGTGGCGAGACGCTGAAGATGATCCGCGGGATCTCCGACGTGCCGACGATCGTGGCCACCGCCCGCGACGACGAGCGGGAGATCGTGCGGCTGCTGCGCGCAGGAGCCGACGACTACGTGGTCAAGCCCTTCTCCAGCGAGCACCTCAACGCCCGCATCGAGGCGGTCCTGCGCCGGGCGCGCGGTTCGCGCCCGCCGCAGGCGGTGGAGGTCGGCGGGCTGCGCATCGACCTGGACAGCAGGGCCGCGGCGCTGGACGGAGCCGAGCTCGAGCTCACCCGGCGCGAGTTCGACCTGCTGGCCTACCTCGCCGCGCGCCCCGGCAGGGTCGTGCCGCGCCGCGAGCTGCTCGCACAGGTGTGGCGCCAGTCCTACGGCGACGACCAGACCATCGACGTCCACCTGTCCTGGCTGCGGCGCAAGCTCGGCGAGAGCGCGGCAGCACCGCGCTACCTGCACACGGTCCGCGGCGTCGGCGTGAAGCTGGTGGCACCGGAATGAGGCGGGCGCTGGCGTTGGTGGCGCTGGCGGTGACCTCGATGGTGGCGCTGGCGTTCCTCGTCCCGCTCGGGCTGATGATCAGGGAGATCGCGCGCGACCAGGCGGTCTCGGAAGCCGAGCGGCAGGCGACCGCGCTCGCGCCGGTGCTCGCGACCACGACCGACCCGGCTCTGGTGGGCCGGGCCGTCGCGAGCACCCCGGCCGGACAGGCGGGCTGGCTTGCGGTGCACCTGCCCGGCGGCGAGCGGGTCGGAACCTCCCGGACCGACGTCGGCCAGGCGCGCGCGGCCACCGGAGAGGCGCGTGCCGCGAGCCTGCCGGTGCCGGGCGGATCGGCCTTCGTGCAGCCGATCGCGCTCGACGGCGGCCGGACGGCGCTGGCCGAGGTGTTCGTGCCGGAGTCGGAGCTGACCCGCGGCGTGCTGCGGTCGTGGCTGGTGCTGGCGGCGGTCGGGCTCGTGCTGGTGGCCGGTTCGGTGCTGGTCGCCGACCGGCTCGCGGCCAGGGTGGTGCGGTCGGCGGGCAGGCTCGCCGAGGCGTCGTCGGCGCTGGGCTCCGGTGACCTGAACGTGCGGGTGACGCCCAGCGGCCCGCGCGAGCTGGAGGAGGCCGGCCGGGCGTTCAACGTCATGGCCGACCGGGTGCGGCAGTTGCTCGCGGCCGAACGGGAGATGGCCGCCGACCTCTCGCACCGCCTCCGCACCCCGCTGACCGCGCTGCGGCTCAACGCCGAGGCGCTGGGCGACGGCCCCGCGGCGGAGCAGACCCGCGTCGCCGTCGACCGGCTGGAGCGCGAGGTCGACGCCGTCATCACCAGCGTGCGGCGCTCCGCCGACGGCGAGGGCGACTGCGACGTGGCCGAGCTGCTGCGGGAGCGCCTGGAGTTCTGGTCGGCGCTGGCCGAGGACCAGGGGCGGCGGTGGGAGCTGCGTGGCGCGTCGGACTCGGTGGAGGCGCCGGTGCCGCGTTCGGAGCTGGCCGCGGCGGTCGACGCGGTGGTGGGCAACGTCTTCCGCCACACGCCGGAGGGCACGGCGTTCGCCGTGTCGTTGCGGGAGAACGACGGCGTGGTCGGCGTTGTGGTGGAGGACGGCGGGCCCGGCGTCGGCGAGTCCGGCGCCGTGGTGCGGCGCGGCAGCAGCGGGGCCGGGTCGACGGGGCTGGGGCTCGACATCGCGAGCAGGCTGGCCGAGTCGACCGGCGGGCGCCTCAGCGTCGACCGCTCCAGCCTAGGCGGGGCGAGGGTGTGCATGTGGCTGTGGCAGCGACCCGCCGCGCCCAAGCGCGCCGGACTGCGCGAACGCGCCCGTCGCCGCCGCCGTCGCGGTTGAGCTGGGCTTTCGTCCACATTGGCCTGCTCGCTGGTTCGTCGTGGGCTGAACTAGTTGCGGGCTCGTTGCCCGGCCGGGCTGCTGGCGTTGATGTGTCCTAAATGGGCACTGAGGTCGTCCGAGGGTCGTCAATTGGCGGACGTGTCAACGGTTCGCGTTCTGCGCAATGACGGAGAGTGAAGCTCGCAGAGGCCGGCAACACTTAAGGGAATTCCGCTTCCGGTGACGGTTCTCGAACCGCCGGGCTGCCAGTAACGGACACCGCTCACCCGTTGGTGGCGCAGGCCCCACAGCTAGCGTTCTGCTTCGTGCTGGCGTTGCCATCGACGTTGCGAGGAACGACCGAGTGCCAGATGTTGGGGGAGGGCGACCGACCGAGCGAGTCGCCCGCACGAGCGGGACGGAGCCGGTTCGCGCCGGCATGGGGATAAGAGGGGATCTGGGGGCCACGAATCCGGGCGAGCCGGACGACGATCCGCCCGCGGGTGGCGGAGCACGGGACTCGCGTAGGCCGGAGGCCGGCGCGCATGAGGAGCGGTCGGCGGAGGCGGGGGCGCCGGACGGCTGGTCGGCGGGGGCCGAGGGGCCGGGTGAGCACTCGCCCGCTTCCATCCGGCAGCGGCCGACGCGGCTGGGGGAGCAGGAGGTTCGCCATCCGGCGGGAACCGGCTGGGCGACCGAGCGAGGAGACCTGTGCGCGGCGGGCAAGGACCGCGCCGACGCCTCCGGCGCGTCCGACAGCGCCGGTTCGCCGGACGCCGCCACCTCGGCGGACGACACCGGTCCGGTCGACTGCGTCCCTCCTGCTGCCGGCCTGAGGTCGGTTGACGCCACCGGTCCGGTCGACGGCAACCGCCCGGTTGCGGGCCTCAGGTCGGTCGAGGACACCGGCCCGGTCGACGGCGTCCGCTCGGCCGGCGGCCTCAGGTCGGTCGACGGCATTGACCCGGGCGCCGGCTCCCACCGGAACGCCATTTCGGGCCGGGACGCCGGCTCGAACCCAGCCGCCGGCTCCCACTCGGCCGCCGGCTCGCGCCCCGCCGCGGTCACCGGCCGGTTCCCGGGGGTGAGCCGGCGCGCCGATCCGGACCCCTGCTTCAGCGAGTACGAGATCCGGCTCTGCCAGCGCGTTGCGAGCAAGCTCGGCCATTCCGCGGAGCAGCTGGAAGCCCTCGTCACCGATCTCGACGGCCGCCACGCGCGCCTGTTCGCCGAGCTGCGCGCCGGCGGCACCCGGCTCGACCTGGAGTACCTGGTCCGCGAGATCGACGAGCTCGCGTCGATGCGGGTGCTCGGACTGCCGACCGAGCTGCTGGCGCGGATCCAGGGCGGTGCGGAGCGGACGAACCTGGAGATCCTGATCCGCGAGGTGGACCGGCAGATCGCGGTCCAGGCCATGTGCCTGCCGGTGGAGCTGTTCGACGACTGCCCGAGCGACCTGATCGACGCGTGGTGCACGCACGGCGCGGCGTGCACCCCCGACGAGCTGCTCGCGATGCCGCGCGCGGTGCGCCTGACCCTGCTCGCCGCGCTGTGCGCGGTGCGTCGCAGGGAGACCGCGGACATGCTGGTGGCCGTGCTGATCGGGCTGGTCCACCAGCTCCACGCGAGGATCGAGTCCCGGTTCGACCAGTCGCTGCCCCAGGACCCGTGGCTGGAACGCGAGCGGCACGCGCTGCTGCCGAAGCTGCTCGGCGCGGCGCTGGACCGTCCCGACGAGCCGGTGCGCTCGGTGCTGTACCCGCTGGTGAGCGAGAAGACGATGCGCGAGCTGGTGAAGGACGCCGCCACGCGGGAGGCGATGCACGTCCGCCGCAAGCGCGCGGTGCTGCGCAGCACGTACTCATCCCCGTACCAGCAGGTGCTGGCCCTGTTGCTGACGGCGCTGGAGTTCCGCTGCACGGACCCGGCCTGCTGGCCGGTGATGGCGGCGCTGGGCGAGCTCGTCGACGACTGCATGGTGTGCTGGGGCAAGGGGCGGTTCTACGACGCCGGCCAGGACCTCCCGGTCGACGGTGTCGTGCCGGAGTCGTGGCGGCCCGCGGTGTTCGACGCCGAGGGCAGGGTCGAACGGGTGCCGTACGGGCTGTGTGTGCTGCTTTCGCTGCGGGACATGCTCAGCCGCAGGCGTGTCCACATCGCCGGGGCGGGCAGGTGGGGCAGGCCGTCGGAGGTGCGGGACGCCGAACCGGCCGGCGCCAAACCGACCTACCACGGTCGGCGGCCCGTGCGCGCGGACGTGATCGACTGGCCGGCCGGCGCCGACGAATGAGGTCATGGCTCCCCTCGCGATGTTCGCTGGCCGGTTGCCCTTCCGCCTCGAGATCGCCGGGTTTCCCGTCCCAAGATCGTCGGGTCCCTCGCGTATGCTTCGGCGCTGCCCCGGATGGAAGCTGGAAGTAGGTTCACCCCGTGCTCACCGTCTCGACCGTGAACGTGAACGGCCTGCGCGCTGCCGCGAAGAAGGGCTTCGTGGAGTGGCTCGCCGCGACCGGGGCCGACGTGGTCTGCATGCAGGAGACCCGCGCCGAGCCCGACCAGCTGCCGGCGGCGGTGCGTTCGCCGGAGGGCTGGCACACGCTGCTCGCGCCGTCGGCCGACAAGGGCCGCAGCGGTGTGGCGATCTACAGCCGCCGCGAGCCGGACGAGGTGCGCGTGGGTTTCGGGTCGGCGGAGTTCGACGAGAGCGGCCGCTACGCCGAGGCCACCTTCGGTGACGTGGTCGTGGCCAGCCTGTACCTCCCCAGCGGCGATGTCGGCACCCCGCGCCAGGACGAGAAGGAACGCTTCATGAAGGAGTTCATGGTGCACCTGATCGACCTGCGGGCCCGCGCCGAGGCGGCGGGCAGGCAGGTCCTGGTCTGCGGTGACTGGAACATCGCCCACCGCGAGATCGACCTGAAGAACTGGAAGGGCAACCAGAAGTCGGCCGGTTTCCTCCCCGAGGAGCGGGCCTGGCTGACCCAGGTCTTCGACGAGGTCGGCTACGTCGACGTCGTGCGCCGCCTGCACCCGGAGGGCCCCGGCCCCTACTCCTGGTGGTCCTACCGCGGCAAGGCCTTCGACAACGACTCCGGCTGGCGCATCGACTACCACGCCGCGACCCCCGGCCTGGCCGAGCGGTGCACGGAGGCGTACGTGGAGCGGGCGCCGAGCTACGACAAGCGCTGGTCGGACCACGCCCCGGTCACGGCGGTCTTCGACTTCTGAGTGTTGCCAGTGACCCCGAACGCCGGAATTCAGTGCGCCGGTTTGATGCTTTCCGGCTTGGGTGATGGGTGTGGTGCGGCAGACTGATCGTCGTGGCGGAGGACGAGAGGTCCCGCAACGAGATCAGCGGCACGGTTGCCGGCACCGCGTTCCAGGTTGGCACCGTGCACGGCGATGTCGTCTTTCCGCGGTCGTCCACACGGCTGGATGGGGACGAGCCGCGAGCCGTCCTCGCCCGGCAGCTCGCGGATCAGGTTCGAGCGCTCAGCAGGCAGGAAGAAGAAACCTGGCGGGTCGGAGATCCTCGCCCGTTGCCGGTGCGCTGGCAGACGGCTGCCGATGACCTGTTCGATCACTGGGACAACATGTACGGCGAGGCGGAGGACGGCGGCAGCGTGTCGTTGGCGGGTCGCTTCACCTGCGTTCGGGAGACCTACGAGGCAGTGCCTTCGGGGAGGTTGCTGATCCTCGGGCGGGCTGGTGCGGGCAAGACCGTGCTCGCCCATCGCCTCATCCTCGGCCTGCTCGAAGAGGAAGACCGCACCGGCCCGGTGCCGGTGCTGTTCAGCCTCGGCAACTGGGATCCGAGGTCGACCTCGCTGCGGGGCTGGATGGCCCACCAGCTCGTCCGCGACTACCCGTTCCTCGACGCCCCCGACCGCACCGGGAAGAAGGGGGCCGGAGCTCTCGTCGAGAGCAATCGCGTTCTTCCCGTCCTGGACGGCTTCGATGAGATCCCCGAGAGGCACCACCGCGACGCGCTCGGCGAAATGAGCCGATACGACGGGCCACTGGTGGTCACCAGCCGGCCGGACGAGTACTGCAGGGCCGCGCGGGCGGCGAAGGCGCTGGGCAGAGCCGCCGCCATCGAACTCGACGACCTCGCCCTCGATGAGAGCGAACGGTATCTGCGCGCCAGCACCAGCAAAACCCGCACCGCGGAATGGAAAGAGGTGTTCGGCCACCTGCGCGCCGCGCCCGATGACCTCGCGAGCCGGAACCTCGCCCCGGTCCTGGCCTCGCCGTTGATGGTCATGCTCGCCCGCGCCACCTACAACGATGCCCGTGGGAACGACCCTGCCGAACTCCTCGACACCGATCGTTTCCCGGCTCGTGAGGCCATCGAGGAACACCTCCTGGGCGGCTACCTCGACACCGTCTACGACCCTCGGCGCGACACCGGCACGCGCAGAGCAGCGCGGCCGAGCTGGGGCTCTGATCGAGCCCGGCACTGGCTCGGTTACCTCGCCACCCACCTCAAAAAGCGCAACACCCATGATTTGGCCTGGTGGCAGCTCTCCGGCGGCATCCACCTCTACGCCCGCGTCCTCACCACCACGCTCGTGACCACGCTCTTGGCCGGGCTCGCGATCGCACTCGCGGTCGGACTTGCACGCACGCTCGCGGTGTTCAGGCTCGCGGGCGGGCTCATTCCCGGGCTCCCGAGCGGGCTCACGGGCATGCTCACAACCGCCCTCGCGATCGGGGTCGTGGTCGGGCTCGCGGCCGGACCCATGAACAGGATGAGGTTCTCTCGTGGCGGTACGGGACCGGAACCTGAGCGCCTGCGCCTGCGCCTGCGACGACGGGGCAGCACGAAGCGCTCCCGGGTGCCCATCCTCAAGAGTGCCGTGTCTGAGTTCGCAGTCGGTTTCTCGATCGGCCTCACGACCGGGCTCGCGTTCGCGTTCGCGGTCGGGCTCACTTTCAGGTTCTCGTCAGGGATCGTTGTGTCCGGGCTCGCGCAGCAGCTTTCGTTCGGACTCGTGGAGGGGCTCGCGGGCGGGCTCGAGGTCGAACTCGCGTTCGGGGTCGCGGTCGGGCTCGTGTTCGGGCTTGCGCTCGGGGTCGTGAACGTCGTCGTGTTGGTGCTTGGCGATGGTCAGGATCCACGAGACACCATCACCCCGTGGCACCTCCTGGCCATCGACCGAAAGGCCACGCTGGTCCGAACCACCGTGGTCGGAACTGTGGTCGGGCTCGTGCTCGGTCTCGTGGACAGGGGCGCGGTCGGGTTGACGTTCGGGCCTACCTTCGGGGTCGCGGCCGGGATGCTCCGTCTCGCACTCTCCGCGTGGGGAAACTGGCTGTTGTTCGTCCGCCTCTGGCTGCCGCTGACCGGGCGATTGCCCTGGCGACCGAGGAGCTTCCTCGAGGACGCCTACCGTCGAGGTGTACTGCGCCGGGCGGGCGCGGTCTACCAATTCCGCCACGCCCGTCTCCGAGATCACCTCGCCCGTCGACATCAGAGGTCCATCGAGATCGGCGAACAGCCGGCTGCGCCCAGGCGGTGACGAGTGTGACCCGGGCCCGCTCTCTCCTGTCGCTGACCACATACGGGCCTACGCGTTTTTCTGCTCACAGAGCCGGAAATGGTCATGCAGGGTGCCGACGCGTATGCGATCGCCCTGGTGGCCGGGCACTTGTCGTCGTGATCAGTAGTGTGCGTGCATGGCTGACAGTTCGCGGACCGCGCTCTTGCCGATCCTGCACTACGACGACACACGAACAGCGTTGCGGTTCCTCACCGGTGTTCTCGGCTTCCGCGAGGCATTGGCGGCGTCCGACGAGGAGGGCGACGTCGTACACGCTGAGCTGGTGTGGCCCGGTGGCGGCGCCTTGGTCGTCGGCGGCACGAAGCACACCGACAGCGTCCACGGAGGGATGCGAGCGGGAAGCAGCGCGATCTACCTGGCCACCGACGATGTCGACGCCGTCCATGAGCGGGTGCGGAAAGCGGACGGCGACGTGGTCGAGCCGCCTCATCACGCAAAGTTCGGCTCAGGCGCCGACTCGTACACCTTCACGGTGCGGGATCCGGAGGGCAATCTCTGGACGTTCGGAACCTACGGCGGCGCCTTCTGACCGGCGTCGAATGGATCCAGGGGCGCGTCCGGGGCCGCATCGAGCACGGGCCACCCCGGTTGCAAGACCGGCGATGGCGCCCCCGGGTGCGGTACGGGTGACCGTTATGCAGGACCGCGACTGGAAGGCCAACCCACCGCAACGCCCGTGGTACACACGGTGACCATGAAGCTGCGCAAGGTATCCGGGTGCAAGAACGGGACTTGCCCCGCCGTCTACATCAGCGACAGGGGAACGGTCGTCGCCCAGGGCGTGCCGGTGGACCACGCCGAAGGGCTGGACATCAGCCCGGGGGAGCTGGCTGTGGAACTGCCGGCAGAGGTGTTCGCGGGAGCGCTGGCGGTCCTGGAGGGTGGTCTGCATGGCTCCGCTCGATGAGGACCACTTCGCCCGGCACCTGCAGAACTACGAACGCTCGGCTTGGCGGTTCGAGGTGCAACCCGCCTACACCTCACCCGACGAGAACCTCGACCTGTACCTGGCCGGCGAGCCGAAACCCGAGCACGACAACGAGGACTGGCACCGGAGCGTTTGCGGGTTCGTGGCGGCGGGCAAGACCATCGGCCGCGTCCGGGTGGTGCGGCGACCGCTGACCGACTACCAGCGCTACCAGTTCGACTGGATCATCCCGGACAACGTGGCGGCCGGGGAGGACGTCCGGATCCTCGATCTCACCGATCTCGACCTGGCGTTGCCGGACCAGGACTTCTGGCTGTTCGACGACGCCATTGTGGTCCACCTCGACTTCGACCCCGGCGGTGTCCTGACCGGCATCGAGCAACTGGAGGACGCCGACGTCGCCAAGTACCTGCGGTGGCGCGACCTCGCGTTGAGGCACGCGGTTCCCTTCGCGGAACATGGTTGAGGACAACTTCCGGGGACGACCTCGGGAAGAACTCGCCGAGGTACTGCGGAGCCTGCGCAAGGCGGCTGGGCTGTCCGGCGAAAGGCTGGCGGTCCGATGCGCGATGTCGCAGTCGAAGATCAGCAGGATCGAGCGCGGCATGACGCTGCCCAGCGTCTCGGAAGTCGAGCGGATACTCACCGCCCTTGACGTCCCCGGCGAGGTGTGTCGCGAGCTCGTCGCGCTGGCGCGCAGGGCGAACGTCGACTACCGGTCGTGGCGCGCTTATGCGCAGGTCGGGCTGTGGCGCAAGCAAGCGGAGCTGCGAGCCCTGGCGGAATCGGCCTCAATGGTGCGGCAGTTCCTCCCCGCGATCCCGTCCGGTTTGATCCAGACCGAGAGCTACGCCCGCGAGGTGATGGCAGCGGTAGTGCCCGGAGAAGCGGCGCGCGACGTCGAGCGCGCGGTGCGGGCCCGGATGGAAAGCCAGACCGCGCTGGAGTACGAATCCCGCTCCTTCGTATTCCTGCTCACCGAGCAAGCTGTTCGGTGGCGGTATGGAAGTGCCGGGCTGATGGCCGCTCAATGCGAGCACGTGGCGGCGGTCGCCGAACGCCCCGACATCGACATCGCCGTGATACCGCAGTCCGCGACCGCGGAGTGCCCGCCGCTCCACGTGTTCGTGGTCTACGACGAGAGGCTCGTCGAGATCGAGTTGTTCTCGGGCGAGATCGTCCTGCGTGAACCGCAAGAAGTGGCGTACCACCTGAACCTGTTCGACCACTTCCTGCGTTCCGCGCTTCGCGGAGACGACGCGGTGGAATTCCTGAGGACCGTGGCTGGTGAATTCATGCGGGAGGGCGACTGAAATTGGATACCGGTGCAATAGTCACCATAGTCTGCTCGCATGCAGATAATCGTCACTGTTTGCGGTGATTGTTCCGGTGATGGGTGTGAGCACTGCGGGGGTACGGGCACGATCACGATCGTTGAGAACTGACCGTGGGGCTGGAAGGGCTGCCCGCGGGGGCGGTCCGGGAAGTCGTCGAAATCCGTCCCGGCAAGAAGTTCATCTCTTACCGGGTTCCGATGCCGTGTGAAGGTCCGGAGGTCCGGCGCGATCGGGATGGGCGGTTGTTCCTCGTTTACATGTACCTCTGCTACGTCTTCCGCTGGCATCGCGGGGAGTCGCGAGTGCGGATCTATGCCGGGTACGTCGACCAGGATTTCCGGTGGCCGCTGCCGTGGGAGTTGAACATCGACGGGGAGTGGGATCGGGCGACACTCGTAAGACGTGCCAGGGAGTGGACGTTCCGGCATCGGTCGCGGTTCGAGAAAGACGTCCCCGTACCGCCGGATTGAGCCCCGCGGCCGGGGCTGGGTGCTGTCGTACCGACCCCGGCCGCCGGAGTCACCGCCGCTCGTAGGTGAGGTGGAGGACGCCGGATTCGAAGGTCTGGCTCCTGGTCAGCCGGAACTGCGCGGGGTCGAAGTCGCCCTCGAACATCCGGATGCCGTTCCCGACGGTTGCCGGGTGCAGCTTGATGACCAGTTCGTCGATCTCCGGGCGCAGGGCGGCCGCGAGGCTGCCGCCGCCGACGAGCCAGATGCCCTGGCCCGCCTCCCGCTTCAGCTCCCGGACCACGGCGGCCGGGTCGCCGGAGACGATCTCCACGCCGGGGTCCGGGCTTTCGGTCATGGTCCGGGAGAAGACCAGGTGGCGCAGGTGCGGGTAGGCGTTGGGGATGCCCGCGGCGAGCCCTCCCTCGTACGAGACGCGGCCCTCGACGACCGTGTCGAAGTGCTTGTTCGGGGTGCCCGCGACGCCGAGGGCCTCGCGTGCCTGCACCGGGATGATGTCCGGGTACTCGTCCAGGAGGGCCGCCATGTGGTCGCCCTCCATGGTGAAGATCCCGGAGCCGGTGGGGTCGGTCGCGTCCGGCCCCGCGATGAATCCGTCGAGCGTCGCGGCGACGAGATAGGTGAGCTTTCGCATGTGGTCCTCCTCCGGGCCAGTAACCACTCCAGTTGTAGTACTCTGACCGTAGTGGTTGCAAGTCCGTTTTCCTCCAAGGAGGCGTCATGGTCCAGAACCCCGCGCGCCGGACCGCGCTGATCGACGCGGCGATCGAGGTCCTCGCCCGCGACGGGGCCCGCGGCCTGACCTTCCGCGCGGTGGACGAGGAGGCGGGCGTGCCCAAGGGCACCGCGTCCAACTACTTCGCCAACCGCGACGACCTGCTCACGCAGGCCGGCAGGCACGTCCACCACCGCATGGGCCCCGACCCCGCCGAGCTCGCCGAGACGATGAAAGCACCGCCGACGCGGGAGCTGGACTTCGAGCTGCTGCGCGACACCATGCGCCGACTCGAGGACGACCGCACGGGTTACCTCGCGCTGCTGGAGCTGCGGCTGGAGGCCACCCGGAGGCCGGAGCTGCGGGCGGCGCTGACCGAGACGATTCGCTCGAACCTGGCCGAGAACATCCGTTTCCACCTGGACTCCGGGCTGCCTGGCGACCGCTGGACCGTCGTGCTGCTCTACTTCGCGCTCACCGGGCTCGCCGTCGAGAAGCTCACCGTTCCCGACGTGCTGGCCGATTTCGACCACGACGAACTGGTCGACACGGTCATCGACCGCATCCTGCCGGCGGGACAGGACGAGTGAACGAGCCCCGCGCCGCACGGGCCGGGCATGGCAGTGCCCGGAAAACGCGGAAAGCCCCCGCGGCGCGAGGGCTTTCCGGTTTGGACGGCTGTGAACCGCCGCGGTGTCAGCGCACCGCGTCGAGCGCGTCGACCATGCCCGCGCCGTGGAAGCCGGCGCCGGTGCGGCCGCCCTCGCACACCGCGTCGGCCTTGCCGTCGCCGTTCGGGTCGTAGAAGTCCGGGCAGGTCAGGCGGTCCGCCTGCGCCTGCAGGACCCTGGTGACCTGCTTGGCCTTCCAGTCCGGGTGGGTGCTGCGCAGCAGCGCGACGACACCGGCCGCGTGCGGGCCCGACATCGAGGTGCCCTGCTTCCAGCCCCAGCCGCCGCCCGGCAGCGTGGACAGGATGCGTCCGTTGGCCGACGGCGTCTGCGGGATCTGGCGTGCGTCACCGCCGGGCGCGGTCACGTCGACCGAGCCGAGGCCGTAGTTGGCGAAGTAGGACTTCTCGGACTTCACGCCCACCGAGCTGACCGTCACCACGCCGTCGAGCTCGGCGGGCAGGATGCGGCACTCGTCGCCGGTCTCGCGCTCCTGCACCGGGCCGCCGTTGTTCGGGCTGTTCTGGTCGAGGATCGGCTTGGACAGGTCCCAGTTGCTGTTGCCCGCCGACGCCACGGTGACGACGTCCTTGCGCGACGCGTAGGCGACCGCCCGGCGCACCGCCTCCGCCGCGGCCTTCTGGTCCGGGTCGCTGTCGCACCACAGGTACCAGGGGTCGACGAAGTAGGAGTTGTTGGTGACGTCGAAGCCGTGCTCGGCGGCCCAGACGAAACCGCACACCGCGTACTCGGGGTAGATGAAGCCGTCGTCGTCGATGACCCGCACCGAGGCGAGGGTGACGTCGGGGGCCACTCCCGCGACGCCGATGCCGTTGCGCGCGGCGGCGACGGTGCCCGCGACGTGCGTGCCGTGGTCCTGCTCGGCGTTCTCCGGCGCCCACGCGGCGGGGGACTGGTCCGGGATGCCCTGGTCGACGCAGCTGACCGAGCGGGAGACGTCGAGGTTGGGCTTGAGGTCGGGGTGCGCCGGGTCGATGCCGTAGTCGAGCACGCCGACGGTGACGTTCTTGTCGCCCTGGGAGAGCAGATGCGCCTTGTCGGCCTTGATCAGCGGCAGGTCCCACTGCTCGGCTTCCAGCGGTTCGGTGTCGTCGGCGGCGGCGATCGACGCGGGAGCGGGCAGCGTGCCCTCGGTGGGTTCGAGCATCGTGCTGTTCGCGGGCGGCAGCCATTCGACGAGGTTGCGGCTGGCTCCGGCCTGCTGGACTCCGGGACGACCGCGCACCGCGGCGGCGAATCCGGCGTCGGTCGAGGTCGCGACGAGCACCCCGATCTGCGGCCAGCTCTGCACGACGGTGCCGCCCGCCGCGCGGACCGACTTCTCGGTCCGGCTCAGGTCGCCGACCGGGCCGACGACCATGAAGTGCGCAGGTGCGGCGGTAGCCGCGGGCGCGGGGGCGGGGGCAGGTGCGGCACCTGCCGCGCCGGTGGGTACGAGCAGGGCGAGCGCGAGCGCCGGTCCGGCGAAGCGCAAGGCGCGATGCTTACCAATTTTGCGTGACACGCGGGTCCTCCCGAGACGCAGAATCACGACCGCTCAGTAGCGGTTCGTCGGGATTTTGCGCTTGTTTGGGGAAGTCTGATAGGGCGAATCGGAGTAATTGAGTAGCCGTACGTGACATGTGCTGTTCCTCGCCGACGGCTGCGTCGGCACCCGCGCTGGTCTTAGGGTCGCGGGGTGGCCGATCTGCAACTCTCACCACCGCCGGAGCCCGTACCGAGTGCCTCGGCGATGCGCCGGGCGCTGCGCCGCGCGACCGACGGCGTGTCGCTCGACGTCACCGAAGCCGCCGTGCTGCTGCACGCGCGCGGCGACGACCTCGACGCGCTGCTCGCCGCAGCGGGCCGCGCCCGCGACGCGCACCTGCTGGCCGAGGGGCGCCAGGGGGTCGTCACCTACAGCCGCAACGTCTTCATCCCGCTCACCCGGCTGTGCCGGGACCGTTGCCACTACTGCACTTTCGCGACGGTGCCGCACCGGGTCGAGTCGGCCTACCTGGAGCGCGAGGAGGTCCTGGAGATCGCGCGGCGGGGCGCGGCAGCGGGCTGCAAGGAAGCGCTGTTCACCCTCGGCGACCGCCCCGAGGACCGCTGGCCCGCCGCCGCGGAGTGGCTGGAGGCGCGCGGATATTCCTCCACAGTGGACTACGTGCGGTCCTGCGCCGTCGCGGTGCTGGAGGAGACCGGGCTGCTGCCGCACCTCAACCCGGGTGTGCTGAGCTGGTCGGAGCTGACCAGGCTCAAGCCGGTCGCCGCCAGCATGGGCATGATGCTGGAGACGACCTCCGAGCGGCTGTGGAGCGAGAAGGGCAACCCGCACTACGCCAGCCCGGACAAGGAGCCCGCGGTGCGCCTGCGGGTGCTCTCCGACGCCGGACGCGTGGGCGTGCCGTTCACCAGCGGCATCCTGATCGGGATCGGCGAGACCAGGACCGAGCGCGCCGAGTCGCTGATGGCGCTGCGCCGGAGCGCCCGCCAGTACGGGCACCTGCAGGAGATCATCGTCCAGAACTTCCGGGCCAAGCCCGACACCCGGATGCGGGGGATGCCCGACGCCGACCTGCAGGACCTGGCCGCGACCACCGCGGTCGCCCGGCTTCTGATGCCGTCGGACGTGAGCGTGCAGGCGCCGCCGAACCTCATCGGCGACGAACTGCTGCTGTTGCTGCGCGCCGGGATCGACGACTGGGGCGGGGTGTCGCCGGTGACGCCCGACCACGTCAACCCCGAACATCCGTGGCCGCACATCGACGACCTCGCCGAACGCACCGCCGAGGGCGGTTTCGGCATGCGCGAGCGGCTGACCGCCTACCCGCGGTACGTGCGCGCGGGGCTGGCCGGGGACAGCACGCAGTGGATCGACCCGCGCATCGCGGGCCACGTCGCCGCGCTGTCCACACCGGACGGACTGGCGTCGGAGGACGCCGTGCCGGTCGGCCGGGAGTGGCAGGAACCCGACGGCGGATTCGAGTCGATCGGGCGCACCGACCTGCACAGCAGTATCGACACCGTCGGGCGCAGCGGTGACCGCCGCGGTGACTTCGACACCGTCTACGGCGACTGGGACGAGCTGCGCGCCCAGCTGCCGAGCGCAGCCGCCCCGCAGCGGCTCGACTCCGATGTCCGCGCCGGCCTGGACCTGGCCGGGTCCGATCCGGCGGCGCTGCTCGAGGAGTCCAGCACCGCCGCCGCGATGGCCCTGATGACCTGCGACGGAGCCGCGCTGGACACCCTGTCCGGCATCGCCGACGACCTGCGTCGGGAGGTCGCGGGCGACGACGTCACCTACGTGGTCAACCGCAACATCAACTTCTCCAACATCTGCTACGTCGGCTGCCGCTTCTGCGCGTTCGCGCAGCGCGAGCGCGACGCCGACGCCTACCGGCTCTCGCCGCAGGAGGTCGCCGACCGGGCCGAGGAGGCGTGGCTCGCCGGGGCCACCGAGGTCTGCATGCAGGGCGGCATCGACCCGAAGCTGCCGGTCAGCGGCTACGCCGACCTGGTCCGGGCGGTGAAGGAGCGGGTGCCGGAGATGCACGTGCACGCCTTCAGCCCGATGGAGATCGTCAGCGCCTCGGCCAAGGCGGGCGTGAGCGTCGAGGAGTGGCTGTCCGAGCTGGCCGAGGCCGGCCTCGGCAGCATCCCCGGCACCGCCGCCGAGATCCTCGACGACGACGTCCGGTGGGTGCTGACCAAGGGCAAGCTGCCCGCCGCGGAGTGGATCGAGGTGATCAGCACCGCGCACCGGCTGGGCATCCCGTCGTCGTCGACGATGATGTACGGCCACGTCGACACCCCGGAGCACTGGCTCGGCCACCTGCGGACGCTGGCCCGGGTGCAGGACACCGCCGCAGGCAACGGAGCCGGCGGGTTCACCGAGTTCGTGCCGCTGCCGTTCGTGCACCGCAACGCGCCGATCTACCTCGCCGGTCTCGCCCGGCCGGGGCCGACCCGCCGCGACAACCGCGCGGTGCACGCGATGGCGCGGATCCTGCTGCACGGGCGCATCGACAACGTCCAGTGCTCGTGGGTGAAGCTCGGCGACGAGGGCACTTCGGAGGTGCTCACCGGTGGTGCCAACGACCTCGGCGGGACGCTGATGGAGGAGACGATCAGCCGGATGGCCGGGTCCGAGCACGGTTCGGCCCGCACGATCGAGGAGCTCCACGAGGCCGCCGCGCGGGTCGGCCGCCCGGCGCGGCAGCGCGGTACCACTTATGGGCGAGTCGGCCGGGTTCAGCTCGCGATCACCGAGGCGGGTGACGGGTCGCCCGGCTGATTGTGCGGGAACTCATGGCCGCGGATCCGGCCGTCGCGCCGAAGCGGGCGGATCCGCGGCCCGCACCGCGTTTGCCCTGCGGCGAACGGCGTTTCGCCGACCCGGTGCGAAGCCGCCCAGAACGGAAAATATGATCATTCCGTCGTGACAGGTTTACGCAACGCGACTTCGACGTTTACGTCTGGTCGGTACTGTCCGCCACCGAGCTGGAAATGCTTGTGACCCGTACGGGTTACCCGTCGAGGGAGGCAACGCTCGTGCGTAGCCGATTGGCATGCGTGTGCACCCGCGTGTCCGTGCTCAGCGCCGTGCTCGTCACGGGCCTGCTGGTGGCCGGTACGACCGCCAGCGCCGGCGCCAGGTCGACCGTGGTCGCGCAGCCCAGCCCCCTGGAGTCGTTCGGCCCGGTCGGGTCGACCGCCGTGGTGCTCGGCGTCGTGGGCATGGTCGCGGGTGTGTTCCGGAAGAAGAAGATCCAGCCGGAGAACCAGCGCAAGAGCTGACTCGCGGCCGGCTCCCGCCCGCCGAGGCTGTCCAGTGCGGCGGGCCGGGGGTCGATACGCACGGGATGCGGCCGGGCACGCCCTGTTGTCAGTACGTGCGGGAGGCGACCGGGCACGCCCCGTCGTCAAACCGGATCAGATTCGCCGCTTCATGGCTGCCCGGGACGGCGGTCGGCCTGACCGGTGGACGCCTTTCCGGCTGGTATGCGCCCCGGCCGCCGCAACCGGTACCCCGCCCCCGCCCGGTGGCCTCGCCGTGGGCGCGAAACACCGAGACCGGTGACCCGCTCCCGGTCGGCGGGGTGCGCTTGCGAGAATCAGGACGTGAGTGACGCGCCCGCAACCCAGAACGCCGAGACGTCCGCGGCCCGGCCGCGCGTGCTGTCCGGCATCCAGCCCACCGCCGACTCGTTCCACCTCGGCAACTACCTGGGTGCGTTGCGCGAGTGGGTCGTGATGCAGGAGACCCACGACGCCTTCTACTGCGTCGTCGACCTGCACGCCATCACCACGGGCCACGACCCCGAGCTGCTGCGCCAGCGGACCCGCCTGTCGGCCGCGCAGCTCCTCGCGCTGGGCATCGACCCGGACCGCGCCACGCTGTTCGTGCAGAGCCACGTGCCCGAACACACCCAGCTCAGCTGGGTCATGGAGTGCCTGACCGGCTTCGGCGAGGCAGGCCGGATGACCCAGTTCAAGGACAAGTCCGCGCGGCAGGAAGCCGACCACGTCAGCGTGGGGCTGTTCACCTACCCGGTGCTGCAGGCCGCCGACATCCTGATCTACCAGGCCGACGCGGTGCCGGTGGGCGAGGACCAGCGCCAGCACCTCGAGCTGACCCGCAACCTCGCGCAGCGGTTCAACTCGCGGTACGGCACGACCTTCACGGTGCCCGCCGCGCACATCCCCAAGGAGACCGCGAAGATCTTCGACCTGCAGGACCCGACGGCGAAGATGAGCAAGTCGGTGCCCGCGGGCGTCGTCGAGCTGCTGGAGGACCCGAAGCGCTCGGCCAAGAAGATCCGCTCGGCGGTCACCGACGCCGGCCGCGAGATCCAGTACGACCCGGAGAACAAGCCGGGCGTGAGCAACCTGCTGGTCATCTACTCCGCGCTCACCGGCCGCTCGGTCGCCGACCTGGAGACCGCCTACGAGGGCAAGGGCTACGGCGACCTGAAGAAGGAGCTCGGGCAGACCGTGCTGGAGTTCGTCACGCCGTTCCAGGAGAAGGTGCGCGGCTACCTCGACGACCCGGCCGAGCTGGACAAGGTCCTGCGGCGCGGCGCCGAGCACGCCCGCGAGGTCGCCGCGGTCACGCTGAAGACGGTCTACGACCGGATCGGCTTCCTGCCGCCGGCGGGCTGAACTGATCAACCGCCGGTAGCCTTCCGTTCGGGGGCACGGTCCCTGCGCCATGAGGACCACCCCCGCGAGGGACGTGCCGGTGGAGGTGGATCGGTGGCCGAACGGACCAAGGCACCCGGGCTGCTCGCCCGGCTTCGGCAGCGGCACGAATGGCTGGACCGGCTGATCCGGGCCGCGACCCGCTACCAGAACCAGTACGGCGACTACTACGCCGCGGCGATCACCTACTTCAGCGTGCTCGCACTCGTGCCGCTGCTGATGATCGCGTTCGCGATCGCCGGATTCGTGCTGGGCGGCAACCCGGACCTGCTCGCCCAGCTGCGGAACTCGATCACCACCGCGGTGCCGAACCCGGCCATGAGCCAGATGCTCAACAACGTCGTCGACCAGGCGATCGGCCAGGCGGGCGCGGTGGGGATCATCGGCCTGCTCGCGGCGCTGTACTCGGGTCTGAGCTGGATGACCAACCTGCGCGAGGCGCTGACGGCGCTCTGGACGCAGGAGCCCACGCAGCAGCCGATGCTGAAGAAGTACGTCTCCGACCTGCTCTCGCTGATCGGGCTCGGACTGGCGATGGGCATCTCGTTCGGCATCAGCGCGGTCGGCGGCGGTGTCGGCCGGATGCTGCTGGAGCTGGTCGGCATCGCCGACACCCCGTTCGCCAGGGTCGGGCTGCAGGTACTGGCCCTACTGCTCTCGCTCGTCGCGAGTTGGCTGGTGTTCCTGTGGATCCTGGCGCGGCTGCCGCGCAAGCCGGTGTCGCTTCGCAGCGCGGTCTGGGGAGCGTTGCTCGGGGCCGTCGGCTTCGAGATCCTCAAGCAGGTCGGGGTGGTCTACCTGAACAGCGTCACCGGTTCGCCGGCCGCGGCCGCGTTCGGGCCGATCCTCGGTCTGCTGGTGTTCGCCTACCTGACCTCGCGGTTCATCCTGTTCGTGGCCGCGTGGACGGCGTCGGCGCCGGAGAACCAGGAGCGCGCGGTGCCCGCGCCGCCGGAGCCCGCCGTGATCCGGCCCGTGGTGCAGACGCGCGGGCGGACGGGTCCGGCGGCGACGGCGAGCCTGTTCGGCCTCGGAGTCCTCGCCGGCCTCGCCTGGCGCAGGTCACGGCGGTGACAAGCTATGGCAGCCCAGAAGAATCACGGGTGCGCAGCAGGTCGGTGAGCGGCTCGCGGACCTCGGCGGGATACAGGTCCAGCCGGTCGAACTCGTCGGCGCCCGCCCACACGAGTTCGTAGCTGTTCTCGGGGCCGTGGGCCTCGGCTTCCGGACCGGACAGCGCGGGCGCGCCCTCGACGTCGGTCATGAGGAAGTACGACGCCGGGCGCCCGTTGTGGTGACCGGTCCACAGCAGCCGTCCGGTCGTTGCTCTGAGCGAGGTCTCCTCCGTCAGCTCCCGCGACGCCGCCTCGGCGGCGGTCTCGCCCTCCTCGACGTGTCCGCCGGGCAGGAGCGCGTAACGGTGCCCGGGGCACCGCGGCTGCGACCAGCCGATGTGCTCGCAGTTCCGGCAGGCTTCCCGGGACTCGCGCCTGACGTAGCGCCTCATGACCAGCACCCGTGGCCCGTCGACGACCACCGCGACCGCTCTCGGAATCCGCACGTACCCGATCATCCACGCCGCCCCGCTCGGGTCATCCACCCGCAGTGGGATCGGGCAGCAGCCCGGCCTGGCGGTAGACGGCCTCCAGGTACCGGCGCGCGCCCTCGGCGTCGAGGGGTTCCGGCTGGAGCAGGCGGAACATGACCGCACCCACGACCATGTCGATCAGGACCTCCACGACGGTGTCCTCGGACAGAGCACCCGTCGCCTTCGCGTGCTCCAGCAGTGCCCGGATCGCCTTCCGGCGCGGTACGACGTGGTGCTCCCAGTAGGACGCCATCAGCGCGGGATGCCGCGCGGCGGAGCCGAAGACGCGCGCGACCATCGCGCGGACCCGGGGAGAGGACAGCGCCTGCGCCCACACCGGGATCGCGCTCTCGATCTGTTCGCGCAGCGGCACGTCCGCGCGCATCTCGAATCCGACCGCCTCGACGCGCACCGACTCGATCGCCTGCGCGATCACCTCCTCCTTCGAGGACCAGCGGCGGTAGACGGTCAGCTTGCCGACGCCCGCCCGCTTGGCGACCTGCTCGATGCTGGTGCCTTCGACCCCGCCTTCGATGAACAGGTCCATCGCGGCCCGCAGGATCGCCGCGTCCGCCTCGGGGTCACGCGGCCTGCCGCGCGGGCGCGAGCCTCCGCCAGGGCTCGGCGGGCTCATCGGGCCCTCCCGCGTTCGAGAGCGTTCTCCAGCCATCGCCCGAGCTCGGCCTGATCGGTCCCGCGCCAGGCGAGGTGACCGTCGGGACGCACGAGCAGCGTGTCTCCGCTTCCGGTCGGGGTCAACGGGACCACCTGGTCGCCGAGCCACTTGCGCGCGACGGGCGCGTCTCCGACCACGGCCCACCGTCCGCGCAGCTCGGTGTGCAGCCGAGTGCGCGTGCCGTCCGAGCGCAGGCACTCGAAGTCGCGCACCCGGTCGCCGGATCGCGGACGCGGCCCGCGCGCCGGTGCGGCGAGCGGGCCGCGCCGGTAGCTGATCCGCAGCTGCGACGCGGTGTTGGTGCCCGCGCGCTGCACCACGGGCAGGTTGAGCAGCGGCGTCAGCACCCGGTCGCGCAGGAACCGGCCCGCGGCGCCCCCGCCGAGCAGGAGCTTGGTGTTGGCGGTGGTGCCGCGCAGCACGTGTGCCGCGACCGGCCGGCGCTCGGCTTCGTAGGTGTCCAGCAGAGCCTCGCCCGCCATGCCCCGGACCACGAGGGCGAGCTTCCAGGCCAGGTTCTCGGCGTCGCCGATGCCGGTGGTCATGCCCTGGCCGCCGAAAGGGCTGTGGATGTGCGCGGCATCGCCGGCGAGCAGCACGCGCCCGCTGCGGTAGTGGTCCGCCAGCCTGCGGTGGATGCGGAACGCCGATGCCCACTTCGCGTCGGTGATCCGCACGTCGGTGAGCCCGGTGCGCTCGGGCAGCAGCCGTCGGATGCGGTCGAGGATCTGCTGCACGGTGAGTGACTCGTCGGCGCGGGGCACGTCGCACATGATCCGCCACAGGTCGTCGCCGGTTCCGCGCATCGGCATCGCGATCAGCAGGCCGTCCCGGTGGTACCAGGCGGCCGACCCGCTGCGGTCGCGCGCCCAGTCGGCGTGCACGTCGGCGAGCAGCCACTGGTCGACCAGCGGGGCACCCGGGAACCCGATACCCGCGAAGCGCCGGACGGCGCTGTGCGCGCCGTCGCAGCCCACGAGCCACTGCGCCCGGACCCGCTCACCGCCGCTCAGCTCGGCGCTGACGCCGTTGTCGTCCTGGGTGGCGGAGACCAGCTCCACGCCCCACTCGATCTCGATGCCCAGCTCGCCGAGGCGGCGGCGCAGCCGGCCCTCGATCTCGGCCTGGGATATGAACAACGCCGAGAGCCGGGTGCCCTCGACCTCGCCGAAGCGCACCTTCGCGGCCGGACGGCCCTCCAGGTGGACGGTCAGCTCCATGGCGCTGAGCCCCCGTTCGCGCAGGTCACCCAGCGCGCCGAGCCGGTTGAGGACCTCGACGCCGCGTGCGTGCAGGATGTTGGCCCGCGACGTGGTGGCCGGTCCGTCCGCCCTGTCCACCACCCGCACCGCCACGTCGTGCTGGCCCAGCGCACATGCGAGCGCCAAGCCGGACGGGCCTGCTCCGATGATCAGCACCTCGGTCATCGCAACCCCCAGTTTGTTTACGATACGGAGCCGTTAACAAATTGAACCACCGCGCACCGCTGGAGTCCAGCAGTGCGAGGGGAGGGGCTACGGGTGGTCGGCCGGGACCTTCGCGCTTTCCCGTCGGGCGGCGGCGGCCCGCCGCGCTCGGCGTTGCCGCAGACCCACCACGCCGAGCACGACCACGGCCGCGGCGGCCGCCAGCGACAGCGGGCCGCCGACCGTGCCGAACACCGGGTCGCGGCGCGGCGGCTCGACGTTCTGCGCCGGGACGACGGGCGCGGTCTCGGTCGTCGGCTCCAGGGCACCCTCCGGCACGAGCTCGCCGACCCGGCCGCGCAGCGTGAAGCCGTAGTCGAGCAGCCGCATGGTCTGCGACGACAGCCGGAGCGGCTGGTTCTCGCCGCGCAGCAACACCGCGACGATGCGGCGGCCGTCGCGTTCGGCGGCGGCGATGAAGGTGTGCCTGGCGTCGTCGGTGAAACCGGTCTTGCCGCCCAGGGCGCCGGCGTAGTTGAGCAGGACGGCGTTGTCGCTCCACACCTCCAGCGGCTGCCCCGGCGGGCCGGGCAGCACGGTGTGCTGCGTGCCGATCGCCCGCGCGAACTCCGGGCGCTGCATGGCGGCGCGGAAGATCAGGGCCAGGTCGTAGGCCGAGGTGCTCATGCCCGGCCCGTCCAGTCCGGACGGCGTCGCCGCGCGGGTGTCGAGCGCGCCGAGGTGGTGGGCCAGCTCGTTCATCCGGGCCGTCATCACCTCGGGGCCGCCGAGCTTCATCGCCAGCGCGTGCGCGGCGTCGTTGCCCGACTGCATCAGCAGTCCGGTCACCACCTGTTCGACGGAGTAGGTGACGCCGGGGTGCAGCCCGACCCGGCTGCCCTCCTGGTCGGCGTCGGCCTGGGTCGCCACCAGCGTGTCCGACATGTTCAGGTCGCGGATGGCCACCAGCGCGGTCAGGACCTTGATCGCCGACGCGGGCCGGTGCCGCGCGTGCGAGTCGCGTGCCGCGAGCACCTCACCGCTGGTGACGTCGGCGAGGATCCACGACACCGCGCCCACCTCGGGCGGCGGTGCCGGCGCACCCTCCGGCAGCACCGGGCCCGCGCACTCGCCGAGCCGGTCGCCGCCGACCGGCTTCTCCGGCACCGGCAGCGGATCCGGCGAGGCGACGCCCGGCGGCGGCACCTCGGAGGTGTCGACGGGCGGAGGAGGGGCCGTCGCGTTGGAACACGGCGGTGGGGGCGGCGGAGGTTGCGGAGCCGCCATGGCTGGCGTCGGACCGAGCACGGTCGCCGCGAGCACGACCGAGGCGGCCGCGATGCGCAGAGCCGAGGTCGGTTTCGTGCGGAATGCAATTGCCAAACGGGCTCTCACAGGCACACGTTGAAGGCTAACCAATGTCGTTGCGTAGCGGCGGTCGGACGGAGTCGGCTACGCCCCGGTGGAGTGATGCCCGCAGGCGTGGGCCGATACTGGCGGCGTGACACTTTCGCGTGGTTGGTCGCTGTTCCTGCTGGCCTTCGGGGTCTGGACGTACCTGCTGTGGCCGAACTTCATCCGCAACATCTGGACCAGCGAGCGTTCCTGGGCGGACGGTTCGCCGACTTCCTACCTCGTTGTCCATGTCGTGATCGCCGTCGTCTCGATCGTGCTCGGCACCATCATCGGCGTTCTGGGGTGGCGCGGTTACCGAGCGTCGCGACGCTGAGCGCTCGTCCCTGGGCCCACCTTGCGTGGCGGAGCCTCAGGCGCCCCTGACAGAGACCGGCGCCCGCCCCTGTGGTGGGGCGGGCGCCGGTCGGGTGTCGCGGGCGGTCAGCGGCGGAACATCAGGGCCCGCTTGACCTCCTGGATCGCCTTGGTGACCTGGATGCCACGCGGGCAGGCGTCCGTGCAGTTGAAGGTCGTGCGGCAGCGCCAGACGCCGTCGACGTCGTT
This sequence comes from Saccharopolyspora erythraea, assembly GCF_018141105.1. Taxonomy (NCBI): domain Bacteria; kingdom Bacillati; phylum Actinomycetota; class Actinomycetes; order Pseudonocardiales; family Pseudonocardiaceae; genus Saccharopolyspora; species Saccharopolyspora erythraea. The sequence goes on along the minus strand of NZ_CP054839.1, from coordinate 7,392,439 downwards.
GAGGATGTCCAGGCGCTCCTCGGCGGCCTCGTCCCGGCTGTCGAAGATGAACCGGTGGGCGTTGACGATCGCCGCCGGGCCGAAGTAGGAGCCCTCCGACCAGTACACCGGGCACGACGTGGTGCACGCCGCGCACAGGATGCACTTGGTCGTGTCGTCGAACCGCGCGCGGTCGGCGACCGACTGCAGCCGCTCGCGGGTCGGCTCGTTGCCCGAGGTGATCAGGTACGGCTTGACCGCCCGGTACGCCTCGAAGAACGGCTCCATGTCGACCAGCAGGTCCTTCTCGACCGGCAGGCCCTTGATCGGCTCGACGCTGATGGTGGTCTCACCGCTCTTGGCGAACAGGTCCTTCATCAGCACCTTGCAGGCCAGCCGGTTGACCCCGTTGATCCGCATCGCGTCCGAGCCGCACACGCCGTGCGCGCAGGACCGGCGGAAGGTCAGCGAGCCGTCGACGTACCACTTGATGTAGTGCAGCAGGTTGAGGACGCGGTCGGTCGGCAGCGCCGGCACCCGGTAGGACTCCCAGTGCAGGCCCTCGTCGACCTCCGGGTTGAACCGCTGGATCCGGACGGTCACCATCGTGGCGCCTTCCGGGATCGGCGGCGCGTCCTCCGGAAGGTCGGTCGTGTCGTGCTTGCTGGTGGTGGTGGCGGTCATCAGTACTTACGCTCCATCGGCTGGTACCGGGTGACGACGACGGGCTTGTAGTCCAACCGGATGTCGGCGGTGAACCCGGTGAGCCCGAGCGGTGCGTTCGGGTCCTCGGCGTCGGGCAGCACCTTGTAGGACATGCTGTGCCGCATGAAGTTGACGTCGTCCCGCGCGGTGTAGTCCTCGCGGGCGTGCCCGCCACGGGACTCCTTGCGGGCCAGTGCGGCGTTGACCAGCGACTCGGCGAGGTCGAGCAGGAAGCCCAGCTCGATCGCCTCCAGCAGGTCGGAGTTGTACCGCTTGCCCTTGTCGTGCACGGCGATCCGGCCGTAGCGCTCCTTGAGCGCCTGCACGTCCGACAGCGCCGTCTTGAGGGTCTCCTCGGTGCGGTACACCGAGGCGTTGGCGTCCATCGTCTGCTGCAGCTCGGTGCGGATGGTGGCGACCCGCTCGCCGCCGCTGGCGGTGCGCAGGTGGTCCACCATGCCCTGGACCAGCTTCTCCGGCTGCTCCGGCAGGTCGATGTGCTCCTGGCCCAGCGCGTACTCGGCGGCGGCGATGCCCGCGCGGCGGCCGAAGACGTTGATGTCCAGCAGCGAGTTGGTGCCCAGCCGGTTGGAGCCGTGCACCGACACGCACGCGACCTCGCCGGCCGCGTACAGGCCCGGCACCAGGTTCTCGTTGTCGCGCAGCACCTGGCCGGTGATGTTGGTCGGGATGCCGCCCATCGCGTAGTGCGCGGTCGGGTAGACCGGCACCAGCTCCTTGGTCGGCTCCACGCCCAGGTAGGTGCGGGAGAACTCCATGATGTCGGGGAGCTTGGTCTCCAGCAGCTCCTCGCCGAGGTGGGTCACGTCGAGCAGGACGTAGTCCTTGTTCGGGCCCGCGCCGCGGCCTTCCAGGACCTCCAGGGCCATCGCGCGGGCGACGATGTCGCGCGGCGCGAGGTCCTTGATCGTCGGGGCGTAGCGCTCCATGAACCGCTCGCCGTCGGCGTTGCGCAGGATGCCGCCCTCGCCGCGGACGCCCTCGGTGATGAGGATGCCCAGGCCCGCCAGGCCGGTCGGGTGGAACTGGTAGAACTCCATGTCCTCCAGCGGCAGGCCCTTGCGGTAGACGATGCCCATGCCGTCACCGGTCAGGGTGTGGGCGTTGGAGGTCGTCTTGAACACCTTGCCGAAGCCGCCGGTGGCGAACACCACGGACTTGGCCTGGAAGACGTGGATCTCGCCGGTCGCCAGCTCGTAGGCGATGGCACCGGTGCAGACCGGGCCGTTCTCGCCCTCGCCCATGACGATGTCGAGCACGTAGAACTCGTTGTAGAACTCCACGCCGTGCTTGACGCAGTTCTGGTACAGCGTCTGCAGGATCATGTGGCCGGTGCGGTCGGCCGCGTAGCAGGCCCGGCGCACCGGGGCCTTGCCGTGGTCGCGGGTGTGACCGCCGAACCGGCGCTGGTCGATCTTGCCCTCCGGGGTCCGGTTGAAGGGCAGGCCCATCTTCTCCAGGTCGAGGACCGCGTCGATGGCCTCCTTCGCCATCACCTCGGCGGCGTCCTGGTCGACCAGGTAGTCACCGCCCTTGATGGTGTCGAAGGTGTGCCACTCCCAGTTGTCCTCCTCGACGTTGGCCAGCGCGGCGCACATGCCGCCCTGCGCCGCGCCGGTGTGGGAGCGGGTGGGGTAGAGCTTGGTCAGCACCGCGGTGCGGGCGCGCTGCCCGGACTCGATCGCGGCGCGCATCCCGGCGCCGCCGGCGCCGACGATGACTACGTCGTACTTGTGGTACTGCATTGTCGCCTCCTGGGGCTGGGTGCCGGGGCCACGTGCCGTGGGCGGGCCCCGGGGAGCTGCTGGGTGCCGGGGTCAGCCGATGTTCGGGTCGAAGGTGAAGAGCACGAAGCTCCCCAGACCGACCGTCAGCAGCACCGACGCGTACAGCAGCACCTTCAGCCAGAAGCGGGTGCCGTCCTTGCGGGAGTAGTCGTTGATGACGGTACGCAGGCCGTTGCCGCCGTGCAGACCGGCCAGCCACAGCATCGCCAGGTCCCAGAACTGCCAGAACGGCGACGACCAGCGTCCCGCGACGAAGGCGAAGTTGACCCGGTGCACGCCGCCGTCCAGGAACAGCATGATCAGCAGGTGGCCCAGCACGAGGAACAGCAGGACGACGCCGGACAGCCGCATGAACAGCCAGCTGTAGAGCTCGAAGTTGCTCCGGCGCGCCGCCGGGCGCGACGGCGAGCGGGGCTTGTCGACCGACAGCGGGGCTTCAGTGGTGGTCATGTCAGTGCCCCCCGAACATGATGTCGACGGCCCGGCCGAGCAGGCTGATCGCGGCGGGCACCATCAGGACCAGCCACAGCACCACGACGGTCCACAGCATGGGCTTCTGGTACTTCGGCCCGTTCGACCAGAAGTCGACGAGCATGACTCGGATGCCGTTGAACGCGTGGAACAGCACCGCGGCGAGCAGACCCAGCTCGAACAGGATCATGACCGGGTGCTTGTAGGTCTCGATGACCGTGTCGTAGGCGTTCGGCGAGACCCGGACCAGGGCGGTGTCCAGGACGTGTACGAACAGGAAGAAGAAGGTGAGTACGCCCGTGATGCGGTGCGCGACCCACGACCACATGCCCAGATCGCCGCGGTAGAGGGAGCCCTTGGCGCGAGGGAGTGCCTCGCGTTGGGGGGCCTCCGCCGCGGAGGCGGTGGTGCTGGCCATGGTGGAAGGCCTCCAACGTCGCTGGTGGACTGACGACCCCAATCTCGGGAACACCGGCGACCGGTTCGAGTCGTCGATGTGTACGCCCGCCACCGGCCACCTGAACTGGGGCCTTGACCCATCGGATGCTAGACCTCGCCGCTCCGCGGAGCCTACTCGCAGGTGCACTCTGTGATCGATGAGACAGACGCCCGGGCCGGGTTGATCGATGTAGAAACCTTTCCGTGACAGTTTCGCGTCAATCGAGGTGACGCGTGCCACCACGCTCGGTTACCGCTGGGCGGTGCGGGCGGCTTGCCGGAACCCGGCCTTTCGCGAGTCGAATGCGCGTTCGGTTCAGTCTTGCACGGGTCGGCGCCGCGGGGCGCCCGGCTCGAAGCGGCGCTCCGCGGTCCTGGACGCTGGGGCCCGCGGCCCGCGCCGTCACGTGGTCCGGAGCACACGCGGTGCTCCAGGCTGGGTGCCCACCCGTTCCGGTACCGTCCGCCCGCTCGCTCGCCCGCGTCGGCATCGTGCGCCCCGGTGCCCGTCCTGCCCGCGTGCTCCTCGCCGTTGGTGCTTCCGGTTCTCCGCTCGCAGTCGCGGAAAGCGCGTTACACACCCGAATTCCGCGTTATTCCCAGAGTTCCGGGCGGTTCCGCCGGCCGTCGGCGCCGCGAAATTCCCCGTTCACCGCGAGTTGATCGATGCAGAAACCAATTCGTGACTGCGTTCGCTCCCGCCGTGGCACCGTTCGGTCCTAAATTCCGGAGATCACGCCACGAATGGCGTGCGCTGCCCACCGGATCAACAATTCACCCCGGAAACGCCTCCGGGGGGAGTCGACCCGGCAGCCCGTCATTGCCCGGTCCTCGGCAGGACCAGCCGGTGGTGGCGCGGGCATGCGGCGATACCGACACGAAAGGGGTACGGCATGCGGCGGACGCCACTTCATCGGCGCTCGGGTGCAGGCTGGTCGCGGTCCAGGGGGCGTTCCGGCGCCACTGCGGTCGCCGTGGTGCTCTCCGGCGCGCTCGCGCTGGCCGGATGCGCCAAGGACACCGGGGGCGGGGGCAGCGACAACGCGAGCGGTCAGCCCTGCAAGACCAGCCCGCCGCCCACCGCCACCGCACCGGCGAACACGCCTGCCGAGCAGCAGGCGCCGCCGAACGCCTCCCACATGAAGGTCGGTCTGGCCTTCGACATCGGCGGCCGCGGCGACGCCTCGTTCAACGACGCATCGATCGCCGGCCTCGAACGAGCCCAGCGCGAGATGGGCCTCTCGGAGATCAAGTCGCTGGACGCCGGTGCGGGTGAGCCCGAGGACGCCAAGCAGACCCGGCTGCGCCAGCTCGCGCGCGAGGGCTTCAACCCGGTGATCGCCGTCGGCTACGCCTACGCCGACGCGGTCAGGATCGTCGCTCCGGAGTTCCCCGGCACGAAGTTCGGGATCGTCGACGAGGAGGTGCAGGGCGTCCCGAACGTCACGCCGCTGGTCTTCGCCGAGGAGCAGGGTTCGTTCCTGGTCGGCGTCATCGCCGCGCACCGGTCCAAGAACTGCACCGTCGGCTTCGTCGGCGGCGTGAAGACCCCGCTGATCGAGAAGTTCCAGGCGGGCTTCGAACAGGGCGCCAAGGCCGCCGCGCCGGACGTCGAGATCAAACACGACTACCTGACCCCGGCCGGTGACAGCAGCGGCTTCCAGGACCCGAACAAGGGCTCCGAGGTCACCCAGGGCCAGTTGGAGAGCGGGGCCGACGTGATCTACCACGCGGCGGGCGCCTCCGGGAAGGGCGTGTTCTCGTCGGTCAGCTCGGCGGGCGCGATGGCCATCGGCGTCGACTCCGACCAGTACAACCAGCCGACCGTGGCCGAGTACAAGGACGTGATCATCACGTCGATGCTCAAGCGGGTCGACCTCGCGGTGTTCGACTACGTCGCCGCGGTCGCGCGCAACGACCTGAGCACGCTGCCCAAGAAGTTCGACCTGGCCATCGACGGCGTCGGCTACTCCACCTCCGGCGGCAAGATCCAGGACCTGGTCCCGGTCGCCGACGCCTACAAGGCGGCGATCGCCTCCGGCCAGATCAGGGTCGTCGACAAGCCGCAGAACTGACCGCACCGACGAGCGGCTCCGCGCGCCGGACGGCCCACACCGGCGCTGCGGCGCGCGGAGCCCGCCAGACCCAGTGCCGCCCGCCCCGACCAGGTGCGGCAGGCGCGTTCCAGCGACGGAGCCATATGCGCAACCCCAGCGAGCCGGACCACGGTGCCGAGCCGGACGTCGGTGCCGGACCCGCCCTCGGTGCCGCACCGGGCGAGATCTCCTCGCCCGCGGTGGAACTGACCTCGATCACCAAGACCTTCCCCGGCGTGGTGGCCAACTCCGACGTGAACCTGCGGGTGCGTGCCGGAGAGGTGCACGCGCTGTGCGGGGAGAACGGGGCGGGCAAGTCCACCCTGATGAAGATCCTCTACGGCATGCAGGCGCCGGACTCCGGCACCATCCGCATCGAGGGCGAGCAGGTGCGCCTGCGCACACCCGCGGACGCGATCCGCGCCGGGATCGGCATGGTGCACCAGCACTTCATGCTCGCCGACAACCTCACCGTGCTCGAGAACATCGTGCTCGGCGCGGAGGGCGTGCGGGGCATCGGCGCGAAGGCGCGCGCCGAGGTGCGCGCCCTGGCGGCGAAGGTCGGGCTGGACGTGCGGCCCGACGTCCTGGTCGAACGCCTCGGCGTGGCCGACCGGCAGCGGGTGGAGATCCTGAAGGTCCTCTACCGGGGTGCGCGGATCATCATCCTCGACGAGCCGACGGCGGTGCTGGTGCCGCAGGAGGTCGACGAGCTGTTCGAGACCCTGCGCACCATGCGGCAGGAGGGCTTCACGTTCCTGTTCATCTCGCACAAGCTCGACGAGGTCCGCGACATCGCCGACACCATCACGGTGCTGCGGCGGGGCACCACGGTCGGCACCGTGCCGGCCGGTGAGGTCAGCTCGCGCAAGCTCGCCGAGATGATGGTCGGCAGCGAGCTGCCGGTGCCCGAGCACGGCGCGTCCACGGTCACCAACCGGGCGGTGCTCACGCTGACCGGGCTCTCGGCCGTCGAACAGGGCCGCGAGGTGCTCTCCGACGTCGACCTCGCCGTGCACGCGGGCGAGGTCGTCGGCATCGCCGGGGTCGAGGGCAACGGCCAGACCGAGCTGGTCGAGGCGATCATGGGCATGCGGCCCGCGCTGCGCGGCCGGATCCGGCTGGGCGAGCGCGACATCACCGACCGCACCACGCTCGAGCGGCGCGAGGCGGGCATCGGCTACGTGCCGGAGGACCGCCACCGCCACGGCCTGCTGCTGGACGCGCCGCTGTGGTTCAACCGCATCCTCGGCCACCAGACGCGCAGGCCGTCCGCGCGCGGGGTGCTGCTGGACCGCCCGGGCGCCAAGGCCGACACCCAGCGCATCGTCGAGCAGTTCGACGTGCGGACCCCCGGCATCGACGTCGACGCGGCGGCGCTGTCGGGCGGCAACCAGCAGAAGCTGGTGATCGGCCGGGAGCTCTCCGGAGACCCCGTGCTGCTGATCGCCGCCCACCCGACCAGGGGCGTCGACGTCGGCGCCCAGGCCGGAATCTGGGAGCACCTGCGGACCGCTCGGTCGCAGGGGCTGGCGGTGCTGCTGATCTCGGCCGACCTCGACGAGCTGATCGGCCTGTCCGACACGATCAAGGTGATGCTGCGGGGCAGGCTCGTCGCCGACGCCGACCCCGCCGACGTCACGCCGGAGGAGCTCGGTGCCGCGATGACCGGTGCGACGGGCGGTGATGCCGCATGAACACCTGGACCGCAAGACTCCTGCCGCCCGCGCTGGCGATCGCGTTCGCCGTCGTGCTGTGCAGCCTCGTACTGATGCTCTCGGGCGCGAACCCGGCCGAGGCGCTGGCCGAGATGGTGCTGCAGGTCGGCCGCGGCTCGACGGCGACCGACATCGTCAACACCGCCGGGGCCTACTACCTGGTCGCGATCGCGGCGGCGATCGGCTTCCAGATGAACCTGCTCAACATCGGCATCGAGGGCCAGTACCGGCTCGGCGCCTGCGTCGCCGCGATCGTCGGCGGCTCGCTGTCGCTGCCCTTCGGCCTGCACGCGCTGGTGGTCATCGCGGTGGGCGCGCTGGTCGGGGCCGCGTGGTCGGGGATCGCGGCGCTGCTGAAGGTCTACCGCGGCGTGTCGGAGGTGATCTCCACGATCATGCTGAACACGCTGTCCTTCGGCGTGATCGCCTACCTCGTGCGCGTCTTCGGCGAGTTCCGCGGCAACACCCAGGGCACGCCGGTCATCGCCGAGTCCGGGTGGATCCCGGGCATCCCGATGGGCGAGGCGGGCACGATGTTCGGCCTCGTGCTGCTCGCGGTCGCGGTCGGCGTCGGCTACGCGCTGATGATGGACCGCACCCGCTACGGCTTCGAGCTCCGGGCCTCCGGGCTCTCGCCGACCGCGGCGCTGGCCGGCGGGGTGAACTCCAGGCGCATGGTGCTGACCGCGATGCTGCTCTCCGGTGCCATCGCCGGGCTCGCCGGCCTGCCCGAGATCCTCGGCCGCGACCACACCTTCACCATCAACTTCTCCACCGGCTACGGCTTCGCCGGGCTGGCCATCGCGCTGCTGGGCCGCAACCACCCGCTGGGTGTCGCGTTCGGCGCGCTGCTGTGGGCGTTCCTGGACAAGAGCTCGCTGACGCTGGACAACATCGGCGTGCCGAAGGAGATCGTGACGATCCTTCAGGGAGCGATCGTGCTGTCGGTCGTCGTCGCCTACGAGCTGGTCCGCCGCTACGACCAGGCCGCCGAGCAGCGGCGGGTCGGGCGGGCAACGGGAACCGCGGCCGAACCGGCCGCCGCGAGCGCGGGAGGTGAGCGCGCATGACGACCACGGTGGACATCACGACCGAACCCGTCCGGCAGCGCACCCGCAGGCCGTTCCCCGGCTGGGCGCGCGCAGCCCTGTGGGTGGCGGTCGCCGTGGTGGCGGTGTCGCTGACCTCCTACCAGACCGGACTGCCCGAGCTGACCGCGTCCGGGACGGTGCAGGCCGCGGTGCGGCTCGGCGTGCCGATCCTGCTCGCCGCGCTCGGCGGTCTGTGGGCCGAACGCGCCGGGGTCATCAACATCGGTCTGGAAGGCATGATGATCCTCGGCACCTGGGGCGGTGCATGGGCCGGTTACCAGTGGGGCCCGGTCGCCGGACTGGTCGCGGCGGCGGTCTTCGGCGCGGTCGGCGGCCTGCTGCACGCGGTGGCGACGGTGACCTTCGGGGTCAACCACATCGTGTCCGGTGTCGCGATCAACCTGCTCGGCGCCGGGACGGCGAAGTACCTGTCGACGCTGGTGTTCGAGCCGATCTCGCACAACCCGCGGGAGTCGCCGCCGGTGCCGAAGTTCGACACCTACTCGGTGCAGCCGCTGGGCGACTGGTTGCAGGAGCTCGAGGACATGCAGCGGGTCGGGCTCTCCGACGTCGCGGGCGTCCTCGGCGGCCTGGTCACCGGCCTGTCGCCGTTGACCGTGCTGGCCTTCCTGCTGGTGCCGGTGAGCTACCTGGTGCTGTGGCGGTCGCCGTTCGGGCTGCGGCTGCGCTCGTGCGGTGAGAACCCGGTCGCGGCGGAGTCGCTGGGCGTCAACGTCTACCGGTACAAGTACCTCGCGGTGATCGTCTCCGGCGCGCTGGCCGGCATCGGCGGCGCGGCGCTGATCCTCAACCCGGGCCAGGCCGGCTACCTGGAGAACCAGACCAACAACCGCGGTTACATCGGCCTGGCCGCGATGATCTTCGGCAACTGGCGGCCGGGCGGGCTGCTGGGCGGCGCGGCGCTGTTCGGCTACTCCGACGGCCTGCAACTGCGCAGCGGCGAGACCACGGTGCACGCGCTGTTCTACGCGGCGGCGCTGGTGCTGCTCGCCGTCGTCGCGGTGCAGATCTGGCGGCGCAAGTGGTTCTCGGCCGGGATCGCGGCGGTGTTCGCCTCGGCGCTGTACTCGGTCTACTGGTTCACCGACGAGCTGCCCGAGGAGCTCACGGCCTACACGCCGCACCTGGTGACGCTGATCGTGCTGGCGGCTGCGTCGCAGCGGTTGCGGCCCCCGGCGGCCAACGGCCTGCAGTACCGGCGCGGCACGGACTGACCGCGGCGGCGGGCCGGCGCCTCAGGTGCCGGCCCGCCGCCTTCCTGCTTCCTGCGAAGGAGAACTCGCTTTGGCTTCAGTGGCTCCCGCAGCGTCCTCGGTCGACTGGGACGCGTTGCGCGCGGCGGCGGTGGAGGTCGCGGGCAAGGCGTACTGCCCGTACTCGAAGCTCCAGGTGGGTGCGGCCGCGATCTGCGACGACGGCCGGATGGTGGTGGGGTGCAACGTCGAGAACGCCTCCTACGGCCTGGCGCTCTGCGCGGAATGCACGATGGCGGGGCAGTTGCGCCTGACCGGCGGCGGCCGGTTCGTCGCCGTGGCGTGCCGCAGCGGCACCGGAGAGCTGCTCATGCCGTGCGGGCGCTGCCGTCAGGTCCTGTTCGAGCTCGGCGGCCCGGAATGCCTTATCGACACACCGCGCGGGGTGCTGCCGATGCGCGATGTCCTCCCGGACGCCTTCCAACTCTGATCGTTCCGTCGGGCTTTGATCACGGTTGGCGGTTGAACTCCGGCCAGGCTGTCCGGTGAACTTCGATCACGGTTGTTCGTTGATCTGGTGGTAGTCCTTCGATTCGTTCGTGTGGAGGCGATGATGGCTCATTCCGTGATCGATGTGATCAGGGCGAAGCGCGACGGCGCACGACTCACCCCCGAGCAGATCGACTGGGTCGTCGACGCCTACACGCGCGGCGCCGTCGCCGACGAGCAGATGTCGGCGCTGGCGATGGCCATCCTGCTGCGCGGCATGGAACCTGTGGAGACGGCGCGCTGGACGGCCGCGATGGTGGCCTCCGGCGCGAGCCTCGACCTCGGTGACGTCGGCGCGCCCACCGTGGACAAGCACTCCACGGGCGGCGTCGGCGACAAGATCACGCTGCCCCTGACGCCGCTGGTGGCCGCGTGCGGAGCCGCGGTGCCGCAGCTCTCCGGCCGGGGGCTCGGCCACACCGGCGGCACGCTGGACAAGCTGGAGTCGATCCCCGGCTGGCGCGCGAGCCTGTCGGCCGACGAGATCCGCGAGCAGCTCGCCGACGTCGGAGCGGTCATCTGCGCGGCGACGGAGGGGCTCGCCCCGGCCGACCGCAAGCTCTACGCCCTGCGCGACGTCACGGGCACCGTGGAGTCCGTACCGCTGATCGCCAGCTCGATCATGAGCAAGAAGATCGCCGAGGGAGTCCGCTCGCTGGTGCTGGACGTCAAGTGCGGTTCCGGTGCCTTCATGAAGGACCTGGGGCAGGCGCGGGAGCTCGCCGCCGCGCTGGTCGAGATCGGCACCGCGAACGGGCTGAACACCAGCGCGCTCATCACCGACATGTCGGTGCCGCTCGGGCGGGCGGTCGGCAACGCGCTGGAGGTGGCCGAGGCGGTGGAGGTGCTCAGCGGCGGCGGCCCGGCCGACGTCGTCGAGCTGACGGTGGAGCTGGCCCGCGAGATGCTGAGCCACGCGGGGATGTCCGATGTGGACCCTGCGGACGTGCTCTCCTCGGGGCGGGCCCACGACACCTGGAGCCGCATGATCAAGGCGCAGGGCGGCGACCCGGACGCGGTCCTGCCGCGGGCGGAGCACGTGGAGGTGCTGGCAGCGCCGGAGAGCGGCGTCCTCACGTCGCTGGACGCCTACGCCGTCGGCGTCGCGGCGTGGCGCCTGGGCGCGGGCCGCTCCCGCAAGGAGGACGACGTCCAGCACGGCGCGGGCATCGTGTGCCGGGCCAAACCGGGCGAGGAGATCGCACAGGGCAGCCCGCTGCTGGAACTGCACACCGACACCCCGGAAGCCTTCGAGGCGGCTCGTGAGGCCCTGCAGGGGGCGTTCACGATCGCGAGGGAAGGGGCGGGGGCTGGAAGCGAGGAGCGGGAGAGCGGACGGCCGCTGATCCTGGAGACCGTTCGGTAGCGGGTGGTGGGGGTGGGGGACTCGCCCTGGCTTTGTGGGTCGCTTTGAGGGTGGGGGCGCGGGGGTTTTCGGGGTAGCCGCCTTCACATCGCGGCTTACTTTGGGAGCGGGGGCGCGTGAGTTTTCGACGCGTCCAGCCAGGCTGGCGGGTCACCTTCAGAGCGGGGGCGCGGGGTTTTCGACGAACTCACCCTGGCTTTGCGGGTCGCCTTCAGAGGGGGTTTCTGGGGCGCTCGCCGCCCCCAGGCCCCCGGCAGGTCTCCGGGATGAGTGGGTTTTCGGGGGATGCTGCGGTTCGGAGCGGGGCGGTTCTCATCCCGTCGACCTCCACGAGGGCTATCAGACCGCGTCAAGGGGGCGATTTTTCGAGGCAGCCTGCGGTTGGCATCAGGGGTGCCCCCTTGACCCGGTCTGATCGGGCTGGCGCCAGGTCGACGGGATGAGAACCACGGCACCGCCCGTGTGCGTGAGGCAGGCGAAGGTGCCTTTTAAGTGAAGTGGGGTGGCTTCCCGGACGTTGCCGGGAAGCCACCCCACTTCAGGTGTTCAGTTGCCTATCGGGCTGCCTGGGGCCGGTGCGTCACGCGCTCTCGGCTGCGAAGCCGTCCTCGTCGCCGTCGGCGGTCAGGGCCTTGTCGCTGTCGCGCTTGGCGCTCTTCGAGCGGCCACGCCGCTGCTGGCGCGGGAGCGTGGTGGGCGGCGGTGGGGACGACGGCCCGCTGCCGCCGAGGATGAGCTCCGCGAAGGTCGCCATGGCCTCGTCGAGCTGGCCGGCGTGGCGCTGCTCGGTCTCGGCGTTGGCCTCCCGCACCAGCGAGCCGAGCTGCTCCGCATCGGGACGCTGGGCGAGGTTGCCGCTGATCTGCGACAGGTTCTTCGCCAGGTTGCCGCCGAGCTCGCCCAGGCCGGTCTTGACGCCCTCCTCGACGGTGTCCAGCCGGGAGCTGAAGCCCTGCTCGACGGTGTCGAGGCGGTTGCTGACGCCCTGCTCCACCGTCTCCAGGCGCTCGTTGACGCCCTTCTCGACGGTCTCCAGGCGGGTGCTGACGTTCTCCTCGACGTTGTCGAGCCGGCTCGAGACCTGGTCGAGGCGCTCGGCGAGCTTCTCCAGCCGGTCGCCCAGCTTCGACAGCCGCTCGGTGGGGTCGGCCGACTCGAGCTTGCCCTGCAACTGGTCCCGGCTGCCCGTGACGGCCTCGCTGAGCGAGCTCTGCACGCCCGCGGCCGACTCGGTCAGCGAGCGCTGCAGCGCCTCGCGGGTGCCGTCGAGGTGCTCGTGCACGCCCTCGTCGATCTCGGCGAAGCGGCCGCGCAGGCTGGTCTCCAGCGAGTCCATGCGCTCGCGCACCGGGCCGTGCACGGCCGTCGGCAGCGACTCCAGCCTGCCGTCCTGCTTGTCCAGGTGCAGCCCCAGCTCGTCGAGCCGCTTGTGGATGTGGGCGAGCTTGTCCTCCAGCCCGTCCATCCGCCCGGCGACGCCGTCGAAGCGGCCGGCCACCCCGTCCAGCCGCCCGTCGAGCTGGGCGAACGGCTTGGCGAGCTTGTCGACCAGGCCGTCGACGGAGCTGCGGAGCTCGGTGATCGCGCCGTCCTGGGCCTCGAGCTTGGCCAGCGCCTCGTCGAGCCGCTCGGCGAGCACGCTGACCTCGGTGCGGTCGGGCAGCTCGGACAACCGCTTGCGCACGGAGCCCAGCGACTCCAGCGGAGACATCCGGGCGTGGATCTCATCAAGTGCGTCGAAGATCTGCTGCTGTTCGCTTTCGCGGATCTCAGCCGCACGCGTGAGCATGTTGCGCATGCGGTCGAACGACATGTTCTCGGTCACGGCTACGGGCGTCCTTCGTCGAGGGGAGGTGAGGACTCCAGGAGCGTAGCTACTCGCTCTCCGTGTTCCCAGACACCCCCCGATACTTTCCGTTATGGTCACGGTTTTGCATACACCGTTCGGACTTTGTCAATTGCACTGAACGGAGTCAATCCGACGGGTGCGAACGTCGCAATGGACATAACTCCACCCGTTCGGAGGAGCGCCGAACATGGCCGGTTCGGCAGGCGGGTGATGTCGTGTCGCCGCTGATGGACGGGGGTGCGGCGGCTCCCCCGGAGTGCCGCCGCGATGCGAGTAGCGTGGGGCCATGGCGACCCCGGTTAGCTTTGACACGATCCGTTCGGCCCCCAAGGTCCTGCTGCACGACCACCTCGACGGCGGGCTGCGCCCGCAGACCGTGATCGACCTCGCTGCGGAGACCGGGTACTCGGGCCTGCCCCACACCGACGCCGCCGAGCTGGGCGAGTGGTTCCGACGCGCCGCCGACTCCGGCTCGTTGGAGCGCTACCTGGAGACCTTCTCGCACACCGTCGGCGTCATGCAGACGCACGATGCGCTGGTGCGCGTCGCCGCGGAGTGCGCGGAGGACCTCGCCGCCGACGGCGTCGTCTACGCCGAGGTGCGTTACGCGCCCGAACTGTTCCAGGACGGCGGAATGACAATCGACGAGGTCGTGCAGGCCGTCCAGGACGGATTCCGCGAAGGTGAACGCCGGGTTGCCGAAAGCGGAAAACAACGTATCCGAATCGGTACCTTGCTGTGCGCGATGCGGCAGAACGCCCGCGCGACCGAAATCGCCAACCTCGCGGTCCGCTACCGGGACGCCGAGGTCGTCGGATTCGACATCGCGGGCCCGGAAGCCGGTTTTCCGCCCACGCGGAACCTGGACGCCTTCGAGTATCTGCGCCAGCAGAACGCGCATTTCACCATTCACGCCGGTGAGGCGTTCGGACTGCCGTCGATCTGGGAGGCGATCCAGCACTGCGGCGCCGAGCGCCTCGGCCACGGGGTGCGCATCGTCGACGACATCAAGGCCGACGAGAGCGGCGAGGTGCAGCTCGGCAGGCTGGCCTCCTACGTGCGCGACCGCCGCATCCCGCTGGAGATGTGCCCGTCGTCGAACCTGCAGACCGGGGCGGCGCCGTCGCTGGCCGAGCACCCGATCGGCCTGCTGGCGCGGCTGCGGTTCCGGGTGACGGTCAACACCGACAACCGGCTGATGAGCCACTGCTCGATGTCGAGCGAGTTCAACGCCCTGCACGAGACGTTCGGCTACGACTGGGCGGACATGCAGTGGTTCACGGTGAACGCGATGAAGTCGTCGTTCCTCGGCTTCGACGAGAGGCTGGCGATCATCAACGACGTGATCAAGCCGGGCTACGCGCGGCTGATGGCGTGATCGGATCACCCGGCTAGTCGCCTGGACGGGGTGCGACGCGGGGGCGACGTCTTCCGCTGCGCCACAGGGGAGAACTCCGTCCTCGCGAAAGCTCCCGTCGGACCGGCCGGGCGAGCGGCACCGCCCAGTCGCCGGGACGTGGCCTCCGATGCTGGCGCGCCCGGCCGGACCCGGCGCACAATCGCAGGTCAGGACATGTTGGAGGTCCGGTTCGTGCCAGGTGCGGACCGGGCCGGGGCAGGAGGGAACGGTGACACGGGGGGACGGGGAGCCCACGCTCATCACGTCGGTGCAGCGTGCCTTGCGCCTACTCGAGGCCGTTGGTGAACACCCCGGAGGCGCGACGGCCAAGTACCTCGCCAGGCGCACCGGTATCGCCTTGCCGACGACGTACCACCTGCTGCGCACGCTGGTGCACGAAGGCTACGTGGAGAAGCTCGACGACGGCTCCTACATCGTCGGTGACGGCGTCGACGGGCTGCACGCCTCCAGCCGGGGACAGGTGCTGCGCAACCGCGTCCGCGCGGTGATGGCCGACCTGCGCGAGGAGCTCAACGCCGCCATCTACCTCGCCCGCTACCACGACGGCGAGGTGCAGGTGTCCGACATCGTCGACAGCCGGCGCGCACCGCGCGTGGACGTGTGGGCCGACTTCCGCCACGCCGCGCACGCCACCGCCATCGGCAAGTGCCTGCTGACGGGGATGAGGAGGGAGCAGCGCGCCGACCACTTCAGCCGTTACCCGCCCGCCGACCTCACCCCGCGCACGCTCACCCGGGTGCGGGACCTGGTCGACGGCGTCGGCTCCTCCTCGGTCGTCGTCGACTCCGAGGAGTACGCCCTCGGCGTGGCGTGCATCGCGGCTCCGGTCCGGATCGGCGGTGAACCCGCGACACTCGCGATTTCGTTCCCCTCGCAACGGCTCCCGGTTTCCGGTGAGCTCGTCGGCTCACTCGCCGACGGGGCGGGGAGGATCACCCGAATGCTCGCGGTGGCCGGAGATTTTCCCACCGCGCGCTGAGTTTCAGCGGGTCCGGCGGTCCGTGCAATCAGTATGTGAAATTCCGTGGCTTGTTGGGTGCCGGGAATGCGAGAAAACATCTTCGGCAGGACGGGGCGACCAGTGCGGCGCACCGGTGGCCGACGCCGTCCTCGAAACCGGATCACCCGCTAGGAGGCGGTGAACCATCGGCGACGAAGGAATCCTGCTGGCCGCGGCGCGGTGCGGATCCGCCGCGGCGTTCGGGGAGCTGTACGCGCGGCACGTCGGCGCCGCGCACACGATGGCGCGGCAGGTCGCCAGGACGGCGGCCGACGCCGAGGACCTGGTGGCCGAGGCGTTCGCCCGGATCCTCGACGTCCTCAACCGCGGCGGCGGCCCGACGACGGCGTTCCGCGCCTACCTGCTCACGACGGTCCGCAACCTGGCCACGACGTCGAACAGCCACGACCGCAGGCTGCACCTGGCCCCGGACGTCGACCTGGTCTTCGCCGAGCAGCCCCGGATGCCGTTCATCGACGCGGTTTCCGAGGCGATCGACCGTTCTCTGCTCGCCCAGGCGTTCGCGCGGCTGCCCCTGCGGTGGCAGCGCGTGCTGTGGCACCTGGAGGTGGAGGACCTGCCCCCTTCGGAGGTGGCCGACCGGTTCGGGATGAGCCCCAACGGCGTTTCCGCACTGGCGTACCGGGCGCGCAAGGGTCTGCGCGAGGCTTACCTGGAGGCCGACCGCGCGATCCCGCGCCCCCGCAAGCGGTCCTCGCGCCCGCTGGCCGACGTCGCCTGAAACCGAGCCCGGCCACCTGGCCTGAACTCGGGTGCCTGCCGCTTGGAGCCGCGCATGCCGGGCCTCGCCTGCAACCGCGCGGATGCCCGCCTGAGCCCGGGCGGCTGAGGGGCCCTGACACGAGAACGCCGACCGCTGCGGGCCCTGTGGCGGGCCGCGCGGTCGGCGTTCGGTCGCGGACGCGGGGTCAGTGCGTGCGGAGGCGTTCCTCGAAGGACTCGACCAGCCCCCGCCATGCCTCGACCTCGGCGTCGAACGGCGGGCTCGGCGGCAGCCGGTTCGGGCTGGGCTGCAGCACGAACGAGACCATCCAGCCCAGCCGCTCCGAAGGCTGCAGCGCCTCCTCGACGGTCTTGTCGTCCGCCCACACCGCGGCGTCGACGAGCAGCTCCTCGGCGAGGTCGAGCTGCACCGGGTCCACTTCGGACGGGCCCGCCGCGAGGTCGGCGTCCAGCCCGGCCAGCACGTAGGTGTTGTCCTCGTCGACCTCGACCGCCAGTTCCCCGGCGGTGGCCTTCTCGGTGACCTTCGGCCAGGTCGCGACCCGGGTCAGGTCGTTGTGCTCCACGGAGTCGGCGTCGGCGAGGAAGCGGGCCAGCGCACGCGGCGAGGAGAACACGTCGATCTTGCCCTCGGACCCCAGGAACACCGGGTCGTCCTCGAGGTAGCAGCGCAGCGAGTAGTGCTCGCCCTGGCTGGTGATGATGCGGATCGGGTCGATGCCGATCTCGCCCCAGAAGCCGAGCTCCTCGTCCTCCACGGCCTCGACGTCGTCCAGCTCGGACGCCTCGGCGCCCTCCTCGTCGTCGGTGTCGAGCGCTTCGGCGAGCTCGGCCTCGGCGGTGGCCACGGCGTCGGCGGCGACCTCGGGAGCGGTGACCACGCCGTCGATGGCGTCCAGGACCTCGTCCCAGCGGTCGACGACCACCTTGCACAGCTCGTTCCAGCGCTTCTGCCCGTCCTTGCCGGAGAAGGCCAGCGTGCCCTGGTCGAGCACGGCGAAGCCGTCGGCGGAGTCGAGGACCTCGTGCACCTTGTCCAGCTCGCAGACGTCGGCCAGCGACCGGGCGATCTCGACGATGTCGGCGAGCTCGTTGATCGTCCAGGTGTCCGGCGGTTCGGCGACGAGC
Source organism: Saccharopolyspora erythraea (assembly GCF_018141105.1). Classification (NCBI taxonomy): domain Bacteria; kingdom Bacillati; phylum Actinomycetota; class Actinomycetes; order Pseudonocardiales; family Pseudonocardiaceae; genus Saccharopolyspora; species Saccharopolyspora erythraea. Next base: position 7,374,863 of record NZ_CP054839.1, on the reverse strand, counting down.
TCGGGCACGCCGACGAGGTCGAACTGGTGGTCCTCGTCGGGGTTCAGCTCCACCGCGGACAACGCGGGCACCACGTGCCACGCCGGGTGGTCGTCGAGGTCGTGCTCCGCGGCCGTGCGGACGAACGCGGCCAGGCGGGCGGAGTCGGGGAAGGCGTACAGGTCTTCCTCGTGCCCGAGGAAGGCCTCCCACTCCTCGCCGTCCTCCCGCCAGCGCGGCGCCCACAGGGTGACGACGTCGCCCTGCGGCAGGCCAAGCTCGATGGGGACGATGTCCTGCGCCATCTCTTCTACCTCCGGTCGCCGAACCAGACGTCGCCGAAGCCTACGGGTTGGCCGACCACGCCCTGTGCGCCGGTCGGGTTCTCACCGTATCCAGCCCGCCTCAGGCAACCACAGGCCCAATTCCAGATAACGATTCTCCTGGTCGGTACTACTGCGCTCGCCGTCCGCGGGCTTCGGCCGTTCGGTCGATCGTGGTCGCGCGGTGTTGCTGCCGGGGCTCCGGAGGCCGCGTGGGATCACGGTTGGCGGTACCGGTGGTAGCGCAACGAGGCGATCATGAGTGGAATGGACGTCACGGAACTGTGGGCGAACATCGTGCGGTGGCTGGAAGATCACGCGCCGGTCACCGCCGCCGCCCTCGAACCCCCCGATCCGGCGGAGCTCGTGACGCTGGAGGAGGAGTTCCACGTCCAGCTCCCCCCGGACCTGCGGGCGTGGTGGACCTGTTGCGGCGGTACCGCAACCGACGTGCTCGCCGACGTCCTGCCGCCCTTCTACACCCCCTACAGCCCGGCTGCGGCGCTGCGCGCGTGGCGTGGGCACCGGGAGCTGTGGACGGCGCGCTGGGAGCGCCCGTCCTGCGACTACTACGCCGGCTCCGCAGGGTCGAGCTTCCACCCCGCGTGGCTCCCGATCGCCGGTGACGGCTTCGCCGACGAGCTCGTCGTGGACCTGCGCCCGGGACCGCTGCACGGCTGCGTGCTCGAGTGGGAGCAGGAGGCGGCGCAGGTCGAACGCCCGGAGTGGAAGGGTGTCTCGGCCATGCTGGCCGACGTCTACCGCGCGCTGACCGACGGCGTGCCCGCCGGGCACAGCCACGCGACGGTGACCGAGGACGGCAAGCTGGACTGGCAGATCCGCTGACCCGGCGGCCCGGGCCGCTCTCCCGGGCGTGGACCTGACGCCCGAGGTTGTCGCCCGGGTGTGTCTGTTCGGGCGGTCCTGTCGCTGTCGCTGGTGTCCTCCCGTGCGTCTGCGCGCGACGGCCTGTGTGCGCTCGTGCGCCCGGCACCGGAGCTTCCGCGGTGCGCGCTCTTGATCCTCCGCGTGGCACCCACCTCCCCTCCCGCGTCCACGTGTCGCTTCCCGTAGGTGCCCAGGCCGGCGCCGTCCTGCCGCCTCGCGTGCTCGCCCAGCTCGCCCGCATACGTCCGGCCACCTCCACGCCCCGGCGTGCGCGTGTCGAGCACCGGCCACACCTACTAGTTTGCGAGACCTACTAGTAGGTGTTACGTTCTCCCCATGGCGGACAAGACGACGGCCGCCCGTCAGACGCAGTGGCTGCGCGGGGTGCTCGATCTCGCGGTGCTGGCGCTGCTGGCCGAAAGCGGCGAGGACTACGGCTACACGCTGCTGCAGCGGCTCAGCGGCGCCGGATTGCCGGACATGAAGGCGGGAACCCTGTACCCGCTGCTCAACCGGCTGGCGGCCGACGGGCTGGTGCGTGCGGAGTGGCGGGCAGGCGAAGGGGGACCGGGGCGGAAGTTCTTCGCCCTGACCGACGAGGGCCGGGCGGTGCTCTCCGAACAGGGTCCGAAGTGGACGGAATTCGCGAAGAACGCGATCGCGGTCGTGGAACGAGGGGTGCGAGCATGATGACGCTGGACAAGAAGTACCGGGACGAGCTGATGTTGGCCCTGCGGCTGCACGACATCTCCGGCAGGCGGGTCGGCGAGGTCCTCGCCGAGGTGGAGACACACGTCGCCGAGACCGGTGAGAATCCGGCCGAGGCGTTCGGGTCGCCGCGGGAGTACGCGGCCCAGGTCGCCGCGCAGCTCGACCGCTCCACCGGCAAGCCGTCGCCGGTGGACAACGCGCTCGGCGCGCTGGGAACCGGCGCGTTCGTGTTCTTCGGGGTCAACTTCCTGCTGGACGGCCTGCGGGCCGGGCCGAACGGGGTCGCCTACACGCTCGCCGACAGCGTCGCGGGCATCCTGACGCTCGCCCTGATCCTGGTGGCGGTCGCCCTGTCGTTCCGCGCGGGGACCGCGCTCGCGGCGTCGCGGCGCCGCTCGCTGGGGATCACCGCGGTCGTGACGTTCGTGGCGGCGATCGCGTGCACGGTCGTGAAGGACTGGTTCGTCGCCGACGCCGCGCCGCTCTTCGAGATGTCGGCCTGGGTGTCGGTCGGGCTCGGCGCGGTGCTGATCGCGGTGGCGCTGGTGTTCCTGGCGCGGGCGATCAGGCGCGGCTGGGTCGTCGACCCGCGCTGACCGGACGGCCTCGACGTCCCCGGGTCGCCCGAGCGGCCCGGGGACGTCGCGCTCTCAGTGCCTGCAACTCACCTTGCGTGGCTACGCCGCTTCAAGATCAAAGGCAGGCTCTCAGGTTCCGACCGGGTGCCACACCGTCTTGACCTCGGTGAACGCGCGCAGCCGCTGAATGTCGGGCTGGCGGTTCCAGTCCGGCTCGCCGCGCACCGGCAGCACGCGCTTGACCGTCTCGGCCGCCGCCCGCTCCAGTTCGCCGCGCAGCTCGCCGGGGGCGCCCACCGGGTCGAGGGCGTTGACGTCGGCGTGCGAGGCCAACCACGGGCCCAGCTCCTCGGCGTGCCCGGTCAGCAGGTTGACCACGCCGCCTGGGACGTCGGACGTCGCCAGGACCTCGGCGAGGGTGATCGCGGGCAGCGGCCGCTCGCAAGAGGCGACCACGACGCAGGTGTTGCCCGCGGCGATCACCGGCGCCACCACGCTGACCAGTCCGAGCAGCGACGACGACTGCGGTGCGAGCACGCCCACCACGCCGGTCGGCTCCGGCACGCTGAACGAGAAGTACGGCCCGGCGACCGGGTTGGCCGCACCCAGCACCGAGGCGATCTTGTCGGTCCAGCCCGCGTACCAGACCACGCGGTCCACCGCGGCGTCCACGGCGGACTCGGCGGCCTTCTGGGAAAGCCCTTCCGCGGCGCGGAGCTCGGCGGCGAACTGGTCGCGTCGCCCTTCCATCACCTCCGCCACCCGGAACAGCACCTGGCCGCGGTTGTACGCGGTCGCCCCGGACCAGCCGCCGAAAGCCTTGCGCGCGGCCGAAACCGCGTCGCGGACGTCCTTGCGCGAGGCCTGCGCGGCGTTGGCGAGGAAGCCGCCCTTGGCGTCGCGCACCGGGTAGGAGCGGCCCGACTCCGAGCGCGGGAACTTGCCGCCGACGTAGAGCTTGTACGTCTTGGCCACTGCCAACCGGTCAGACATCGAGATATGCCTCCAGACCTGCGCGACCGCCCTCGCGGCCGAAACCGGACTCCTGGTAGCCGCCGAACGGCGCGGTCGGGTCGAACCGGTTGAACGTGTTGGCCCACACCACCCCGGCGCGCATCTTCTGCGCCGCCCACAGGATTCGGGAGCCCTTCTCGGTCCAGATGCCGGCCGACAGCCCGTACGGCGTGTTGTTGGCCTTGGCGACCGCCTCGTCCGGCGTGCGGAAGGTCAGCACCGACAGCACCGGGCCGAAGATCTCCTCGCGGGCGATGCGCATCGACTGCTGCACGTCGGAGAAGACGGTGGGGGAGAAGAAGAACCCCTTCTCCGGCAGCGGGCACGGGCTGGTCCACCGGCTTGCGCCCTCGGCGTCGCCGGTCGCGCTCAGCGCGGTGATCCGTTCGAGCTGCTCGGCCGAGTTGACCGCGCCGACGTCGGTGTTCTTGTCCAGCGGGTCGCCGACCCGCAGCGTCGCGATCCGCGAGCGCAGCTTGTCGAGCAGCTCCTCGGCGACCGACTCCTGTACCAGCAGCCGCGAACCCGCGCAGCAGACGTGGCCCTGGTTGAAGAAGATGCCGTTGACGATGCCCTCGACGGCCTGGTCCAGTGGCGCGTCGTCGAAGACGACGTTGGCAGCCTTGCCGCCGAGCTCCAGCGTCAGCTTCTTGCCGCTGCCGGCCAGGGTGCGCTGGATCTGCTTGCCGACCTCGGTGGAGCCGGTGAAGGCGACCTTGTCGACCCCGGCGTGCCCGACCAGCTCGGCGCCGACGTCTCCGGCTCCGGGCAGGATGTTGACCACGCCCGGGGGCAGTCCGGCCTGCTGGCAGATCTCGGCGAAGACCAGCGCCGTGAGCGGCGTGGTCTCCGCGGGCTTGAGGACCACGGTGTTTCCGCAGGCCAGCGCGGGTGCGATCTTCCAGGCCAGCATCAGCAGCGGGAAGTTCCAGGGGATGACCTGGCCCGCGACGCCGACCGGCCGGGGGTCGGGGCCGTAACCGGCGTAGGAGAGCTTGTCGGCCCAGCCCGCGTGGTGGAAGAAGTGCGCCGCCGCGGTGGGGATGTCGGCGTCGCGGGACTCCTTGATGGGCTTGCCGTTGTCGAGCGTCTCCAGCACGGCCAGCTCGCGCCCGCGCTCCTGGATCAGCCGGGCGATTCGGAACAGGTACTTCGCGCGCTCGGAACCGGGCATCTTGCCCCACGTCCTGTCGAACGCCTTGCGCGCGGCGCGAACCGCGTTGTCCACATCGGACGCCGCGGCGCTGGAGACCTCGGCGAGGGTCTCCTCGGTCGCGGGGTTGACGCTCTTGAGAGGTTCGCCCGCGCCGTCGACGAACTCGCCGTCGACGAACATCCGGTAGCTCGGCTGGAGGTTGGCGATCGCCCGCGACTCGGGGGCGGGCGCGTACTCCCACGGGCTGTGGGTCTCCTCGGGCATGTCAGTCCACCGCCACGTAGTCGGGGCCGGAGTAGTGGCCGTCGAGCTGGGTCCGCCGCTGCATCAGCAGGTCGTTGAGCAGGCTGGAGGCGCCGAAGCGGAACAGCTCCGGGGTCAGCCATTCCGGGCCCGCCACCTCGTGCACCGCCACCAGGTAGCGGATGGCGTCCTTGGTGTTGCGGATGCCGCCCGCGGGCTTGACCCCGCGCAGCTCGCCGGTGTGGTCGCGCCAGTCGCGCACCGCCTGCAGCATCAGGTGCGTCACCGGCAGCGTCGCGGCGGGCGAAACCTTGCCGGTGGAGGTCTTGATGAAGTCGCCGCCTGCCAGCAGCGCCAGCCAGGAGGCGCGCCGCACGTTGTCGTAGGTGGCCAGCTCGCCGGTCTCCAGGATGACCTTCAGGTGCGCGTCGCCGCAGGCCGCCTTGACCGCCTGGATCTCGTCGAACACCTGGCCGTAGCGGCCGGACAGGAAGGCGCCGCGGTCGATCACCATGTCGACCTCGGTCGCACCGGCCGACACGGCCAGCTCCACGTCGGCGAGTTTGACCTGCCGCGACGATCGCCCGGAAGGGAAGGCCGTGGCCACCGACGCGACCCCGACGCCGGAGCCGCGCAGCGCCTCCACGGCGACCGCGGCCAGGTCCGGGTACACGCAGATCGCGGCCACGCGCGGCGCGCCGGGCCGGTCCGGGTCCGGGTTGCGGCCCTTGGCGCAGAGCGCGCGGACCTTGCCCTCGGTGTCGGCGCCTTCGAGCGTGGTGAGGTCGACCATGCCGATCGCGGTGTCGATCGCCCACAGCTTCGCGGCTTTCTTGATGCTGCGGGTGGCCAGGCCTGCGGCTCGCTGTTCGAGCCCGACCTGGTCGACGCCGGGAAGCCCGTGCAGGAAGCGGCGCAGGGTGCTGTCGTCCTTGGTCGCCTCGGCGAGCTCGGCCGGCAGACCGGGGGAGCTCGTCACCGACGGCGTTGTTGGTGGCGGGTTGGCCATGCTCCGGAGTCTAAGGGCCGGAGGTCCCGCACGGCCCGCAGTCGTTCGGGCGAGAACTCGTCGGTGTGCGGTGGCAGGCTGCCCACCATGACGGCATCAGATCCGAAAGCGGACCTCCACCACTACCTCCGAGCGGCCCGCGAGGCGCTGCTCTGGAAGCTCGACGGGCTCGGCGAGTACGACGTCCGGCGGCCGCTGACTCCGACCGGCACGAATCTTCTCGGCCTGGTCAAACACGCGGCTTGCTGCGAGCTGGGCTACTTCGGTTTCGTCTTCGACCGTCCGTCCGACGAGCCGTTGCCCTGGTACGAGGAAGGCGCCGAGCCCAACGGCGACATGTGGGCGACCGCCGAGGAGTCGCGGGAGGACATCGTCGCGCTGTACCGCCGGGCGTGGGCGCACGCGGACGCCACGATCGAGGCGCTGTCGCTCGACTCGACCGGCAAGGTCCCGTGGTGGCCGGGCGGCGAGGTGACGCTGCACCGGATCCTGGTGCACGTGATCGCCGAGACCCACCGCCACGCCGGGCACGCCGACATCGTCCGGGAGCTCATCGACGGCGAGGTCGGCATGCGTGAGGACAACGACAACATGCCGCCAGCCGACCGGGCGTGGTGGGAGGACTACCGGGCCCGGCTGGAGCGAGTGGCGGAGGAAGCCGGCCGGCGCTGACCCGGCTAGCGGGCGCGGTCGGCCCAAATTTCCCTCCGTGCGGACCTTTGGACGGCGCCGGCCGGGGTAGTCCCTGAGTAGTGCCTCGGACGTCCCCTGGAGGTGGTCGGTGATGAGAGCAGTGGTGTACCAGGAACCGTTCTCGGTCGCGGTGGACGAAGTGGACACGCCCACCATCCAGCATCCGAACGACGTACTCGTACGGGTGACCTCAACCGCGATCTGCGGTTCCGACCTGCACATGTACGAAGGGCGGACGGCCGCGGAGCCCGGCATCGTGTTCGGCCACGAGAACCTCGGCATCATCGAGGAGGTCGGCTCCGGCGTGGTGAGCCTGCAACGCGGCGACAGGGTCGTGATGCCCTTCAACGTCGCATGCGGCTTCTGCAAGAACTGCCTGGCGCGCGACACCGGGTTCTGCCTGACGGTCAACCCCGGCTTCGCGGGCGGGGCCTACGGCTACGTGGCGATGGGCCCCTACACCGGTGGGCAGGCGGAGTACCTGCGGGTACCCTTCGCCGACTTCAACTGCCTGAAGCTGCCGTCGGACTCCAGCAAGGAGAGCGACTACGTCCTGCTGGCCGACATCTTCCCCACCGGCTACCACGGCTGTGAGCTGGCGCAGGTCTCGCCCGGCGAGACCTGCGTGGTCTACGGGGCGGGGCCGGTCGGCCTGATGGCCGCCTACTCGGCCCTGCTGCGCGGGGCATCGCGGGTGTTCTCCGTGGACCGGGTCCCGGAGCGGCTGGCCAAGGCCGAGGAGATCGGCGCGATCCCGATCGACTTCAGCAAGGGCGACCCGGTGCAGCAGATCAAGGACCAGACCGACGGCGAGGGCACCGACAAGGGCGTCGACGCGGTCGGCTACCAGGCGCAGGTCGGCGACGCCTCCAAGGAGGAGCCGGCGGTCGTGCTGAACTCGCTGATCGAGACCGTGCGGCCCACCGGCCGCATGGGCGTGCCCGGCCTCTACGTGCCGGCCGACCCGGGCGGACCGGACAGCAACGCCCAGCAGGGCAAGCTGCTGGTCAGCATCGGCCGCATGTTCGAGAAGGGCCAGGTCATGGGCACCGGCCAGTGCAACGTCAAGCGCTACAACCGGCAGCTCCGCGACATGATCACGGCCGGACGGGCAACCCCCAGCTTCGTCGTCTCCCACGAGCTGTCGCTCTCGGAGGCGCCGGACGCCTACCGCAAGTTCGACCAACGCATCGAGGGCTACACCAAGGTGGTCCTGCACCCGTAACAACAACAACCGCGACGACGGGGCTTCCAGCACATTCCGGAAGCCCCGTCGCCTCACGCACACGGGCGGTGCCCGGTTCTCATCCCGTCGACCTGGCGCCAGCCCGATCAGACCGGGTCAAGGGGGCACCCCTGATGCCAACCGCAGGCTGCCTCGAAAAATCGCCCCCTTGACGCGGTCTGATAGCCCTCGTGGAGGTCGACGGGATGAGAACCACCAACCGCCCCACCGCAGCATCCCCCGAAAACCCACTCATCCCGGAGACCTGCCGGGGGCCTGGGGGCGGCGAGCGCCCCAGAAACCCCCCACCCCAAGGTGACCCGCCAGCCTGGGCTGGATGCGTCGAAAACTCCCGCGCCCCCGCTCTCAAAGCGCCCCGCCAGCATGAGCCGCTGCCTCGAAAACCCCCGCGCCCCCCCACCCCCAAAGTGACCCGCCAGCTCCGCTGGATGCGTCGAAAACCCCCGCGCCCCCGCTCTGAAGGTGACCCGCCAGCAATAGCCGCTGCCTCAAGAGCCCCCCTGCCCCTCACCGCCCGAGCACGGTCCGCAACGCCTTCTCCAACTCCGCCGTCGTCCCCGCTCCGACACTCCGCCAAGCGATGAACCGGTCGGGCCGCACGAGCACGGCCCCCTGCTCCGACACGCCGTAGGCGTCGGCCCACTCCCCTTCGAACTCTCCGCTGCCGGACCCCGCACGGCCGATCATATGCACCGTCAGCCCCACACCGAGGGAGTCCCGGACCGCGACGCCTGACCGGGCCCAGTCCTCCGACCCCGCCAGGAGGACGAACCCGCGCCCGAAGAGGTCGATCGTCGACACGTCGCCGCCCCGACACCCGTCCCCGCTGCCGCCCGAGCCCTCGCCTCCACCCCTCCTCCGCAGCACGACGTGGGGTGCGCGGGAGCCCGGCCGCCCCGTGGGCTGAATCGGTTCCTCCAGGAGTTCGCCCTCGTCCCCGGGTTCGGCCACGATCGCGCCGTTGTGCCGGTAGCCGAAGCACAGCAGCCCCGGGTCCTCGATCGGCGGCTCCGCATCGCCCTGCGCGTCGCCGGGACGGGCGTTGCGGTAGATCGCGTTGTTGTACTGGTTGCGCGCGATCCATTCGCCCACGGGCCGGCGTTCGGCGTCGTGGCTGTCGAGCAGGGACGCTCCCGCCTCGCCCTTGACCACTGCGGCCAGCTTCCACGCCAGGTAGAAGCCGTCCATCACGGCGGTGTTGCCTCCCATGCCGCCCTGCGGCGGCATGGTGTGGGCGGCGTCGCCGACGAGGTGCGCCCGTCCCGCGCTGAACCGGTCGGCGACGTGCATCCCGGTCTCGACGGCCGCCCGCGCCAGAATCTCGACGTCGAGGTCGTCAATGCCGGCCGCGATCCTGACCTGTTCGAGCGCGCGTTCGTCGGAGAAGTCGGACTCGTCCTCGACGGCCGGGTCATATGCGACCGCGACGATGAAGCGGTCGGGGTCGTCGGTGCTGCACACCACGCCGCTGGCGCCCGACAACTCCGGGTTCCGCAGGTAGTAGAGCACCTGCTGGTCGCCGACCAGCGGGGCGAGGTCGGCGCGGATCGTCCAGTGGATGTAGTGCCCGAACGACCCCTCGCCGTGGGTGCCGATGCCCAGCGCCTCGCGGACCGGACTCCGGTTGCCGTCGGCGCCGACCAGATACCCGGCCCGAAGGGTGCTCCGTGCACCGCTGGTCAGGTCGCGGACGGTCGCCGTCACGCCATGGTCGTCCTGCTCGAAGCTCTCCAGCTCGGTCGAGAAGCGAAGGTCGGCGCCGAGCTCGCGGGCTCGGGCGGCGAGGATCCGCTCCGCGCTCTCCTGGCTGGCGTCGGCCGATCCGGCCGGGGTCAGGTGGTGGAGCTGCACGAACGTGTCGTGCAGGATCTCGCGGAACACCGGGCCGCGCACGCTCTCGGCGATCCGGATGGTGAAGCCGCGGCTCTTCGGCGACGCGGCGTCGAAGGACTCCTCCAAGCCCGCCAGGCGCAACGCTTCCATCGTGTGCGGCTGCTGACCGCGGGCCTTCGGGTGCGTCGACGTGCTCGCGTGGCGCTCGACGACCACGGCGCGCACGCCGTGCAGGCCGAGGAAGACGGCGGTCGACAGCCCCGCCAGGCCCGCCCCCGCGATGAGCACCGGAGTTCCGCCCCCGTCCTCCGCGCCGATCGCTTGGTCCTTCGCGTCGGCCGCTCGGTCCTCGGTGCCGATCGGTCCGTTCTCCGGCTCGATCGGCCCGTTCCCGCTCTTCCGGCCGGTCGCCCCGGTGTCGCCAGTTGTTCCGGTGTTGGTGGTCGTCGTGGACATCGGCGCTCCTAATCGGCATCGAACGGTGTTCGCAACGCTACGAACACCGTTCTATGCGCGAACAGCGTTCGTGTCAAGAACACCGTTCGTCTCAAGTACAGTGTTCGCGACAGTCGGAGGAGGTTCGTGGATGTCGGTTCCGGTTCCGCCGTGGCAGCAGCGGGCGGGCAGGTCGCGGGCGGGCAGGCAACCGCTGAGCCTGGAGGCGATCGTCGGGACCGCGCTCGGCCTGATGGACCGCGAAGGGCTCGACGCGGTGAGCATGCGCCGCGTCGCGCAGGAGCTCGGCACCGGTGCCGCGTCGCTCTACGCCTACGTGCGCAACAAGGGTGAGCTGCACGAGCTGATGCTCGACCTGGTCATCGGCGAGATCCCGGTTCCGGAGCCCGATCCCGGCCGCTGGCGCGACCAGCTCAAGCAGATCGCCCGCGACCAGCTGCGGGTGCTCGCCGCGCACCCGGGCATCGCCCAGGTCGTCATGCGCACGCCGGCGCCGACCGGCCCCAACGCGCTGGCGATGATGGAGGCCATCCTCGCCATCCTGCGCTCGGCCGGGCTTCCGGACCGCGTGGTCGCCTTCGCCGCGGATCTGCTCGCGCTCTACCCGAACGCGGTCGCGTTGGAACGCAGTGCGGCGTTCGGTCTACCCGCCGACGAACTCGGGGAGCGGATGTCCCAAGTGGAGCGCTACTTCTCCGAACTGCCGCGTGAGACCTTCCCCACGATCGTCGCGCTGCTCCCGTCGCTGATGGCCGGCGAGGGCGACGAGCGCTTCGAGTTCGGCCTGGAAGTGATCATGCGCGGGCTGGAGTCCTGGGCCGGGTGACCGGTTAATGTTGTTGGCCATGGAGATCCGGGTCGTAGAGCATCCGCTGGCGAAATCGAGACTGTCCACAATGCGCGATGCGCGCACGGGCAGTGCGGCTTTCCGCGCCGCGTTGCAGGAACTCACCCTCATGCTGATCTACGAGGCGACCCGGGACGCCGAGGTCGCCGAGGAGATGATCCACACCCCCGTGGCGCGCACCACGGGCTACCGGCTGGCCAACGCGCCGCTGCTGGTGCCGGTGCTGCGGGCCGGGCTGGGCATGGCCGACCAGGCGCACAAGATGATCCCCGAGGCGCAGATGGGGTTCGTCGGCCTGGCCAGGGACGAGACGACGCTGCAGCCGACGCCGTACCTCGAGTCGCTGCCCGCCGACCTCGCAGGCCGCCCGGTCTTCGTGCTCGACCCGATGCTGGCCACCGGAGGTTCGATGGTGCACACGATCAACCTGCTGGCCGAGCGCGGCGCGAGCGACGTGACAGCCATCTGCACGCTCGCCGCGCCGGAGGGGCTGGACCGGCTGGAGAAGTCGGGACTGCCGGTGCGCGTGGTCACCGCGAGCGTCGACGAACGCCTCAACGACTCCGGCTACATCGTCCCCGGCCTCGGCGACGCCGGAGACCGCGAGTACGGCGCGGTCTGACCGGCCGCTGGACGATCCGGCTCCAGCGCACGGGCGCGGGCGGCGGTGAAGTGGCACGCCCGCCCGCGCCGAGGTGCTTACCGACCCGGCTCTCGGCTGCGCGACGAAAGCTCCGCGCCTGTTGAATCCGCGCCCCCTGAGTTCGAGGCGCCCTGCCGCGAGGTGAACGCGACCCCGCCCTGTGCCGCACCGCTGCCGCGCGCCGTGTTGCCGCCGCCGCACCGCTGCCTCTCGCCCGCGCCGCACCGGTACCACCGCCGCACCGCTGTTCCCGCGCCACCGCGCGCCGCGGCACCCGGCCGTCAACGCCCCGCGCCGAACCGCTGCCACCGCCGCACTGCTGCCACCGCCGAACCGCTGTTCCCGCCGTGCCGCTGCTGCGCCGCGCCGCCGCGCCCGCGCGCCGTGTTGCCGCCGCCGCGCCCGCGCCGCCGCGCCGTCAACGCTCCGCGCCGCGAGCGCCCCCGCCGTCCGCCCGCCCCACCTCCGGCGAGCAATGCAGTGACGCCGAACGGGCGCTACCGGTGGTCTAGACCTTATCGGAACATGGTCCGAGCCATGTTCTCCCGCGCCGCCGCCGCTTTCCCCCGGGCGCCGGGCGGGTGGCAGGTCATCCCCGAAACCCCAGGAGTTGTGCTATGCCATCAGCTCGAACCCCCTGGCGTTTACCGGCACTGGCCGCCGGTGTCCTCGCAATGGCGCTGGCCGCCCCGCCCACGTTCGCGGCGTCCCCCACCGCCGCCCAGAACCCCGTCGCCACCCAAGCCTCCGCAGCCACCGCGACCTCCGCCCCCGACGAGGTGCCGGACGCGCAGGCGGCCAACCGCAAGGTCGGGTACTTCACCCAGTGGTCGGTCTACGACCGCAACTACTTCGTCAAGAACCTCGACACCTCCGGCTCCGCCGCGAAGCTCACGCACGTCAACTACGCGTTCGGCAACCTCGACGCGTCCGGCAAGTGCTTCCAGGTGAACCAGGCGGGCGAGGGCGACGCGTGGGCCGACTACCAGCGCCGCTTCACCGCCGACCAGACGGTCAACGGCCAGGCCGACACCTACGACCAGCCGCTGGCCGGAAACCTGAACCAGCTCAGGCAGCTCAAGGCCAAGTACCCGCATCTGAAGGTCCACATCTCCTTCGGCGGCTGGACGTGGTCGAAGAACTTCCACGCCGCGGCGGCCACCCCGCAGTCGCGCGAGGCGCACGTGAAGTCCTGCGTCGACATGTGGATCCGGGGCAACCTGCCCAAGCTCGGCGGTGAGCCGCAGGGCGGCGCCGGCGCGGCGGCCGGGATCTTCGACGGTGTCGACCTCGACTGGGAGTGGCCCGGTTCCGAGGGCGGCCCCGGCAACGTGGTCGACCCGGCGGACAAGGCGAACTTCACCGCCCTGCTCCAGGAGTGGCGCAAGCAGCTCGACGCCGCCGGCCAGGAGCTCGGCAAGAACTACGCGATCTCGGCGTTCCTGCCCGCGGACCCGGAGAAGATCGACGCGGGCTTCGAGGTGCCGAAGGTGTTCGGACTGCTCGACTTCGGCACGATCCAGGGCTACGACCTGCACGGAGCCTACGAGCCGACGACCAACCACCAGTCGGCCATCCACAGCCCGGCCGGTGACCCGCACCCGGCGAAGTGGAGCATCGACCAGACCGTCAACGCCTGGCTCGACCGGGGCGCGCCCGCCGACGAGATGGTCCTCGGCGTGCCGTTCTACGGGCGCGGCTGGACCGGTGTGCCGAACCAGAACAACGGCCTCTTCCAGTCCTCGACCGGGCCCGCGCCGGGCCGCTACGAGGGCGGGTTCGAGGACTACGAGCTCCTGAAGGCCAGGGCCGGTTCGTTCCAGCTGCACCGCGACGAGCAGGCGGGGTTCGCGTGGCTCTTCGACGGCACCACGTTCTGGACCTACGACGACCCGACCGAGATCAAGCGCAAGATGGCCTACGTCAAGCAGAAGGCGCTGGGCGGGGCGATGGTCTGGTCGATGGACGGTGACACGCCGCAGGGCGAGCTGATGGCCGCGATCCACCAGGGTCTCGGCGGCTGAGAGCGGGGCTGGTCGCAGCCCTCGGGCCGGTCCCGCGCTCCGATTCCCCCGTCGCGCGGGGCCGGCACCTCCACCTCACCCGGGAAAGCCCGGCCCGGTCTCCGATTGCGCGCGTCCCGGCGGTGGCCGACCGTCGGGGCGTGCGGCTGTTCGGCTTCTACCCGCAGTGGTCGATCCACCAGCGGGGCTACCTGGTCCGCGACGTCGGCGTGGTCGCGGACCGGCTGACCCACCTCGGTTACGCCTTCGGCGACCTCGACGCCTCCGGTGAGGCGGCGTGCGGCGACCCGTGGGCCGACCGCGAACGCCGCTTCAGCGCCGAGGAGTCCGTCAGCGGCGTGGCCGACGGCGACGACCAGCCGTTGGCGGGCAACCTGAACCAGTTGCGGCAGCTCAAGGCCGAGCACCCGCACCTGAAGGTCGTCGTCGCCATCGGCGGCTGGAACTGGTCCCGGCACTTCCACGCCGCCGCGGCGTCGCCGCGGTCCCGCGCGGCGCACGTGGAGTCGTGCATCGACATGTGGCTGCGGGGCGATGCCGCGGGCGTGTTCGACGGCGTGGACCTGGACTGGGAGTGGCCGGGGTCCGACGGTGGCCCAGGCACCGTGGTCGACCCGGCGGACAAGGCCAACTACACCGCCCTGCTGCGGGAATGGCGCACCCGCCTCGACGCGCTCGGCGCCGAGACGGGACGGACCTTCGAGCTGACGGCGTTCCTGCCGTGCGCGCCGGATCGGATGCGGGCCGGGTACCAGGTGCCGGAGGTGTTCGACCTGCTCAGCTTCGCCAACCTGCAGGGCTACGACCTGCACGGGGCGTTCGAGCCGGCGACCAACCACCAGTCCGGCATCCGCAGTCCCGCCGGTGATCCCGCTCCCGGGCGTCCGAGCATCGACCAGGGCGTGCGGGCGTGGATCGAGGCGGGCGCGCCCGCGCACAAGCTCGTCCTCGGTGCTCCCTGCCACGGCAGCGGCTGGAGTGGCGTGCCCGCACGCGGCGACGGGCTGTTCCAGCCGTCGGCCGGTCCGGCGCGCGGGACCTTCGAACCCGGCCACGAGAGCTACCGGGTGCTCAAGGGGCGAACCGGCGTCGCGCCGCGACGGGACGAGCGGGCCGGGTTCGCGTGGCTCTACGAGGACGGAACGTTCTGGACCTACGACGATCCCGTGGAGATCGCACGCAAGGCCGAGTACGTCCGCGACCGCGGTCTCGGCGGCATGATGCTCTGGTCGCTCGACGGGGACACCGACGACGGAGAGCTGGTGCAGGCCGCCCATCGGGGGCTTTCCGGCGGCGCACCGCCGGACGGGGCAACCGATCGGTGGTCTGGTGATCAGTGGTATCAGCCAGATACCATCCCCGCATGGCCATGACACTGCGTCTGACCGAGGAAGAGAACCGGCGGCTGGCCGAACTGGCCGCGGCCGAAGGCCGCTCCAAACAGGAAGTCGTGCGCAGCGCGCTGGCCGAGCGCTGGGCGCGCCAGCAGAAGGAGCAGCGGCTCGACGACGTCATGCAGCGCGTCCTGCCGCGTTATCGGGGATTGCTGGAGCGCCTCGGCCCCGCATGATCGACCATTGATCGGTGATCGTTTACCTCGACGCGTCCGATCTGCTGCTGCTCGCGACCGCCATCACCGCCGGTGACCTGGTGGTGCGCGACAGCGGTCTGCTCGACTCCGCCGCGTACCGGCCGCGGGCGGAGGTACTGGGAGCGCCCTCCTACGAGACGCTTTGGCTGAAGTCGGCGGCCCTGCTGGACTCGATCGTGCGGACCCGCCCGCTGGCGTCGGGCAACTGGCGGCTCGGCTGGGTCGCCGCGGTCACGATGTGCGACGTCAACGGCTGGTGGATCGACGCCGACGAGGACGAGGCGCTGGAGCTGGTCCGCGAGGTCGGCCGCGACCAGCGCGAACTGCCGGAGATCGCCGAGCGGCTGGAGGAGTGGGCCCGCCCCAAGGTCTGAGCCGAGAGCCCGCATCCGGTGCATCCGGACTGCGTGCAACGGCCACGCGCTGTTCGCGTGGAATTCGCGTTTCCGATCTATGCCGGTTCGCCCGTTACGGGTGACCCTCTCCGGCGTGGGTTCTCAGAGCAGCGGACCGCTGCGGAGCGTGATGGCACTGGCGGTCGCGGGGTCGGTCTACCGCAGCGCGAGGACGGTGGCCAGGACGCGCGCTGTCGTCCCGCTGGCCCCGGCCGCGTCCGACACCCCTCTCCCGCCGCCGGTGACCATCGTCGTCCCGGCCCGTGACGAGGCCGGTGTCCTGCACGAATGCCTGAAGGGGCTGCGCGCGCAGACGCACCCGGGCACGCTTCGGATCGTGCTGGTCGACGACGGCTCCACCGACGGCACGGGCGACATCGGCCGCGCCCACGCGGCGGTCGACCCGAGGGTGCGGGTCGTGCGCGTGGAGGGGCCGCCACCGGGCTGGGCGGGCAAGGTGCACGCGATGCACGTCGGCATCGAGCGCGCCGGTGCCGCCGACGCGGGGGAGTGGCTGCTGTTCGTCGACGCCGACACCGTGCTCGAGCCGGAGCTGCTCGGCAGGCTGATCGCCACCGCCGAGTCGGTCGACGCGGACCTGGTGTCAACGCCCGGCGGACCGCCCGCGGGGCACTCGGCGTCCTGGCCGCTGCTGATGCCGGCGGGCCTGCAGATGATCGGGGAGAACGCGTCGCCGGACGGACGGGGCCGCAAGGCGTTCGCCATCGGCCACTGCCTTGCGCTGCGGCGTTCCTACTACGAGAAGATCGGCGGCTGGCGGGCGCTGGCATCGATGCGCAACGAGGACGTCGCGATCGCCACGGCCGTGCGCGACCACGGCGGCACGACCCGGCTCGTCGACGGCGTGGACCACGTCACGACCAGCGGGATGGACCCGTTCGTGCAGGGCTGGGCGTCGTTCCGCAAGAGCTTCGTGGCCGGTGCGGGCGGTTCGGCGCCGGTGCTGCTCGCCGGCGGGCTCGGTCAGATCGCGCTGTCGCTGGCACCTCCGGTGGCGACGCTCGCCGGGCTGCGCGGCAGGCATCCCGCGCTCGCGGCCGTCGGGCTGGCCGGTTGGGCGGCGCAGGGCGTGGCGCACGCGCGCACCGCGAAGCTGATGCGCGCCGACTCCCGTGTGGCCCCGCTGGCGCCGCTGACCGGCGCGCTGTTCGGCGGGGTGCTCCTGGACGGGGCGGCGCGGGTGGTGCGAGGCACCGTGCGGTGGAAGGGACGCCGCACCACGTCGTGAGAAGACGCCGCACCACGGTGCGGGAAGCGGTGGATAACTGCCGCTGTGCGGGAGATGAGGGCCGCGCGTCGGCTCTCGCCGCGGGTGGTGGCCCGGCCGGAACTTCGGGGCCGCACCCGTTCGGCGGCCGGTGTTCGCCGTGGAGCGGGCCACGGCGAACTCGGCGGCGGACTGCTTTCGGTGGTCGGTCTGGTGATCAGCCTGCGGCTTCTGCCGACTGCTTGCGCAGCGCGACCGGCGCGCCCGCCAGATCCTCCTCGTTGCAGAGCAACTTCACGTCGTAATAGGGCTGGCCGTTGCGGTCGTCGTAGTCCAGGTGGACCGCGATGACGTCCAGGGGTTCGCCCAGCCACGTCTGCGCTTCGCGGAGCCAGCGTGCGGACCGTTCCAAGGCGGTCGGCAGATCGTCGTCACGGAACTCGACCGGCCGATATGGGACGCCCTGCACCTGATCGTTCGGATGGGAGGGCTGAGGGAGATCCACAGAGACGCCGGAGTCGTCGAGTTCGAGTTCGATCGTTTCCTCACTCACCTGACGAAGCGTAACCCCTATGCCCTGACCAGGTCGAACAAAAGGGAGTCTGAATTGATACCCGATCGACGCCGCGAGCGGGCGCGCGGAGCCGGTCCGAGAATTCCTGGCATATACCATCGGGTGGCACGGGGCGCCCTGAACATCGCACGTTGATGAGGGAAGGCGGGCTCTGCTCAGGGCGCCCGTGCCGTCGTCCGGGGGCGCGCCCCGACGACCTGATCAGGTTAACCCGGCGCCCACTAGCAAGATCAACTGGGTTTGCCCTGGGAGTGCCCGTGGGCGATCCGTGTGCGGGTGCGGCTGTTCCGCTGTGACGGACTCGACAAATTCGGCCCGACTACCGGACCGGAGCGAGCCCCGGCCCGGTAGGCGCATCCGCGGTTCCGCACTGCACCGCACGCGAAGGCATGGCGAATCTCACCCGATCGCGCGCACCGCGCTCGCCGAGATCCGGACCCGAACGCCGATGCCGTCACGAAGGGCGGCGCAGCACGGGATTCGCCAGCTCCGCGCACGGGCGGTGACCGTGCGAGCGGACGATGTCCTTGCCGACCTCGTTGGTCAGGTAGCGCAGGAAGCTCGCCGTCAGGGAGTCGGCCTTGGGCTCCCCGTAGGTGTAGGCGTACTCGGTCTCCCAGAACGGATACGCGCCGTAGTCGGCGCCTTCCAGCGTCGCCGGGTGGCCGTCGATGCGCACGAGCAGCAGGTCGTCGCGTCCGGCGGCGGCCCCGACCTCGCTGTAGCCGAGGGCACCCGGTGTCGCGGCCACCGCGTCCAGCACGTCCCTGGTGGACGCCCGCGCGCAGCGGACGACGCCCGGCGGGGCGCCCGGAGCCAGGTTCGCGCAGTCGTCGGAGGTGTCGCCCGGCTCGCGGCGGCCGTCGAGGATGCGCTGCTCGAAGGTCCTGCGGGTGCCGGAGTCGGAGAACCGGCTGACCAGCTGGACCGGCTGGTCGTTGCCGCCGACCTGCCGCCAGTTGACGATCTCCCCGGCGTAGAGCCGCCGGACCTGGTCCGGCGAGAGGTCCTGGATGCCCGCCTCCCTGTTCACCACCAGCGTGAACAGCGAGAAGGCGATGGGGCGGGGCAGCAACTGCGGGTAGCCCTCGCCCTTGGCCCCGTCGGAGAACGCCAGCAGACCGGGTGACACGTGGCCTTCGCGGTCGAGTTCCTGCAACCCCGCGGTGCTTCCCCTGGTGCTGGTGGTGATCTCGGCACCTGGGCAGGTGCGGCGGTAGGAGTCGGCGGCCTCCCGCAGCACCGGGGCGAACGCCGTCGAACCGACGACGGTGAGCTTGCCCGTGGCGCAGTCCAGCGGCGCGGAGCCGCCCCCGAGCGACACCGCGACCTGGGCGAGGATCACCAGCACCAGGAACCCGATCAGCGCGACGGCCTTGCGCGGTGTACCGGTCTGGCTCCGCGTCTCGTGGATGCCGCCGCGGCCCACGCCGCCCTTGATGCCGCCGACGATCTTCGGGTCCTCGAAGTTCTCCGGCGTGCCCCCGGCGGCGTCGAGCGCGGCCAGGACCTTGTAGTGCGCGGTGCGGTTCAGCGGCACCTTGGGCAGCTCGATGACGTCGTCGCGCACGCTGAGACCCGAGTCGTCGCCGAAGGAGTGGCGCAGGAAGTCGTCGCTGAGCTCGGTCACCACCATCCCGGCGACCCGCCGCCCCGGGAACCTGACGCGGATGCCCACCTTGTCGTCGTCGAGCACTGCGTAATCGCTGGTGTCGATGGGCGTCGCGCCGGTGTTCTCGATGCGCAGCAGCACGAACGACGGGGCGCTCAGCCGCTCGCCGTTCTCGCCCAGGCGCAGCTCCTGGAGCGCGCCGGAGTGGTTGGAGGAGACCGCGTCGGTGGCGGTGGTGTCCATCTGCACGCGGTAGCCGAGCCGCTTGCGGCCGACGAAGACGAACTCGTAGAGCGCCGCGATGATCGGCACCACGACACCGAGGAGCGCGAAAACGATCTCCCAGGGAATTCCGTCCATGACCGCCCCCGCATTTGTTCAGTCGAACGCTGAACGAACATACGAGCGGGCGGCATTCGGCGATGCCGCGTTGCGTTCACCCTTCGGCGGCTGTTCACCTGGCGTTCGGCCGCGCAGCCCGGTGCGTTCGGCGAATTGGGCCATACGGCCGCATTTCCGCGCTGCCGAGGCATTCCCGCCGAAGTCGCCTCCGGAGTCCGGCGCACCGCGGAACAATTGTCAGGTCACGGCGGGATCGCCGAATTCGCGGCCGAATTCGCTAGGGCATCAGGCCCGCGGCGACCGTGGCGCCGAGCTCCCAGCACGCCTGCAGGTCCTCCTTGCCCGGCTCCCCGGTCACCGACACGTTGGGGGTGGCCTTCTCCCAGCCCAGGCCGGTGGTGACCGACTCGATCCCCCGGACCGCGCCGGTGGTGTCGTTGTTGCCGTGCACGTACAGGCCGTACGGGCGGCCCTTCGTCGAGTCCAGGCACGGGTAGTAGGCGAGGTCGAAGAACACCTTCAGCGCCCCGCTCATCATCCCCAGGTTGGCGGGCGTGCCCAGGACGTAGCCGTCGGCGGCCAGCGCGTCGGACGGGGTGGCCTCCAGCGCGGCTCGGCGGACCACCTCGACGTCCTCGATCTCCTCGGTCGTCGCGCCGGAGATGACCGCTTCGAGCATGGCCTGCAGGTTCGGCGACGGCGTGTGGTGGACGATCAGCAAACGGGGCACGTCGCGAGGGTGCCGCCTGCGGCGCCCTCGTGCAACGCCTACCGGTTGTGACACCGCGCCTGCTACCAACGGCCGCCGCCTTGCGCCCTCCGGGGCGCCGGTAATCATTCTTCTGGGCGCATCCCTCCGGGTCGTGTTCGGCTGTACGGTGGTCGATCAATCACCCGGTCGCGGCAGCGGTTCCCGCGGTTCACCCGCCCGGCCGGTGAAGGAGTGAACGACCCGGCGAGGTGGCTGATGGCCGAGGAAGCGCAGTGGGTTCCGGCGAGCATCGACGTGGAGGTGCCGAGCGCGGCGCGCGTCTACGACTTCCTGCTGGGCGGCGGGCACAACTTCGCCGCTGACCGCGCGGTGGGGCACAAGGTCCTCGAGGTGCAGCCGCAGGGACGCCGGATCGCGGCGTCGAACCGGGCTTTCCTGCACCGCGCCGTGCAGTACATGGTCGACGAGGGCATCACGCAGTTCCTCGACCTCGGTTCGGGCATCCCCACCGCGGGCAACGTGCACGAGATCGCGCAGAAGGCCGACCCGGACTGCCGCGTCGTCTACGTCGACTACGACCCGGTCGCGGTCGCCCACAGCGAGCTGCTGCTCAAGGACGACCCGCGCACCGTCGTCGTCGACGCCGACCTCTGCGAGCCGGAGGCGGTGCTTGAGTCCGCCGCGGTGCGCGAGCACCTCGACTTCAGCAGGCCGATCGGACTGCTCACCGTCGCGATCTTCCACTTCGTGGCCGACGACCGGGACCCGTGGAAGATCCTCTCCCGCTACCGGTCCGCGCTGGCCCCGGGCAGCCTGGTGGCGCTGTCGCACCTGACCGCCGACCAGATGCCCGGCGAGATGGCCGCGGTGGTCGAGGCGATGAAGCACAGCCGCGACCCGATGTACTTCCGCACCTACTCCGAGGTCGTCGCCATGTTCGAGGGCCTGGAGCTGGTGGAGCCGGGCGTGGTCAGCGCCCCGGTGTGGCGCTTCGCCTGGGACGCCGACGAGGAACCGCCGCAGGACGGCGTCTACGTCGGCGTCGGCCGCAAGAGCTGACCGGCCGCGTCAGGAAGCGACCAGCTCGGTCACCGCCGTCTCCAGCTCGGCGAGCCGCTGCGCCGCCTGGCGCTTGGCGGTGCCGATCGTGCCGCAGGTGACCTGCTCGACCACCTGCAGGTAGCACTTGAGCTTCGGTTCGGTGCCCGACGGCCGGATCACCACCCGGAGTCCGCCGGCGCCGGTCACCACCAGCGCGTCGGTCTCGGGCAGCAGGTCCTGGACCTCCACCGGTGAACCGGCCAGCTCGGCGGGCGGCTGCCGCCGGAGCCCGCGCATCGTCTCGGCGATGACGCCCAGGTCGGTCACGCGCACCGAGACCTGCCCGGTCTGGTGCACGCCGTGGGAGATCGCGAGCGCGTCGAGCAACCCGGCGATGCTTCGCCCGTCGGCGGCGACGTGCGCGGCCAGGTCGCAGGCCAGCACCGCGGTCGCGATGCCGTCCTTGTCGCGCACCCACTCCGGGTCCACGCAGTGGCCGAGCGCCTCCTCGTAGGCGTAGACCAGGCCGGTGCCCGCCCCGTCGCCCGCGCGCACGAGCCACTTGAAGCCGGTCAGCGTCTCGTCGTAGCGGGCGCGGAACTCCTGCGCGATCGAGCGCAGCATCGTCGAGGAGACGATGGTGGTGGCGACCAGCGGGTCCGGGTGCGCCTGGCGGTCCAGCGTCGACAGGATGTGCTGAGCGAGCAGCACGCCGGTCTCGTCGCCGCGCAGCATCCGCCAGCCGCCGTCCTCGCGGATGCCCAGTGCGCAGCGGTCGGCGTCGGGGTCCAGGGCGATGGCCAGGTCGGCATCGATCTCGGCGGCCAGCGCGAGCAGCGCGTCGGTCGCTCCCGGCTCCTCCGGGTTCGGGAACCCGACGGTGGGGAAGTCCGGGTCGGGTTCGGCCTGCGACGCCACCAGGTGCACGTCGTCGAACCCGGCGCGTCGCAGCGCCTCGCGCAGCGGCGTCGCGCCGACCCCGTGCAGCGCCGTCGCGGCTATCCGCAGCGGCCGCGGGGAGCCCTTCGCCAGTTCGGCCACCCGCGCCAGGTAGTCCTCCAGGGCGCTGTCGTGGACCGAGTAGTCCTGGCTGCGCGGTACCGAAGCGGCGTCGGGGGTCCGCGCGATGGCCTCCTCGATCTCGGTGTCGGCCGGACCGACCAGGTGCACGCCGCCGCGCAGGTAGAGCTTGTAGCCGTTGTCCTGCGGCGGGTTGTGGGAGGCGGTGATCTGGATGCCCGCCACCGCGTCGAGCGCCCGGGTCGCGAACGCGAGCACCGGCGTCGGCAGCGGCGCGGGCAGCACCCGCACGTCGAAGCCGGCGGCGGCGAGCACTCCGGCGGCGTCGGCGGCGAAGTCCTCGGAACCGTGCCGCGCGTCGCGGCCGACCACCACGATCCCGCCACCGTGGCCCCGGTCGCGCAGCCACTCCGCGACACCGGCGGTGGTGCGCACGACCACCGCGCGGTTCATCCCGTTGGCACCGGCTCGCACCGGGCCGCGCAGACCGGCCGTGCCGAAGGTCGGCATGCCCGACATCCGGTCGGCGAGCTCGGCGGCGGCATCGGCGGAACCCGAGCCGGCCGCGCCGACCAGCTCCCGCAGCTCGTCCCGCGCCCGCGCATCGACGTCACCGGCGACCCAGCGTTCGGCCGCCTCCCGCACCTGGGGGTCCAGACCGCTCAACTCAGGCCCGTTCCACCAGCGACCGCAGCAGCCCGCCCATGCGGCCTGCCGCCGCCCGGCCCGCGTCGAGCACCTCCTGGTGGCTCAGCGGCTCACCGCTGAGACCGGCCGCCAGGTTCGTCACCAGCGAAAGGCCGAAGACCTCGGCTCCCGCGGCGCGGGCGGCGATCGCCTCCAGCACGGTGGACATGCCGACCAGGTCGACGCCGAGGCCGCGCAGCATGCGGATCTCGGCGGGCGTCTCGAAGTGCGGACCCGGCAGCCCCGCGTAGACGCCCTCCTCGAGCGTGGAGTCGATCTCGCGGGCGATGCCGCGCAGCCGCGGGGAGTACAGGTCGGTCAGGTCGACGAAGTCCGCGCCCACCAGCGGCGAGCGCGCCGTCATGTTGACGTGGTCGCTGATCAGCACCGGCTGCCCGACGAACATGCCCTCGCGCAGGCCGCCTGCCGCGTTGGTCAGCACGATCGTCCGGCACCCTGCCGCGGCGGCGGTGCGCACCCCGTGCGCGACCGGCTCGACGCCCTTGCCCTCGTACATGTGGGTGCGCCCGAGCATCACCAGCACGTGCTTGCCCGAGACCGGCACCGACCACACCTTCCCGCTGTGGCCGATGGCGCTGGGCGGGGCGAAGCCCGGCAGGTCGGACATGTGCATCTCGGTCTCGGCAGCGCCGATCTCCTCGGCGGCGGGCTGCCAGCCCGAACCGAGCACCACTGCCATGTCGTGCCGTTGGATGCCGGTGGCGTCGGCGATCGCCGAGGCCGCCGCGTGCGCGTCGGTGGTAGTCGTAGCCGTCACGGTGCAGAGCTTAGTGGCGCGCGCGTGGCGGCGAATGCGGTGTTCACCCCGCTCGCGCGGGCGAACGGTCATGCGCGCGGAAGGTCGTACGGATCCCGGGTGCACGGGTGAACGCGGCGTCCGTCCGGCCCACCACGGTCCGTTCCACTGTGTCCACAGTGAACTGACGGCGGTCCTGCTAGGAGAAGCGGCGGAAGGTGGGCACCACGGTGTCGAACAGTTCCTGGCCCTTCGCGGCGTTCTCCGCGGGAACGGTCACCCGCACCAGCCACAGGTCGTCGCCGCCGCGGATCAGCCTCGCCACCGTCGAGCGGCTCAGCCTGCCCTGCCCGCCGGTCAGCGGAACCTCCACCGAGGTGTAGTTCAGCCGCCGCTCGCCCGCGTCCATCGGCTCGGCCACCTCGGAGTGCAGGGTGAACAGGCCCTTGGAGCCCGCCGCCATCTCCGGCAGCGCGGCCAGGTAGTCGGCCACGTCGTGGCCACCGCGGAAGAAGCCGCCGAAGCGTTCCACGGCGACCTCCCTCCTGCCGTCGGGCGAGACGAACGAGACCGCCTTGCTGTTGGTCAGCTCGTCGCGTTCACCCTGGAAGACCGTCCAGTCCTCGGCCACGGTGATCTCGAAGGCCCCGGTGCCCGAATCCGACGAGTGCTGCGTGTCGAGCCGCACCGGGACGAGTTTCGGGGACGGCCGGGCAGCTGGCGGCGCGGGCAACACGGTGTCCCCGGCGAGAGTGCGGGCCGCGGCGAAGCCGCCCGCCAGCGCGAGGGTGAAGACCACGACCGCGGCCAGGCCCAGCGCGGTGGCTGCCAGCGGCGAACGGTGCCGCACCGGTGGCGGCGCGGGGGCGTTGAGCATGAACGGCAGCACGCCCGGGTCGCTCGCGAGCGGCGCGGGAGCGGGCTCGCGCTCGGTTTCCTGGCGGCGCGGCACGGCCTGCGCGGGACGCCGCACCCGGACCGTCGGCGCGTCCGGGTCGAGCAGCATCGCGAACGGGCGGGCACCCGGCTCCGGCATCAGGTGCCGGATCCGGCGGCGGACCTCGGTCAGCGACATCCGCTCGGCGGGGTCCTTGACCATCAGGCCCGCGATCACCTCGCCGACCGGTCCCGGCCGGGCACTGGAGGGCACCGGCCCGCGCACCACCTCGGTGACCGTGGCGACCGGGTCGTCACCGGCGTCGTAGGGCGGCCTGCCCTCCGCGGCGGCGAACAGGGTGGCGCCCAGCCCCCACAGGTCGGCCGATGCGGTGACCCCGTCGCCGGAGGCGATCTCCGGCGCGATGAACGCCGGGGTGCCGAGCATGATCCCGGTCCTGGTGATCGTCTGCTCGGAGATGTTGCGGGAGATGCCGAAGTCGCTGAGCTTGATCCGCCCGTCGTCGCCGATCAGCACGTTGCCGGGCTTGACGTCGCGGTGCACGATCCCGGCGCGGTGGGCGGCCTCCAGCGCGGAGGCGACGCCGTCGGCGATCAGCGCGAGCTGCTGGTCGTCCAGCGGTCCGTGCTCGTCGAGGACCGCGGCCAGGCTCTGCGAGGGCACCAGCTCCATCACCACGAACGGCTCGCCCGCCTCGCGGGCGACGTCGTAGAGCGTCACGACGTTGGGGTGGGTGACCACCGCGATGGCCCGCGCCTCCCGCAGCGCGCGCTCGCGCAGCTCGGCGGCCTCCTCCTCCGGCATGCCCGGGGGAAGCCGCACCTCCTTGACGGCGACCGGCCTGCGCAGCAGCTCGTCGACGGCCGACCACACGGTGCCCATCGCACCGCCGCCGAGCCGGCTTTCCAGGCGGTAGCGGTCGGCGATGAGCCGGCCCGCGCCGGCGAGGGTCGTGTCGTCGTCTGGTGTGGGCACGCCGACATTCTCCACGGGGCACCCGGCCCGCTGTGGCGAAACCCGCAAGGTCGGCGCGGGTGAGCTGGTGCGTCGCTCACCTGGAAAGCCGCCTTGATCACGCGGCGTGATCAAGGCGCGCTTGGTCGCCGTGACCGCGTTACAGGTAGTGAAGTTTCCCACGCCCGCCCCGGCGCCACCGCGGCCCGCGAAACCGCGCAAGGTCATTTCGCCGCAACGAAAAAATGGCTCTGACCGGCCCGGATTTCCCCGCGAGAGCGATCACGCGGGATTGGCCCCGACTGGGGCGTTTCGGATAACTTGGGCGCTGATCGGACCGTGCTGACCGTCTGGCCCGAGCCTTCTCAGCCGACACCCGCGTGCCGGCGTCGAACGTCGCCACCTAACCCGATGCGGTGAAGTGGATCGACACTCGTTGTCACGGTGCGCCCGAGGTGGCGGTGGCGAACAATCCCGATGGCCGGGTGTTGGTGGGTCGCGTTCGCCGTACTGCCGGCCGCCTGAGGAGGTGCCTTTGCTCGCGTTCGTCGTCGTGCACCTGCTGGTCGCCCTCGCACTCGTGTTCGTCGCCCGCCGCAACACCCGCGCCGCCTTCCTCGTCGCGGCCGTGCCGCCCGCCGCGGCGCTGGGCTGGGTGCTGGCGAAGTCCGGGCCGGTGCTCTCCGGCCAGGCCGTCGACGAGGTGGTCGAGTGGGCGCCGGCGATCGGCCTGGAGCTGGCCTTCCGGCTGGACGCGCTGGGCCTGCTGATGACGGTTCTGGTCGCGGGCATCGGGGCGCTCGTGCTGGTCTACTCGGCCTGGTACTTCCACGCGGGCAGCGGTGACGCGCGGCGCTCCGCGCCGCTGCTGCTCACCTTCGCCGCCGCGATGCTCGGTCTGGTGCTGGCCGACGACCTGATCACCGTCTACGTCTTCTGGGAACTGACCACCATCTGCTCGTTCCTGCTGGTCGGGCAGGCCGGCGTGAGCCGGGAGTCGCGGCGTTCGGCGATGCAGGCGCTGATGATCACCAGCCTCGGCGGCCTCGTCATGCTGCTCGGTTTCGTCGTGCTCGGCGACACCGCGGGCACCTTCCGGATCTCGGAGCTGGTCGCGCACCCGCCCGCCGGACCCCAGGTCGCGGTGGCCGCCGTGCTGATCCTGGTGGGCGCGTTCACCAAGTCCGCGCAGATCCCGTTCCACAACTGGCTGCCCGCGGCGATGGTCGCGCCGACGCCGATCAGCGCCTACCTGCACGCCGCGTCGATGGTCAAGGCGGGCGTGTTCCTGGTCGCCCGGCTCGCGCCGGTCTTCGTCGGCGTCGTGCAGTGGTGGCTGCCCGCCGTGCTGTTCGGGCTGGCCACCATGCTCGTCGGCGGCTGGCGGGCGATGTTCGAGACCGACCTGAAGAAGCTGCTCGCCTACGGCACGGTCAGCCAGCTCGGCTTCATCATGGTGCTGGTCGGCGCCGGAACGCCGACCGCCGCGATGGCGGGCGCCACGATGCTGCTGGCCCACGGCATGTTCAAGGCGACGCTGTTCCTGGTCGTCGGCATCGTCGACCACAACGCGGGCACCCGCGACGTCCGGGAGCTCTCCGGGCTGGGCCGCGCGGTGCCGTCGTTGAACGCCGTCGCCTGGCTGGCGGCGGTGTCGATGGCCGGCTTGCCTCCGACGCTGGGCTTTCTCGGCAAGGAGGCCGCCTTCACCGCCTACCTCCGCCACGAATGGGTGCTGGCCGGACTGGTCGTGGGCTCGATGCTGACCGTCGCCTACACCGCGAGGCTGCTGTGGGGCGCGTTCTCCACCAAGCCCGGTGTGACGCCGACCGAGGTCAAGCCGGTCGGGCCGGGGCTGCTGCTGCCGACCGCGGTGCCCGCGGTCGTCGGTCTGGTGCTCGGCGTGGTTTACGGGGTGCCCGACCACCTAGCCGCCGCCTACGCGTCGCAGTTCGGCCCCACCACCTACCACCTCGCGCTGTGGCACGGCGTGAACGTGGTGCTGGTGTGCACCGCGCTCGCGCTGGCGGGCGGCGCGCTGCTGCACGCGGTCCGCTTCCGGCTGGCCGCGTTCCGCCGCGATCTGCCCAGACCGCTGGACGCCCAGCGCGGCTACGAGCGGGTGATGGGGCTGCTGGAGCGGGTCGCCGTCGGCGTGACCGGCAGGCTGCAGGTCGGTTCGCTGCCGACCTACGTCGCCATCATCCTGCTGACCGTCCTGGCCGTCCCCGGCAGCGCGCTGCTGCTGAACGCCGGCGTCCCCGAGGACCTGCGGTTCGTCGA
Source organism: Saccharopolyspora erythraea (assembly GCF_018141105.1). Classification (NCBI taxonomy): domain Bacteria; kingdom Bacillati; phylum Actinomycetota; class Actinomycetes; order Pseudonocardiales; family Pseudonocardiaceae; genus Saccharopolyspora; species Saccharopolyspora erythraea. The sequence goes on along the minus strand of NZ_CP054839.1, from coordinate 7,347,126 downwards.
CAACCTGCTCCAGGTGCCCCTGGCGATCGTGGTCGTCGTCGCGGCCGTCGCGGCGCTGCGCTCGCACCGCAGGCTCACCGCGATCCTGATGGTCGGCGTCGTCGGCTACGGCATCGGCGGCCTGTTCATCGTCGACGGCGGACCCGACCTGGCGCTGGCGCAGTTCCTGGTCGAGACGCTGACGCTGGTCGCGTTCGTGTTCGTGCTGCGCAGGCTGCCCGCCCACTTCTCCACCGGGGAGACGACGCTGCGGCTGCCGAAGATGCTGCTCGCCGCGGCGGCCGGGACCTTCATCGCCTTCGCCGCGCTGATCTTCAGCTCCGCTCGCCAGGTGCCGCCGGTCAGCCACTCCTACCTCGCGCGGGCGGAGGAGGGCGCCGGGGCCACCAACGTCGTCAACTCGATCATCGTCGACTTCCGCGCCTTCGACACCGTCGGCGAGATCTCGGTGCTCGCGGTGGCCGCCACCGGCGTGGCGAGCCTGATCCTGGCTTCGCGCTTCGAGCGGCGCAAACGCAGCTCCCGCGCCACAGCGGTCGTCCGGCAGGAGAAGCAGAAGGAGGAGGTGCGCGATTGAGCCCCGACACCAAGACCCGGTCATGGATCGGGTGGGACGCCCCGCGCGAGCGGTTCCTGCTGACCGGCTTCCTGCGGCCCGGCCAGGAGCGCACCGTGCTGCTGGAGCTCACCGCGCGCATCGCGTTCCCGACCGTCCTCGTGCTGTCGCTGTACCTGCTGTTCGCCGGGCACGACCGGGCGGGCGGCGGCTTCAGCGGCGGGCTGGTCGCGGGCCAGGCGTTCGTGCTGCGCTACCTGGCGGGCGGCCGGCTCGACGACAGCTCCACGGTGCCGCTGCGGCCGCCGGTGCTGATCGGCATCGGCCTGACCATCGCCACCGTCGCCAGCTTCGTGCCGCTGCTGGCAGGTGGGCAGGTGCTGGAGAGCGCCATCTACAAGTTCACCCTGCCGCTGCTGGGCCAGATCAAGCTCGTCACCAGCGTCGTGCTCGACACCGGGGTGTACCTGCTGATCGTCGGCGTCGTGCTGGACCTGCTGCGGACGCTGGGCTCGGGCATCGAGGCCGACGTCGACGCCGCGGCGAGGGAGCAGGCCCGATGACGATCAACCTGACGATGGCCTTCGTGCTCGCCGTGCTGTACTCGGTGGGCTTCTACCTGATCATGCAGCGCTCGCTGATGCGGATCCTGGTCGGCATCGTGATCCTCGGCCACGGCGCCAACCTGATGCTGCAGACGGTCGGCGGCCCGCCGGCCAAGGCGCCGATGCTCTTGGTCACGCCCCCCGGGGAGATGGCCGACCCGCTGCCGCAGGCGCTGGCCCTGACCGCGATCGTGATCACCTTCGCGCTGACCACCTTCCTGCTCGCGCTCGCCTACCGGTCCTGGATGCTGCTCGGCCACGACGAGGTCCAGGACGACGTCGAGGACCGCCGGATCATGCGCCTGGAGCGCAGGCTCGCCGAGTCCGACGAGGCCGAGGAGGAGTTCGAGGAGGAGGTGAGCAGGTGACCGTGCTGGTGGCTCTGCCCGTGCTGCTGCCGCTGGCCGCGGCCGCGCTGTCGCTCGCGCTCGGCCGCTTCGCCGACGTCCAGCGGGTGATCGGCATCGTCGTGCTCGGCGTGATCATCGCCGACGCCGCCGTGCTGCTGCACATCTCCGACGCGCACGGGCCGCTGGTGCTGCAGATGGGCGGCTGGCCCGCCCCGATCGGCATCAGCCTGGTCGCCGACCGGTTGTCGGCGCTGCTGCTGCTGGTGTCGTCGGTGGTCACCTTCGCGGTGCTGATCTACTCGATCGGGCAGCGCGTCGCCGACTATGGCCGGGAACGCTCCAGCACCACGTTCCACCCGATGTACCTGATGCTGTGCGCGGGCGTGTCGCTGGCGTATCTGACGGGCGACCTGTTCAACCTCTTCGTCGCGTTCGAGATCATGCTGTCGTCGTCGTACGTGCTTATCACCCGGCGCACGACGAGCGTGCGCATCCGGGCGGGGATGACCTACACGATCGTCAGCCTGGTCTCGTCGCTGCTGTTCATCACGATGATCGCGCTCGTCTACGCCTCGACGGGCACGATCAACCTGGCCGACCTGGGCGCCAAGGCCGACGCGCTGCCCGACGGCCTGACGGTCGCGCTCGGCCTGCTGGTGGTGATCGTCTTCGGCGTCAAGGCCGCGATGGTGCCGCTGCACTTCTGGCTGCCCGACAGCTACCCGACCGCGCCCGCGCCGGTCACGGCCGTGTTCGCCGGCCTGCTGACCAAGGTCGGCATCTACGCGCTGATCCGCACCCAGACCCTGGTGTTCCACCACCACGAGAGCTGGAAGCTGATGCTGGGCATCGCGCTGATCACCATGACCGTCGGCGCGCTCGGCGCCCTGGCGCAGAACGACCTCAACCGGATGCTGTCCTTCCTGCTGGTCAGCCACATCGGGTACATGCTGTTCGGGCTCGGCGTCTACGACGTCGCGGGCCTGACCGGGGTGATCCTCTACGTGGTGCACCACATCACCGTGCAGGCGACGCTGTTCCTGGTCAGCGGTCTGATCACGCGGCACACCGGCACGGTGGCGCTGAGCCGGATGGGCGGGCTGGCCAAGGCCGCGCCGCTGGTCGCCGTGCTGTTCGCGCTGCCGGCGCTGAGCCTGGCGGGCGTGCCGCCGTTCTCCGGCTTCGTCGCCAAGCTCGCGCTCCTGGAGGCCGGTGTCGGCGCCGGCACCGCCGCGGCGTTCGCCGTCACCGCGGGCGCGGTGCTGACCAGCCTGCTCACCCTGTACGCCATGGCGAGGGTCTGGACCCGCGCCTTCTGGGGCCAGGTCCGCGCCCCCGAGCCGGACCCGGACCCGACCGACGAGCTCGTCGTCGGCACCGGCACCTCGTCGCCGCCGATGGTCGTCGCGACCGGCGTGCTGGTCGCCTCCAGCGTGGCGATCGCGGTGCTCGCCGGGCCGCTGGCCGCCATCAGCGAACGCGCCGCGACCGACCTCATGCACGGCGAGACGTACCGGACGGCGGTGCTGGGAGGTGTCGCTCATGAGTAGGCGCAAGCGCCTGCTGCGTCGCGTGCCGCTGCTGGTCTGGCTGACGCTGGTGTGGGTGATGCTCTGGGGCACCCTCGACGCGGGCACCGTGTTCTTCGGCGTGATCGTGGCGCTGCTGGTGTCGGCGGTGTTCCCGATGCCGCCGATCACGACCAACATCGTCGTCCGGCCGCTCCGGCTGGCGCAGCTGGTGCTGTACCTCGCGTGGGACCTGCTGATCTCCACGGCCAGGGTCGCGTGGCAGGCCGTGCGCTACGGGCCCGGCACCAAGGCAGGCATCGTCGCGGTGACGATGCTGACCGACTCCGACCATCTGACCGCGATGGTGGCCAACGCGGTTTCGCTGGCGCCGGGCAAGTTCGTCATGCAGATCGACCGCGCCAACCGCATCTGCTACGTCTACGCGCTCGGTATGGGCGAGCACGACGCCGAGGCGGTGCGCCGCGACGTGCTGGGCCTGGAGGCGAAGGTGGTGCGGGCCGTCGGCTCGCCCGCCGAGGTGGCGATGGTCGAGGCGCACCCGAAGGCGGAGGGCTGAGCGATGTCCGTGGTTTTCGCGATCACCTTCGCACTGTTGTCGGTCGCCGGGCTGCTGGTGATCGTCCGGCTGCTGCGGGGCAGGACCACGCTGGACCGGATAGTCGCGGTCGACGTGTTCGTCACGCTGATCGTCGCGTCCGCCTGCGTCGGGATGGGCTACCTGCAGGACGCCTCGAACATCGCACTGCTGCTGGCGTTCGCGCTGCTGGCGTTCATCGGCTCGGTGAGCGCGGCGCGGCTGGTGGAGCGGAAGGAGCCGTACCGGTGAACTGGATCGACGTGGTCTCGGCCGTCCTGATGATCGGCGGCGCGCTGTCCTGCCTGCTCGGCGCGATCGGCCTGCTGAGCTTCCCCGACGTGGCGGCCCGGCTGCAGGCCGCGACCAAGCCGCAGACGCTCGGGCTGATCCTGGTGCTGATCGGTGCCGCGTTCCAGCTCGGCTTCCCGGAGGCGCTGGCGCTGGCCCTGGTGGGACTGTTCCAGATGCTCACCGCGCCGATCGTCGCCCAGCTCGTCGGACGCGCCGCCTACCGGGCCGACAGCATCCGCCGCGACACGCTGGTCATCGACGAGCTCGGCGAACGGCTCGACCGCGAGCGCAGCTCCGCGAGGTGAGCCCCCGGGGCGGCTCAGTCGGCCACCGCCCGGTCCGTGATCGGCGGGGCGGCGCGGGCGCGTTCGAGCAGGGCGCGGATGGCGTTGACCGCGTCGGGATCGCGGTCGGCCAGCCAGGTCAGCGTCGCCTGGTCCCGGGTGTCGAGGTCGAGTCCCGCCAGCGGGGCGCGCAGCAGCGCCAGGTTGGTCCGGCAGCGGCGGCTGCGGGCCTCCGCGGCGATCACCTGCCCGTCGCGATCCGGCGTCATCGGATCCACCTGGCCGCGCCGCCTGAGTACGGCCAGCATCTCGCCTAGCGGTTCGTCGGTCCAGTTCATGCGGGCTCCTTGCTGTGCAACACCAGGATGGCCGCGCGCCGTTCACTCGAAAGAGAACAAAGTCCCGGCGGCGAGGTCCTGACCTCGGGATCTGCGCCACATGAGCGGATTCGGGCAAGCTCGCAACGGTGGACGACCTCCTGCCACCCGACCTCCCCATCTTCGCCGAGATGCGGCACAACGACTCGCAGCGCGAATGGCTGGCACGATTGCCCGGGATGATCGCGGAGCTGCGCGACCGCTGGTCGGTCGACCTCGGCGACCCCATCCGCGGCGGGAGCTGCTCCTGGGTCGCTCCCGCGTCGCCGCCGGACGGCGCCCGCGCGGTCCTGAAGATCACCTGGCCGCACCGCGAGATGGCGGGGGAGGCGGAAGCCCTGCGCCTGTGGGACGGCGTCGGTGCGGTGCGCCTGATCCACCACGCCCCGGACCTCTCCGCGCTGCTGGTGGAGCGCTGCGAGCCCGGCACCGCGCTGGCCGAGCACGACGGCACGCCGGAGGAGCTGCTGACCATCGCCGCCAACGCCCTGCGCGACCTCTGGCGCCCGCCGGCTGCGGGCTCGGGGTTCGAACGGGTCGCAGACGTCGCCGCCGAGTGGGCCGACGAGGTCGAGGACCGCATGCGCCGCCACCGGCCCGGCATCGATCCGGGGCTGGTCGCGCTGGGAGCGGACCTGTTGCGCGAACTGCCGCGCACGGCCGAGCGCGAGGTCGTCGTGCACGGCGACTTCAACCCGGGCAACCTGCTGGCCGCGCACCGCGACGGCGGCCGGCTGGCGATCGACCCCAAGCCGATGATCGGCGACCCGGCCTACGACCCGTGGCCGCTGCTGGAGCAGATCGACGACCCCTTCGATCACGACGACCCCGGCGTGCCGCTCAAGGAGCGGTTCGCCCTGGTGGCCGACGTCCTCGGGGAGGACGTCCGGCGCCTGCAGGCGTGGTCGGTCGCCCGTCAGGTCGAGACGGCCCTGTGGTGCGTCGAGCACGGCGAGGCGAAGGACGGCGCCGGGGTGATGGACTGCGCACGGGTCGTCGCCGACCTCGCCGGCCTGTGATCGGACCCGGAGACGCGCAGCGCCGGTGGCTCGTCGGCGCGTCGGTGTGCGGTGCCGGGGTCGGTGAGCCACGCCGTGCCGGGGCCTGGCGGTGTTCGGCTCGTCCCGACCCTTGTGCGGCCGCCCATCCGGCGGACGCCATCATGGTCAGGGCTGCACGACGGCCGGGCGGGGGTGCCAGGCGGCGCGTGCGGACGAGCGGCTGCCCGTCGACCACTGCGACGTTCCGGGGTAAGTCGGACGCATCGAGTTACGGGAGCCGGTGCATATGATCAAATGAACCGGTAAGGGTGACCACGTCGGGGTGACCCGGCAACGCTGTGCTTGGGGAAGGGTGTGCTGCCATCATGTCGCGGACAGCCCATGCGCTCGCAGTCCTCGTGATCGGCTGCCTCTTCGTCCTGGCTCCCGCGGCGGTCGCTGCCGACGCGCGCCACGCCGTTTCCGCAGGCCAGGCCGTGCTCGCCCAGACCCCCGCCCCGCCGCCGGGCCCGGGCCAGCAACCGGGCCAGGGCCAGCAGCCAGGTCAGCAGCCGGGCCCCCAGCAACTTCCCGAACGTCAGCGCTTGGCGATCGGTGTGACCGGAGCGGTCATCCTGGGCCTGGTCTTCATCTCCCGGAAAGTGCGCGGCAAGCCGGTGTTCTTCGTGCAGTGGAAGAAGAAGTGAAACCGCGAAAAGAGTCCGAGCGGTCTGTTTTCACGACATTCTTTCGGAAGATTTCCGGCCATGGACTAGACCTGGCGGCGAACCTGTGGGATTTTCACAACCGAGCGTGAGCGGCTAGCGAACCCGTCCGCCTGCTCCGCGAACAACGTGCGAGTGGCTGGGGCATGAGCCCCCACAGACGTGGGTCGGCACCGGGAAGCCCCCCGACCGGTGCCGACCCACACCCTCACGTCCGGATGCTTTCTTAGGTCGGGCCGAATCGTTTTCGGCCGCTCGCCGCAAGACCCGTACCGGTGGGCTTCTCAAGACGTGGTCGGCCCCGCGCGAAGCGTTCTCGTCGTGCAGGATGGGCCGCAAATGAGTACTGGTCCCAACCACCGAGATGACGCTCGAACCGATTCGTTGCGCGCCACCTGCCAACGCACCGTGCAGTGCGCCGAGCAGGAGCTGACGGAACTCTCGCGCTCCATCCACGCCGAGCCCGAGCTCGCGTTCTCCGAGCACCGCAGCGCCGCCAAGATCGCCGAGCTGATGCGCTCGCACGGCTTCGACCTGCGACTTCCGGTGGCCGGCCTGGACACCGCGTTCGTCGCCGAATACGGCAGCGGAGAGCTGGTCGTCGGGGTGTGCGCCGAGTACGACGCGCTGCCGGAGGTCGGTCACGCCTGCGGGCACAACATCATCGCGGCCGCCGGCGCCGGAGCGGCCCTCGCGCTGGCCGCGGTGGCCGACGACCTCGGCATCACCGTCCGGCTGATCGGCACCCCGGCCGAGGAGACCGGCGGCGGCAAGGTGCTGATGCTGGAGCGCGGCGTGTTCGACGACGTGGCCCTGGCCATGATGGTGCACCCGGGCCCCGAGGAGGTGTGCCGACCGGGTTCGCTGGCGATCACCGACCTCGAGGTCCGCTACTCGGGACGTGCGGCGCACGCCGCGTCGGCCCCGGACCTGGGCGTCAACGCCGCCGACGCGATCACCGTCGCCCAGGTCGCCATCGGCCTGCTGCGCCAGCACCTCGAGCCCCGGCAGATGGTGCACGGTATCGTTACCGCAGGTGGCGCTGCGCCGAACATCGTGCCCGCGGCCACCGCGGCGGTCTACAACCTGCGAGCCGCCGAATCGCACTCCTTGCAGCGCTTGGAGAACCGCATTCGAGCCTGCTTCGAGGCGGGCGCGACCGCGACCGGGTGCGCCGTCGAGGTCGTGCAGGTGTCGCCGGTGTACGCCGAGCTGGACACCGACGAATGGCTGTCGGAGGCGTACCGGGCGGCGATCACCGAACTCGGGCGCGAACCGCTCGACCGGTCCGCGGAGCGCGACCGCATCATCGGCAGCACCGACATGGGCAACGTCACCAGGCGGCTGCCCGCGATCCATCCGATGATCTCGGTGGACTGCGGTGCGGCGGTCAACCACCAGGCGGAGTTCGCCGCCGCCTGCGCGTCGCCCTCGGCGGACCGCGCGGTGGTCGACGCGGCAGTGGCGATGGCGTGGACCGGCGTGGCCGCCGCGACCGACCCGGACCAGCGGGTCCGGCTGCTGGCCGCGGCGCAGGGACGGCCGGGTGCTTCAACAGAAGAGTTCTTCGCGTCGGGAGGCGTGGCGTGACGGTAGTGGATTCGGATCCAGGGCAGTTCCCGAACGGGCGTTCCGCGGTGCCGGGAGACGGCTGGGACACCGCCGAGCGGGTCGCGGTGCTCGACGGGCCGACCACCGGCATCGGCAGCACCATGTCCAGCGTGGGGTCCAGTGTGGAATCCGCGGTTGAGGACATCGGTGCGGGGCACGGACCGACCTGGCTGGACGCCTGGATCGAGGACAACGCGCACCGGGTGGTCGCGTGGCGCCGGCACATCCACGCCCACCCCGAGCTCTCCCGCGCCGAGCACCGGACCACGGCCTTCCTGTCCGACCGGCTCGCCCGAGCCGGCCTCAACCCCAAGCTGCTGCCCGTCGGCACCGGGCTCATCTGCGACATCGGCCCCGACACCGCGGCGCGCACCGTCGCGCTTCGCGCCGACATCGACGCCCTGCCGCTGACCGAGGCGACGGGTCTGCCGTATTCCTCCACAGTGGATGGTGTCGCGCACGCGTGCGGGCACGATGCGCACACCACGATCCTGCTCGGCGCGGCGTCGGCGCTGGCCGACGCGCCGGAGCTGCCCGGGCGGGTGCGGCTGATCTTCCAGCCCGCGGAGGAGGTCATGCCCGGCGGCGCCCTCGACGTGCTCAACGCGGGCGGCCTGGAAGGCGTGGACAGCATCTACGGCCTGCACTGCGACCCGCGCCTGCCGGTCGGCAAGATCGGCACCAGGGTCGGCCCGATCACCTCGGCGAGCGATCTCATCGAGCTGCGGCTGACCTCGCCGGGCGGGCACACTTCCCGCCCGCACCTGACCGCCGACCTGGTGCACGCGCTCGGCACGGTCATCACCGGCCTGCCGACCCTGCTGTCGCGCCGGATCGACCCGCGCACCGGCACCGTGCTGGCGTGGGGCGCGGTGCACGCGGGCGAGGCGGCCAACGCCATCCCGCAGTCCGGCGTGCTCACGGGCACGCTGCGCACCGGCGACCGGGACACCTGGGCGGAGCTGGAACCGCTGATCCACGAGCTCGTGCACAGCCTGCTGGCACCGCTGGGCGTCGGGTTCGACCTGCACCACCGCCGCGGTGTGCCGCCGGTCGTCAACGACGCGGCGAGCACCGAGATCATGCGCGCGGGCATTACCGCAGCCCTCGGCGAGCAGGCCCTGACCGGGACCCCGCAGTCCTCCGGTGGTGAGGACTTCGGCTGGTACCTGGAGCACGTGCCCGGCTCGTTCGCCCGGCTCGGCGTGCACTCGAACGTCGTGCGGCCCAAGGACCTGCACCAGCCGACCTTCGAGCTGGACGAGCGGGCCCTGCTCGTCGGAGTCCGGGCCATGGTGGGAACGGCCCTGCGCGCTCTGGAGAACTGACAGACGCTGCCGCGTCTGGCCCCCGCGGGCCCGGCTTCACCCGAACGAGGTGAATCCACAGGCGGTGTTCGGGCCTCTTTTATGTATGCGCCCGAACACCGCTCACCCCGAAACCCTCACCGACCGTCCGACCGGCCGTGCCGCTGGCCGTGCAGTTGGCTGTGCCGTCGACCGCGTCGCCGCCCGCCCCGCGGACCGCGCTGTCGACCGCGTCGCCGACCCGTCAGCACGTCCGTCGGCCCACCGCCCGGTCGAGCCAGTGCCCACCGATCTGTCTGTCCGGATTGGACAGGTAGCCCGCAGCAAAGCACCCGTGACTCTCTCGGATTGCCATGAGAGCCCGAAAGACTCCCGGCTGTCATCCGGTACTGGTACACCGTCCAAACCCGACGGGACGGACTCCGAATACGGACCATCTCCAGGGCGAAATCCCGGGCCGGACTCCAGTCCTGAGGGGGCTGCCGAAACGTCATGCTCAGCGAAGAGTGCTCCTGCCCAGCCCTGTGGCGCGATGCTGCGTGCGGAGGCTGAGCAGCTGCTCGGTGGCGACGAACTCGCTGCCGCGCTCGAAGATCGGCGGCTTGTCGAGCTGTGGCCGGGTGTCGTGTTGCCAGCCGCACTCGAGCACGATCCGCGCACCCGAGCACGCGCCGCTCTCCTCCGTGCGGGACCGGCCGGTGTGCTGTCGGGCGCAACGGCCGCTGCCATGCACGGCTGCGTGGCGGCGGCCGGACCGGTCATCCATGTCACGATCCCGTATTACCGCGAGAAGCGCTCCGTCCCCGGGCTGACGTTCCACCAGGCATGGATCCGCGAGGAAGACGTGGTGGAGCTGGACGGCCTGCGCGTCCACGCGCTCGACGTCGCGATCGCGGATCTGCTCTGCACAGGTCCGCAACGAATGGCCCTGGCCTGCCTGGAGCAGGCACTGGCCGGTCTCGGCGAGCGCGGACCGCATTTCCGCGCACTGGTCGAGCAACGCCTCGCCCGACGCCGCGACCGCCGGGGCACACGACAAGCCGCCGCACTCCTCGAACTGGCATGGACCGAATCGCCTGGCCGCCAGCTCCCGTCGCAGGAAGGAGGACTCGCGATGGCGTCCTGACACCCGATACCCGTCACGTCGAGCCGTACCGGTGCACTCCATCTGCCAGCGCGCACAGGTGAGCGCCGCGCCGGTCCAGCCGCGCGCCGGTCCAGCCCCGCGCCGGTCGAGCCATGAGCCGGTCCAGCCGCGCGCTGGTCAAGCCCCGCGCCGGTCGAGCCATGCGCCGGTCGAGCCATGCGCCGGTCCATCCGCGCGCGGGTCCAGCCGCGTGTCGGCGATCGGCGGTGCCGGGGCTCGGAGTTGCAGGGGTGCCACTGCTGGAGTTGCCGCGCCGGGAGTTGCCGCCTGCGGGAGTCGCGAGCAGCCGGGCTCGCCTCTTCCGGACTCGCCAGCCGGACGGCACAGCGCCGGAGCCACTACCTGCGGAGCACCGCCGTGCTGGGGTCGCCAGTAGTCGGCCCGTGACCGTGGTGGGGCGCCGGTAGTCGACTCGTCACCGTGTCGGGACTGCCAGCAGCGATTCGCGGGCGTGCTGGGGCCGCCAGCACTGGAAGTCGTCACCCGGCCGGAGTTTGTCGCCGAGGCGGGAGCTGCCCTTGGGCGGCTACTTCGGCCAGGGGCGAATACGACCGCCCCGCGTCGGCCCGCCCGCTGCCTGTCGCGTCGGCTCACCCCGTCGTGCTCCGCGTCGCCCGGGCTCGCACCGTTCCACCGCCGCTTGGCCCTGCCCGCCGCTCTACCTGCGCTCACTCAGTGAGTGATGCCGCGCCCGGGGCAACCAACGCCGGGCTGCCCCGCGCCGGCCCGTCCCCGCCGCTGCCGCCCTGCTCGTTCCGTGGGTGGAGCTGCCCGCTACGCTGGGCTGCCCGCGCCGGTCCGCCCCACGCAGTTGCCGCGCCGCTTGCTCCGTGGAGCGGTGCCGCGCGTCCGGGCTGCCCACTACGCCGGTCCGCCCAGCGCAGGTCCCGCCCCGCTCGCTCAGTGACCGGTGTCGCGCTCGGAGTAGCCCGCAACGCCGGGCTGCCCCGCGCCGGTCCGTCCCCGCCGCCGCTCCGCCCGCTCCGCGAGCGGAGCTACCGCGTTCCCCGCTCGCGCCGCTCGCTGCGCACCGGGAGCCGTTGCTCCGCCGGACTGCCGCACCCGGAGCTACCGCGCCGCAGGTGGCCGCTGCGCCGCCCCGCCGCCGGTCGCCGCTGCGCCACCCCGCGTCCGTGCCCCTTCGTCAGTCCGCTGGGCGGAACCAGTGCGCTGTCCGGGCGGCGTTGCGGGCGGCGAGGAACCGGGTGTAGGCGTCGTCGTAGCGGGGGCGGTTCGCCGGGAGCGGGTCCACGGGGTCGGAGGTGCCGACCAGGTCGGCGGCGACCTCGGGGATGGTCCGTCCTTCCAGCACCGCGTGGGCGGTGACGGTCGCGCCGCGTGCTCCGGCCTGCGCGTCGGAGGTCCGCACCACGGGCAGTCCGGTCGCGTCCGCGATGACCTGGCGCCAGAGGGGGTTCGCCGAGCCGCCACCGGTGAGCCGCAGCTCCGTGGGGGTGGCCGTGCTCGCGTCGAGGCACTCCCTGATGACCAGGGCCAGGCCCTCGAGGCACGCTCGGGCGATCTCCGCCGGGCCGTGCTCCAGGCTCAGCCCGTGCAGGCTGCCTCGCGCACGCGGGTCGTAGAACGGCGCCCGCTCTCCGCCCGGCGAGAGGTAGGGCAGCATCAGCAGGCCCTCGCTGCCGGGCTCGGCGTTCTCGGCGAGCGCGGTGAGGTTCTCGGGGTTCGGCAGCCCCAGCATGCGGCAGGTCCACTCGACGACCTCGGTGCCGGCGAGGGTCGCGTAGGCGAGCATCCAGCGCTGCGGCATCGGCGTGCGCAGCGACATGCCCACCGGGCTGCGCTCGAGGCGCGGGCTGTCGCTGAGCACCTCGGTGCACACCGTTGTCCCCAGGATCGTGCACGCCTGCCCGGGCTTGGTGGTTCCGGCACCGATGGCGGTCGAGATGACGTCGTAGGCGGCCAGCACCACCGGCGTTCCGGCGGGGACGCCCAGGCGGCGCCCGGCGGCTTCCGTCAGCGGTGCGACGCGCTGCTCGCCGTCCACGACCTCCGGCAGCAGCTTCCGCGCCCAGTCGAGTCCGAGCTTGGTCAGCACCGCGTCCGAGTACTCGCCGCTGCGGGCGTCCAGGAACGGGTTCGAGGCCTCGGAGACGTCCTGCGCGAGCCGCCCGGTCAGGCAGCGGTAGAGCCATCCGCCGCACGTCAGGACCTTCGACGCCGAGGCGAGCCGTCCGGGTGCGTGTTCGGCGAGCCAGGTGAGCTGCGCGTGCGGCAGCCCCGCGAAACCGACCGAGCCGTTGATCTCGAACAGCTCGTCGAGAATCCCGCTGCGGGCCCAGCCGGCAGCAGTGCCCGCGGCTCGGGCGTCGTTCCACAGCATCGCGGGCCCGACCGGACGGCCGTCGGCGTCGACCAGCCAGCATCCGTCGCCCTGCGCGGTCACGGCCACCGCCCGCACGTCCTGCCCGACCGCGGAGACGAGTTCGGCGACGGTGGTCGCGACGGCTTCCCACACCTCGTCCATGTCCTGCTCGGCCCACCCCGGTTCGGGGTGCACGACCCTGGTCGGGCGCCGGACGACGGCCAGCTCCACGCCGTCGTCGGCGTAGGCGACGGCCTTCACGACGGACGTGCCGGCGTCGATGCCGATCGTGATCACGACCGCTCCTCCCTGGTGGCCGCTCGGGCATCGGACCTGCCCCGACGCCTCGAAGCACAAACATCACAGCAGTAGGTGTTATAAATGGCAAGAGTTGTGTTAAATCTAGCGGTAGAGTTGAGATGAAGGCCGTTGCGCTCGGCAGGCGCGAGTGGCCAAGCGAGGAGGACGCACTGTGCCGGACCAAGCTTCACCGCAGGTCAACGCGGACATCGGTCAGGACGCCGGGCGCGGCGCGCCGATCGAGCTCGTGCTGCTCGACGTCGGCGGTCCGATCTACGACGACGTGACCTACCGCGACGCGCTGTGGCGGGCCACCCGCGAACTGGTGGCCGAGCGCGGCGGCGAGGTCGCCGAAGACGAGTTCCAGCGGGTCTACGACGAGCGCAGGCAGGCGCAGAGCGGCTCGCTGCGCACCGCCGTGGCCGAACGGTTCCTGGAGCCGGGCGACCGGCAGCGCCTGTCCGACCTCGCCGACGCCTACTGGGTCTACCCGCCGTCCGCGCTGCACTCCGACGTGCTCCCGGTGCTGCGCGCGCTTTCCGGCAGGTACGCGCTCGCGGTCGTGGCCAACCAGCGGGCGGTGGTCGTCGACGCGCTCCGCAGGGACGGGGTCGCCGACTTCATCGACCACTGGGCGATCTCCGAGGTCGTCGGCGCCTCCAAGCCCGACCCCGCGATCTTCCAGCACGCGCTCGACGCGGCGGGCGTCGACGCGAGCCGCGCGGTGCACGTGGGCAACCGGCTCGACACCGACGTCCGCGGCGCCCGCCGGCTCGGCCTGCGAACCGTGTGGGTGGTGCGCGGAGAGGCGCCGCCGGAGCCGACGCCTGAGCAGCTCGCCGAGCCCGACGTCTCGATGTTCACGATGGCCGACCTGCCCGCCGCTCTCGAGCGGTTGCAGGAGGCGCGGTGATGGGCGAGTTGGTCGCGGGAGTGGACATCGCGACGGCGAACGTCCGCGTGCAGGTCCACGACCCTTCGGGCGCGCTGGTCGCGGCGGCGTCCCGCCCGCTGCCGCAGCCGGTGCGCTCGTCGGGCGGCCGTTCCGAGCAGGACGCCTCGACGTGGTGGCCCGCGGTCCGCGACTGCCTCGGAGAGTGCACCGCTGCGCTCGGAGAGCGGTCGTCCGGCATCGCCGCGCTCGCGGTGTCGGCGACCTCGGGCACCGTCGTGCTCGTCGACCGGCACGGCGACCCGGTCACCCCCGCGCTGATGTACGACGACCGGCGGGCCGGCGCGGAGGCGTTGACGGCGGCCGAGGCGGGCGCCCGGCGGTGGGCTCGGATCGGCATCCGGCCGTCAGCGGGGTCCGGGCTGGCGCGCATCGCGCGGCTGGCGTCGGACGCCCCGGACGAGGCGGTGCTGGCCTGCCACACACCTGACGTGATCGGGTGGAAGCTCGTCGGGCGCCCGGTCGCCACGGACTCCAGCCACGCGCTCAAGAGCGGCTACGACGCAGTGGCCGGTGAATGGGCATCGGAGGTCTTCGACGCGCTCGGGGTCCCCGCGACGCTACTTCCCGAGGTCGTGCGGCCGACGACCGTGCTCGGCGCGGTGAGCGCGCAGGCCGCCGAGCTGACCGGCCTGCCGGTCGGCTGCGAGGTCCGGGCGGGCATGACCGACGGCTGCGCCGGTCAGCTCGCCTGCGGTGCGGTGGACGTGGGGCAGTTCGTGACCGTGCTGGGCACGACCCTCGTGCTCAAGGGCGTGTCGAAGCAACTCGTGCGCGACCCGGCCGGAGCGGTCTACAGCCACCTGCATCCGGACGGCGTGTGGCTGCCGGGCGGAGCCGCCAACGTCGGCGGAGCGGCACTGTCCGATGTGGACGCGGCGGAGCTGCGCTCGCTCGACGAGGCCGCGACGGAGCGCGGGCCCTCGGGGGTGGTGAACTACCCGCTGCGAGGTGAGGGCGAGCGGTTCCCGTTCCTGGCCGAAGGCGCGCGCAGCTTCGTGCTCGGCGAGCCCGCGGACCGGGTCGACGAGTTCCGCTCCAGGCTCGAAGGTGTCGCCTTCTGCGAACGGCTGGCGGTGGAACGCCTCGCCGAGCTGGGCGCACCGGCCGAGGGGCCGATGCGCACCGCTGGCGGCGGAGCGCGCAGTCTCGCGTGGTGCCGGATCCGTGCCTCGGTGCTGGACCGGCCGGTGGTGCGGATGCGGGACGCCGGAACAGCTCTGGGCGCGGCGCTGCTCGCGGCAGCCGGTTCGGTCCACCCGGACCTCAGCCGCGCCGCGGCGGCGATGGTCCCCACGGGCGAGGTCGTGGAGCCGGAAGCTGCGGAGGTCCCCGCCCTGGAGGCGTCCTACCAGCGCTTCCTGGCCGAACTGCGCGAGCGCGCCTGGCTCTGACCCTGGGGCGGTCCGGTAAGCGCGCTCAGAGCTGGACGCTCAGGTGCGCCGAACCGCATTGACGCCGCCTGCCTGGGAGCACCTGATCACGGCTCGTCGAGGTACCCGGCTCCGTGTGCCGTCCCGGTCAGCCTTCGGCGACCTCGACCGCGACCTCCGCCAGCCGCAGGTCCTCGACGGTGGCCTCCGGGGTGTCCGCGTCGACGATGACGACGTCGAACTCGGTCAGCGGCGCCAGTTCGTGGACGGCGCGGCGTTCGAACTTCGAGTGGTCGAGCAGCAGCACCCGCTTCGCGGTGGTCCGCATCAGCGCCCGCTTGACCTGAATCGTCTCCTGCGACCGGTGCAGGCAGTGCCCCTCGACGACCGCCGTCGTCGACATGAACAGCACGTCGGAGCGCATGGTCAGGGCCATGTCCGCCGCGTGCAGCCCGAGGAAGGCGTCGTAGTCGGGGCGGTAGTCCCCGCCGAGGCCGATCACGTGCAGCCCGGGCTCACCGCCGAGCAGGCTGATCACCGGCAGGAAGTTGGTCACCACCGTCAGCGGGCCCAGCGAGGTGAGGCGGTTCGCCACGGCCAGCGCGCTGGTGCTGTCGTCCAGCGCGACTACCTGACCTGGGGATACGTGTTGCAGGGCGTGTGCGGCGATGCTCGCCTTGGCCTCGGCGGCGTCGCTCATGCGCGCGCGCAGCGAGGTTTCCAGCACGGCCGTCGGAGTCGACGTCGCGCCACCTCGCACCTTGCGCAGCCAGCCCTGCTCTTCGAGCACGTCCAGGTCGCGGTGGATGGTCATCCCGCTGACGCCGTGCTCGGCGGCGAGCTGTTCGATCTTCACGTAGCCGCTGTCCAGCACCTCGCGGCGGATCTGCTCCCGGCGCTGGAGCTGGTTCACCGGCATGCCTGCGTCGGCCACGCGCACCCCTCACCCGGCGATCTCTGGCACGAGTGATTATCACACGGTGGGTGTGATGTCCGGTGCGGACATCACGTCACGCGAGCGTGGGCCAAGCCGACCGGATCAGGGGCCGATGTTGCCGCACGGGCGCTTGCGCAGCTTCTCCACGTAGTCCGACGGAGCCCCGGCCGCTTCGGCCGCGTCGGCCATCACGCCGAGGTAGCGCGCCGAGGGCAGACCGCCCTCGTAGGCGTCGAGCACGTACAGCCACGCCAGGACCGGGCCGTCGAGCGTGTGGACCCGCAGCCGCAGCTTCTTGTGCATCCCCAGCTCGGAGCCTTCCCAGCGGTCGAGCTGTCGTTCGTCCTCGGGGCTGACGTCGTACAGGACGGTGAACACTTGGGAGCCGGCGGCCTCGACGATCGTGGCCAGCGCGCCTTCCCAGCCGTAGTCCTCCCCGCCGAAGGTCAGCCGCCAGTCCATCAGCCAGCCCGTTCCCGCCATCGGGGAATGCGGAGCTCGCTCCATCATCTGGGCCGGATCCATGTTGGACCCGTACGCGGCGTACAGCGGCACGCCCCACAGGGTAGCGATCGACGGGCCACCTGTCGGAGTGGACCGCATCACGAAGGGGTGTACGGCGGTGCGACGGGCGGTCCCGGAAGCCGTGCGGGGTTCGCCCGAACGTCCCGCTCCCGTCCCGTACCCGGGGACTTCGGCGGCTCGGGCCGCGTGGTGAGGCTCACCCGAAGCGGTGGCACCACCCGGAATGACCGATCGCGGCGCAGCGTACGGTGAGGTCGGCGCCCACAAGGCAGGCGGACCGGGGAGGAATCGCACAGTGACCCGCATCGTGATCATGGGAGGCGGCCCGGCGGGCTACGAGGCGGCTCTGGTCGCCGCGCAGAACGCGGCGGAGGTGACGCTGATCGAGCCGGAGGGCCTCGGGGGCGCCTGCGTGCTCTACGACTGCGTGCCGTCGAAGACCTTCATCGCCTCCTCCGGTGCGCGCTCCTCGGCGCGCGACGCCCGAGAGCTGGGCATCCGCAGCCGCAATGAGGACACCGACGTCGATGTCGCGGTGGTCCACGGCCGGGTCAAGGGCCTCGCGCTCGCGCAGTCCGCGGACGTGCGGTCGCGCGTCCGCCGGGAGGGAGTGCGGGTCCTCACCGGAAGGGCGCGGTTCACCAGCCCGGCCAAGGGCATGGCACAGCACCACGTGGGTGTCGACCTCGCCGACGGCGGCTTCGAGGAGCTGCTCGCCGACGTCGTGCTGATCGCCACCGGCGCCACGCCGCGCATCCTCAAGGGCGCCGAACCCGACGGCAAGCGCATCCTCACCTGGCGCCAGCTCTACGACCTGCCCGAACTGCCCGAGCACCTGGCCGTCATCGGCTCCGGTGTCACCGGTGTGGAGTTCGCCTCCGCCTACACCGAGATGGGCGTGAAGGTCACCATGATCTCCAGCCGCGACCGCGTGCTGCCGCACGAGGACGCCGACGCCGCCGCCGTGCTGGAGGAGGTCTTCGCCGAGCGCGGAACCGAGGTCGTCAAGCACGCCAGGGCCGAGAAGGTGGAGCGCACCGACACCGGCGTGCTGATCCACCTCGCCGACGGCCGCCAGGTCGAGGCCAGCCACGCGCTGATGACGGTCGGTTCGGTGCCCAACACCGACGACATCGGGCTGGAGCGCATCGGCATCGAGCCGGACCGCGGCGGCTACATCCCGGTGGACCGGGTGTCGCGGACCAGCGTCCCCGGCGTCTACGCGGCCGGTGACTGCACCGGCTTGCTGCTGCTGGCCTCGGTCGCGGCGATGCAGGGCCGGATCGCGATGTGGCACGCGCTGGGGGAGGGGGTCACCCCGATCAAGCTCAAGACCGTCGCGGCGAACGTGTTCACCCACCCCGAGATCGCCACCGTCGGCATCAGCCAGCAGGCGATCGACAGCGGCGAGGTGCCCGCGCGGACCGTGATGATGCCGCTGGCGACCAACCCCCGGGCCAAGATGGAGGGTCTGCGCCGCGGTTTCCTCAAGGTGTTCTGCCGCCCGCAGACCGGTGTGGTCGTCGGCGGCGTGGTGGTCGCGCCCAACGCCAGCGAGCTGATCCTGCCGATCGCGATGGCGGTGCAGAACCAGATCACCGTGGACAACCTGGCCGCCACCTTCTCGGTGTACCCGTCGCTGTCGGGGTCGCTGACCGAGGCGTGCCGCCAGCTCATGCGCCACGACGACCTCGACTGACGGCGGCGTGGCCGGCCGCGGCCGCTGGTGCTGCCGGGGAACCTGTACCTGCTGATCTGGGACTGGCCGCAGCTCCGGCCTATCGTGGGTGCCACGAAGCCTGGTGCGCTTCCGCCGGGAGGAGGTCCCCATGCCATCGGTGCCGGTGCTGGTCTACGACGGTGACTGCGGTTTCTGCACGCGCAGCGCGCGACTGGTGGAGCGGTTGCCCGTGCGGGTGCGGCTCGTCCCGTGGCAGGAGGCCGACCTCGCGGCGCTGCGGATCACCGAGGACCGCGCCCGGCACGAGATCGTCTGGGTCGACACCTCGGGGCGTCGGTTCGGCGGAGCCGCCGCCGTCGCCGAGTTGCTGAAGGACTGCAGGGGCGTTTGGCCGCTGCTCGGCCACCTCATGTCGCTGCCCGTGCTGCGTTTCCTGGCGCACGCCGCCTACCGGTTGGTCGCGGCGAACCGCTACCGGCTGCCGGGGTCGACGCCCGCCTGCCGCCTTCCCGCGCAACAGCGCCCCGGCGCGCAACGCCACTGAAGCAACGGGGTCGCCGCGCGAGAGAGGCGCGGTGAACCTCCGCCCGGTGTTGATCTCGGCCGAAAGTACGAGCCGGGTTCGGCTCCGCTGGCCGTTCGATCGATCTCGCGCTGCCAATTCGGCCGATCCGAACATTCCCCGTACCCGCATAACGTGAGGTCATCGGGGGTTCGGGTACCGCCGGTGCTCCGGATCAGGGGACAGCGGAGCGCCGGCGGTCCGGCAAGGGTCGAGGCTGGGT